>JBDUCV010000089.1:0-8039 GCA_040003255.1 Actinomycetota bacterium
AGATCAGGATCCCCATCGTGGGCAGATACAGCATCAGTGCCAGGAAGGCGAGGAAGCCGACCGGCGTAGCGGCTACCACGGCCAACACGATCGAAACCCAGCCGATCCATCTAGGCAGGCCGCCGTGACGAAGCACGGATATTCCGACGGAAAGCAGCATCAGCAGGGTGCCGACTTGAATCGTGATGAAGATGGCCGGGCCAGTCAGCACATTAAGCGTCTGGGTCACCGACTCCGGCACCTTGCCAACCGCGTCGGCAATCGCGAGACCAAAGCCCGCATAGGTAAGCAGCCCGACAGCGATGATGACGGTCCCCGCAAAGGCGATCGACGACAGACGGCCTGGATCCCCTTCTGCGCGGCGCAACGCCTGGCGCAGGCTCGCACCAAACCAGACAAACGCCACCGCGGCGAGCCCGAACAGCACCCCGGCCACTTGCTGCTGGGTGTGATGGTCCTGCCAGTAGCTCACCACTTCGTGCGCCGGGGCATTGGTGTCCGGCGTGTTGCCGGACAAGGTGGCCTCGGCGACGAAGAGGAGCATGGCGAGCGCTCCGGTTAAGGGGGCGAGGCGCTCCAAGCGGCTCATTTGGCTCTCCTCGGCACGAGGCTCGAACGTCAAGTCGGGAATGACCGTAGTCGGTCAACTGCGGGTCGTCCCGTCGACAGCTCCCGTAACAGGTCGGGGGCGCCATCGTTGCGACCGTATTCGGCGATCATGTGGACGTATACAGCGCCAGCAAGTAACTGCCGGGTCGATTGCGGAGCTGGACGCCCACTCGGCCGAGACCACGGCGCCGACAACGTGCCCTTATGGGTAAATCCGATCCGGTACCGACCCTGCCGGCGCTCACCGTACCGTCCATGGTGCCGGGCTCGGTGCCGCTCATCACGCCGCGACGATGGATGAGGCATTACCGGGTCACCTTGGTAGCGGTGGACCTCTCCTGCATCCTCCTGGCGACGGTTCTGCGCTACGAACTTCGGTCGCCTCCAGCGCGCCGACGCGGCAGGAGGGCCGCTCGAGATCATCACCAACGAAGTGGACGGGCTCCACTTTTCCCCGGGCGACGCCAACGAACTCGCGGCCGCGTTGCGCCGGCTTTTCGCCGATCCTGTATTGCGTCGCCGGCTCGGTCGCGCAGCCATCGTCCGGGCTAAGGATTTCGCTCCCGATGTGATCGGCGAGACGATGCAGGGTCTTTATCGCGAGATGCTGGCACGCCGAGCGCGCCGGTAAGGAGCGAGGCGCCGCAAGCGGCATATCCGGCCCTCCTTGGCCGTCACCTGCCGGTCGTCCCGTCGATCAACTCCCGAAGAAGGTCCGCATGCCCGTTGTGGCGGGCATATTCGGCGATCATGTGGACGTAGACGAACCGCAGCGAGTACGTCTCGTCGCGCGCGGTGAAGGTGTCGTCGAACGCCATTCGAGCAACCGCCGCGTCGGCGAGCCGGCACTCCTCGCGATACCTCGCGAAGTCGGCTTCGGCGAGCGCTGGGTCCAGGTCGTTGTAGTCGACGTCAGGTCCCTGATCGGGGTCGTACATCGGGCCAACTGGCTCGCCGCCAGCTCGCTGCCGAAACCAGGTGCGTTCGACCTTGGCCAGATGACGGACGAGCCCGAGCAGTGACAGGTTCGACGGTGGAACGGCCCGCTTAGCCAGCTGCGCTCCGGTCAGCCCCGCGCAGATGTTCAGGAGGGTATTGCGCTGCCAAGCGAGAAACCCCTCCAGAATGGGTCGGTCGGCTCCGACGAGTGGCCCGTCGGTGGGTGTCGGGGGCGGTGCGATCCAGGTCATCGCGACATTGTCCCTGACCGCCACCCCCGTCATTTGCGCGGTCGGTCCAGCCAACGGCACTCTTGTCCGGACGTCCGCGTCGAGACTCGATGCCGCCCAATCGCTCTCCGCTGCATCGGCCTCCATCCCGAGAGGACCATCGACATGCCCGGAGCATTCGGAACGACCAGCAACGACGACGGCGTGCACGCCAGTACGAAGTCCAGGTCGAAGTCGGGCGTGTTCGGCAGCAACGAGGCAAAGACCGCGCCGCCCGCCGGTAGCTCGGGCGGGGCGGGGGTATTCGGGCTGACCGGCGTCCCCGGCGCGGCGGGAGTCATGGGTGGCAACGACCATGCCGCCAAGGGCGTGGGGGTTCAGGGCAATGGTCCCGAAGCCGGGATCAGCGGCTTCTCTGAGGCCGGCGCCGGAGTCCGCGGCCACTCCGCACACAGCAGCGGCGGTGAGCTGTTCGCGCACGATCCGAATGCCTCCGCGCTGCTGGCGATCAACGACGCGACGACCGGATGGACTGCCACCGACAGCTCCCCGCATGGCACCGGCGTATGCGGGGTCACGACGGTTCCCCGTGCAGCCGGCGTCTTCGGCGCGAACAACAGCAGCACCGGAGTCGGGATTCAGGGAAACGGGGCCGAGGCCGGGCTCAGCGGCTACTCACAGACCGGCTCGGGCGCTCGCGCGTTCAGCCTGTTGTCGAACGGCATCGAGGGCTTCGCCGAGGGTGGCTCCCGGTTCGGCAGCCTGCTCGGCGGCCTTGGGGCACGCGAGAGCACCGTCGAGGCTGCCCGTCGCGCTGCGGTGACTGCTGATGCGAGGGTCCAGGCGGTGTCGAGCGATGGGCTGGACGCGCTGATGGACGCCGACGCACCCGCGTCCGGCCGCGGAAACCGCCAGGAGTCAGCAGAGGCCCGAACCATCAGTCGGGCCCGGCCGGACCACTTGCAAGCCTCGTTACGAATGGCCGACGCGGGGCAATGGCTTGCCCAGGCGCCGGTCGGGCGTAGCAACCGAATGAGCATCGGCGTGCACTCCCCCGCCGGTTCACTCATCGGTTTGCACGATGCCGTGGCGGCGGCACGGCCGAAGGGCAACGGGGTGTGGGGACACACCAAGGTCCACCACGGAAGCGGCGTCTTCGGATCGGTCGAGCCGGGGCTCACCGACTCCGCGGGCATCACCGGGGTCGGCACGATCGCCGGTCAGTTCTTCGGCAACGTCGTTGCTACCGGTTCGGTCAGGGTGGCCGGCGCCGTGCGCGTCGGCGGTGACGTCACTGTGGGCGGTGACATCAGGCTCACCGGCGCCGACTTCGCCGAGGACTTCGACCTGGCAAAGAAGGCCGTCGCCCCGCCAGGCACGGTGATGGTCATCGACGCGGACGGCGGGCTGAAACCGTCCGCCTCGGCGTATGACAAGGCCGTCGCGGGTGTGGTCTCGGGTGCCGGTTCGTACCGGCCGGGCATCGTCCTCGACGACCGGGCCGACAACGCCGACCCGTCTGACGACACCGGCCGGGTCACGGTTGCCCTCGTCGGCAAGGTGTACTGCCAGGTCGATGCCTCCCACGGCGCGGTCGAGGTCGGTGACCTGCTCACCACCTCGCCCACGCCGGGGTATGCGATGAAGGCTGCTGACGCGACCCGTGCGTTCGGTTCGATCATCGGCAAGGCGCTCAAGCCGCTGGCGTCGGGTCAGGGTCTGCTACCCGTTCTCGTCGCGTTGCAGTGAGGGACAGCGATCATGCGCTCCTATCGCACTGAAGTCCTGCAGTCCTGGGTGCACACGGCACCCTCGGTCCGCGACCTCACTGATCTGCTGCACATCGGCGCGCCCACGACGGTGCTGACCATTCTCGACCGGCTCGGCCTGGTCGAGTCGTTCACGGTCGAGACCGACATCAACACCAATGACGGCACGCCGATCAACGGACACGTCGGCTTCGAGCTGTCTAGTGACGGCAGCTACCGCTTCTTCGGGCATATTCGGGCGACTGGCTTTCCTTCCTACAACTACGGCTTGCAGGCGTGGGTGACCACTAGCGGCGGTCCGGTCATCGCCGCTCAACGCACCGGAAACGTCTATGGCACCGACACTCCCGGACGTCGGCAGGACAACTTCTCCGAGTCAGGGAACAACCCAGCGATCGCGTTGAACTGGGCCACCCTTCGGGACAGTCACGGCCTCGGGTTCTCGATGCACGCCGAGATCGGGGGCGTGCTCGGCACCGCGATCGACGTCCTGGAGTTTGCGGTCAAGGGAATCCTGGCCAACGCCGTGCTCGGCCCGGCCGGCTGGATCGTGCTCGTCGGTACCGAGCTCGCCGACATTGGTGTGCGGATCGGCACGCCCGATGTCATCGCCGGGCTGGTCACCGCGGGAGCGGTGCTGTGGGTCCTTGGCCCGTTCGGTCTAATACCGGCTGTCGTCGCCGGTGTCGTCGTGGCCGAAGCCATCGATGTCAAGCACCGGGCGATGACGGTCGGGGAGCGGTCTTTTGCCGACCGGGTCTTCAATGGCACGGTCGACTTCGACCGGGTCACGCTGACCAACCTCTCGCACGACAACGGCCGCAAGTACACGATTCCGTCCGTCGACGATTCGATCCTGGTCAACCTGGATGACGCGTTCGAGAAGCCGATGTCCTATGCCCAGGCCGGGACCGACTACTCCCAGCCGGGCTCGGTTTTCATCCACGAGCTCACGCACGCCTGGCAGATCACCACCAACTCGTTCCTGGGCGTGCTGTGCGGGATGGACTCGAACTATAGCTACCACACAGGGTTATCAGAGGCGGCCCGGTTGACCGACCTGTCCTGGTCCGGCCTGGCATGGAACTCGTTCAATAATGAGCAGCAGGCGCACATCGTCGACGACTGGTACGGCGCTCACGTCTCGACCGGAGCGGCCGGCATGTATCTGCTGAACAACGGCATCCCGGTGACCGACCTGAACGGGGCGGCGGCGTTGCGGGACCCGGCCTACCACTTCATCCGCGACAACATCCGCACCGGAACCATTTAGTGCCGTGCGCGAGCCACGGCACTCCGTCGCCGCGGGTTTACGGCTCGCGCTGGCTGGGTAGGACGCCTAGGTGAGCCGCCGCGTGCAGGAGTTCGGGTTCCGATTCGATCCTCGCTACCGGCGGGCGGCTCGGCTGTTCGGGGTGAACGAGCGCTCCGCCTCGATCACGGTCACCGACGATTCACTTCGAGTGCGCTTCGGCCGCTGGCGGGTCTGCACGCCGCTGACGAACATCAGCCACGTGCAGTTCACTGGCCCGTACGCGTTCCTCAAGACCGCCGGGCCGGCTCGCCTCGGCCTCACCGATCGGGGGCTCACCTTCGCCACCAACTCCGTGCGCGGGGTTTGCGTCGAGTTTCGCCGCCCGATCAAGGGCATCGACCCACTCGGCATGCTGCGGCACCCGAACCTGACCGTGACGCCGGCAGACTGCGACGGCCTCGCCCAGGCGCTTCAGACCTGATTTGATACCACGACCGACCAATCGAGGAGCATCGATGTCGACCCGTACCGCTCGCACCGCCTGGAACGGCACCCTGAACGAGGGTTCCGGCCAGGTCGAACTCAGCAGTTCTCACGCCGGCACCTACCGCGTGTCCTTTCCCAAACGCACGGCCGATGCGGCCGACGGCACAACCAGTCCAGAAGAGCTCATCGCTGCTGCGCACTCGTCCTGCTACGCGATGCAACTGTCCGGCCTCATCGCCAAAGCCGGCGGCACCCCGCAGACCCTGGACATTCAGGCCGACGTATCACTCGGGCCCGACCGCACTGGCGGCGGGCTGCGGCTCACCGGCATTGCCCTCACCGTCCGCGGCGAGGTCGAGGGTCTGGACGCAGCCGGCTTCGCCAAAGCCGCCGAGGACGCCAAAGTCAGCTGCCCGGTCAGCAAAGCCCTCACCGGAGTCGAAATCACCCTTGACGCCACATTGAAAGACTCGTGACGGCGTCCGCGGTAAAGGGCCCTTCAGCCCTTTGGGGCGTAGAGCTCCAGGGCGATGTTGTCGGGGTCGCGGAACTCCAGGATGTAGCCCGTGCCGAGATCTTTCACATCGCCATGGCCGATGCCGCGCTCGTCGAGCAGGGTGATGGCCGAGTCGAGTTCATCGCGGTTGGCCACGGCGAAGCTGACATGATCGAGGCCGACGCGGTCCTCATCGAAACGGTCGCTGGCCACCGGTCGCAGTCCGAGCAGCGAATCCCCCAGCTTGTAGATGACGCCACCGAACAAGAACGACAGCTGCTCACGCGTCGCATCATCTGCGTCGGCTGGCACCTCCAGCGCGACCGGAAGATCGAATAGACCCTCGTAGAACGCGCGGGATCGATCGATATCGGTGACAGTCAGCCGAACATGGGCTAAGGAACTCGTCGCGATTGGCATGCATTGATATTGGCACGCGACCCAATTTGCGCCGCCTTTGGGTGCCGATACGCTCTGGGCCGTGCACGGGACGCCGCCCACGCCACCTCCGGCTGACCCCGCTGCGCCCGATACTCCCGCGGTCCGCGCCGCGCCTGATACTCCCGCGGTCCACGGCGCGCCCGATGCTCCCGCCGACCGTGCGTCAGCACTCCTGTGGCGCCGGCTTCCCAACCGGGTCTCCCGGGTGTCATCCGCACTGGGCGGCGCTTTCGCGGACGGGTGGCACTTCGGCGCGGTCCGCCTTGCGGGCTGGCTGGTTCCGTTCGTCGCAGTGCTGATCGGCTTCGTGGTGGGCCGCACGCACGACGTGTTCACCTACCTCGGGTCGCTGTCGGTGATGATGATTCTCGTCATCGTCGGAATGCAGGGCGGTGCGCTCGGAGTCTGGGCGCTCATCGGCTTCATCGTGGGCGATCTGCTGAATCCGGCGCAGGACGGCCTCATCCAGGTGACGATCGACAACTACGACTTCGTCGACAAGGTGGCGCAGTTCTACTACCCGCAGCTGTTGTCCTACGCCGTACTCGCGCTGCTCGTCGTGGTCAATCCACTTGCTGCCCGGGCAATCGGGGCGAGTGTCCGGTTCACCAAGGAGCCGGTCGGCTGGGTGGCGTGCGTTCTCGGCACGGCTGCTGCAGCCGGGTTGTTGACTTATCTCTGGGCGCGCAGCGCGCAATACCTGGTCAGGCCACTGTGGACGATGCGCGACAGCGTCACGTCCGTACCGACCCCCTTCCTGCTGCCGCTGCGCGATCACCCGACCGTGCTGGCGGGAGCGGCAGCGGTGTCGGCAGCCGTGGGCGTCACGATCGAGGCCGTTGTGAACTTGCGGTGGCCGGCGCGGGTGCGGTCACTGACCCCCGGCGCCGCGATCGACGCCGTCGTTGCGAATGCTGCTCATTGCGGCTCCGCTGACCGCCCTGGTCGCCACCGCGATCATGACCGGGGTGCTGGAGCGTTGGGGGCCCGCGCTCACCTTCGCCGCCGCGGTGACCGCGGTGGAGCTGATTCGCACCGTGGTGCTGCCTCGGATTCCAGTGTTGCCACGGCTGCTCGAGCGGATACCGCTGCTCCTGCGGGTCGCGGCCGCGATGGGCGTCGCGTACGTGGTCGCCGACCGCTACATCCGCCCCGAGACAACGACGACGTTCCGTCAGGGCTTCACTCCCCTGGTGATCGGTGCGTTCATCGCCTACGCCATCTCCGCGGTGCTGTTCCCGGGCCCGGTCCGTCCCCACCGTCCGGTCGCCCCGGTCAAGCGCCGCCGCCCGGTGCTCGCGCACCCCGCCGTGTTCGTGTTCCTCTTCGCCGCGGCATGGTGGACTGCCAGCTCTCGACCGGCGTTCGCCGACGACTGCAGCGGCTTCTCGGACTGCTCGCTGTCGGAGAAGGGCGCGATGTGGGCGACCGGCGGGGCGTTCGGCCTCGCCGCCGGCGCGATGGCCGCGAACCGCCGGGGTGCGGCGAAGAGCGCCGCAGCGCAGGAAACCCAGGCAGACAACGAACAGCTGGCCAAGGAGCTTAAGCGGGGCGGGCAGGACCTTGGCAAGACCAGCCCGGATGCCAAGAAGGTCCAGGACGCGATCGACAAGGCGAAGAAAATCGTGGACGGCGTCAACCCCGGTAAGGGAAAGAATAACTGCGCCCTGGTGGCGGACGCCGTCGATCAGCGCATGGGGGGCGGAGCCACACCCATTGCGCCGGTCATCGGGGACGACACTCAGTTCACGCCGGCGGCGGACAGTGAGCGATGGGACGGGAATGGTCACAGCTGGCAACCCGGCGTGGGACCC
>JBDUCV010000033.1:0-26281 GCA_040003255.1 Actinomycetota bacterium
TCGGCGATCGCGTCGACGCCTCAACCGCGCCAAGCGTCGAGTAGCGATTCTTCCCGCGCCGGCGACAGGCCGGGCGTCCGGGGACTGGGCCGCCAACCGCCGGGCACCGATTGCTGCCAGGCCCAGGTGTCAGCCACCGTGTCGGCGATCGGGCGGGTCGCCAGGCCCGACGCCCGAGCCGCGCTCGCGTCATGCGCGAACAGGCTCGGCGCGTCAGGTAGCCAGAGCGGGATCTCCGTCCAGCCCGCGACGTCCTGCCCGGCGAGCCAGTCGCTGTCGACCCAGCTGAACACGGCGTCGGATCCGGTTGCCGCCCGACAGGCGGCCATCAGCTCGCCGCGGCTGATCGGCGGCGCGGTCGTCTCGAATGTGCCGGGGGGCGCCAATAAGGCGAACCTCGCCAGGTCGCGGCAATCGATCACCGAGACCGGGTCGTCCGGCCCGCCGGGCACCAGCACGTCGCCACCGCGCGCCACCCGGTTGATCCACCACGGCAGGCGGCCGACCGCCGAGTCGTGCGGGCCGACGATGCACCCTGCGCGCAGCAGCGCGGTCCGATCGGGCCCGAATGCACGCAGCGCGGCGAGCTCGCAGCCGACCTTGAGCCAGCCGTACGCGGCCGATTCGTCTGCGGGCGCGTCTGCGCGGGTCGCGTCCGGGTCGCCGTCGTGGACGCCGCCAGCGCGGTAATCCTTCGCCTCGGGCCAGCCAGGGAAGGCGTTGATGCTCGAAACGAAGGAGTAGTGGCGGCAGGACGCAGCGAGCAGCCGCGCCGAGGCGTCGACATCGACTGGGACGTAGCCCGAGGAGTCGACTACGACATCGAACCGCCCCCCGGCGAGCTGTTCGAGGTCGGCCGCGATCGTGCGGTCGCCGACCAGCTGGCTGGCACGGTCGGAAGCCGGCCCGGAGCGTCCCCGGTTGAAAACCGTCACCGAGTCGCCGGCCGCGAGCGCTTCGGCGACCACCGCCCGTCCGAGGAAAACCGTTCCACCGAGTACGAGAACATCCATCTGCCGAGCCGATCACGTGCCAACCGCAGCTGTCGAGTGTGTTCGCTCTGGGGAATACTGATCGGCATGCCGATCGCGACTCCCGAGATCTACGCCGACATGCTCGACCGCGCCAAGGGCGGGGGGTTCGCCTATCCCGCCATCAACGTCAGCTCATCGGAATCACTGAATGCGGCGCTGCGCGGCTTCGCGGATGCCGGCAGCGACGGCATCGTGCAGGTGTCAACGGGAGGCGCGGAGTTCGCGTCCGGCACCCGGGTAAAGGAGATGGTCACCGGCGCGGTAGCGCTCGCCGAGTTCGCCTACGCGGTGGCCGACAAGTATCCGGTCCACATCGCGTTGCACACCGATCACTGCCCAAAAGACAAGCTCGACTCCTATGTACGGCCCCTGATCGCGCTCTCGCAGCAACGGGTGGATTCCGGGCGAGACCCGTTGTTCCAGTCGCACATGTGGGACGGCTCGGCGATCGAGCTCGAGGAGAACCTGCGGATCGCCGCTGAGCTGCTGCAGAAGGCGGCCGCCGCCAAGGTTGTCCTCGAGGTCGAGATCGGTGTGGTCGGCGGCGAGGAGGACGGCGTCGTCGGGGAGATGAACGAGAAGCTCTACACCACGCCGGCGGACGCGCTGCGCACCGCCGAGGTGCTCGGCACCGGCGAAAAGGGCCGGTATCTATTGGCGGCCACCTTCGGCAACGTGCACGGCGTCTACAAGCCGGGCAACGTCAAGCTGCGTCCCGAAGTGCTTAAGCACATCCAGGACGAGGTGGCTGCCAAGCTCGGTAAGCCCAGCCCGTTCGAGCTGGTGTTCCACGGCGGTTCGGGCTCGGCTCTGGACGAGATCCGCGAGGCACTGTCCTATGGCGTGGTCAAGATGAACGTCGACACCGACACCCAGTACGCGTTCACCCGCGAGATCGTCGGCCACATGTTCACCAATTACGACGGCGTCCTAAAGGTAGATGGCGACGTGGGCAACAAGAAGGTCTACGACCCGCGCAGTTATCTCAAGCTCGCCGAAACCGGGATGGCCGCCCGGGTGACCAAGGCGTGCGAGGACCTGCAGAGCGCCGGCACGTCGCCCACCACGTGAGCCCGCCCGTCCAGCCCGTCCCGGCGACCTTTGGTCGAGTTCGTACCCTGGCGGTGCAGAACGAACCAATACCGCCGACCGGCCGGCCGGAGGGCGAGGGACGGCGGAGGGGCCGGCCGGGGGAGGATGCAGCTATGACCGGCTTCGGCAATCTGCTCGTGCCGCCCACCCGGCTTCCGGTCGACCCGGCGGTCGAGCAGCTAGCCACCGGCGAGGACGCCAGTGCGGTGGCCGCTGCGCATCCTGCGTCCTCCGCGGCGTGGGCCACGCTGGCCGAGGCGGCGCTCGCGGCCGGCCGCCCAGTCGAGGCCTATGCGTACGCCCGCACCGGCTACCACCGAGGCTTGGATGCGCTGCGCCGCGCCGGCTGGAAGGGCAACGGGCCGATTCCGTGGGCGCACGATCCGAATCGAGGGTTCCTGCGCGCGCTGTACCTGCTCGGCCAGGCTGCGTCGGCGATCGGCGAGCAGGACGAGGCGCAGCGGTGCGCGACGTTCCTCGCCGACAGTGACCCCGGGGCGGCCGCGGCTCTCAGCGGCTGATCCTCCGGCGTCCCGTACCCTTCGCTGCGCCCCAATCCGTAAGCCCAAGGAGGCCCGGGATGCCCGCGATCGTTCTGCTCGGCGCCCAGTGGGGCGACGAAGGCAAGGGCAAGGCGACCGACCTGCTCGGCAGCCGGGTGGACGCCGTCGTCAAGTTCAACGGCGGCAACAACGCCGGCCACACGATCGTCATCGGCAAGCAGAAATACGCCCTGCACCTACTGCCGTCCGGCATCCTTACCCCGGGCTGCACGCCGATCATCGGCAACGGTGTGGTCGTCGACCTCGGCGTGCTTTTCGAGGAGATCGACGCGCTCGACGCTCGCGGCGTCGACACGTCCAAGCTGGTCGTCAGCGCCTCAGCCCACGTGATCACGTCCTACAACCGCACGATCGACAAGGTCACCGAACGCTTCCTGGGCAGCCGGCGCATCGGCACCACAGGACGGGGCATCGGCCCCACGTACGCAGACAAGATGTCGCGCATCGGTATTCGGGTGCAGGATCTGTTCGACGAGGCAGTGCTGCGCGAAAAGGTCACCGGGGCGTTGGCGTTCAAGAATCAGGTGCTCGTCAAGGTCTACAACCGGAAAGCCGTCGAGGTCGACGCTGTGGTCGATGAATTGCTCAGCTACGCGGATCGGCTGCGCCCGATGGTCGCCGATACCAGCCTGCTGCTGGAGCAGCTGCTCGACGAGGGCCGCAATGTCGTCCTGGAAGCGGGTCAGGCGACACTGCTCGACGTCGACCACGGCACTTATCCGTTCGTCACGTCGTCCAACGCGACGGCGGGCGGCGCCTGCACCGGCAGCGGCATCCCACCCACTCGGATCACCCGGGTGATCGCCGTGGTCAAGGCGTACACGACGAGGGTAGGCGAGGGGCCGTTCCCGACCGAACTGCTCGACGTGAAGGGCGAGCGACTGCGCGAGGCTGGTGCCGAGTACGGCACCACCACCGGACGTCCGCGCCGATGCGGCTGGTTCGATGCGGTGATCGCCCGCTATGCCACCCGGGTGAACGGGGTCACCGACTTCGTGCTCACCAAGCTCGACGTGCTGACGGGTATGGAAGAGATTCCGGTCTGCGTGGCGTACGAGGTCGACGGCGTCCGCCACGACGAGATGCCGATGACGCAGGCGCAGTTCGCCCGAGCCCTCCCGATCTACGAGACCTTTCCAGGATGGGACGAGGACATCGCGAAGGCCCGCACGCTCGACGACCTGCCGGGTAACGCTCGCGACTACGTCGCCACACTGGAAGCGATGATCGGGGCGCCGATCTCGGTGATCGGTGTCGGTCCCGGACGGGACGAAACGATCGCCGTCCGCGACTTACTCGACTGAGTCACACTGCCGTATGCGGCGGGCCGTGATCTTCTGCACGATGGGGCTGGCGCTCGCCGCATGCACGAGCGGCGGTACCGATCCGGCGCCGTCCGAGCAGCCGCCCACGCAGACGTCGGCGGGCAGCACACCGAGCCCGACGACCGGGCCGATTACCCCGCCGGTTCCCGACTGGCCGACCTATCACGGCGACGCTGCGCGGACGGGAATGTCGCGCGTCCTGCCCACACCCACCGGTGCGCTGCACACGACAGCGGTGAACCTTGACGCCGCGATGTATGCCTCGCCAATCGTCGGCGCTGGTGTGACGATCGCCGCGACCGAGAACAACAGCGTGTACGGGCTGGACGCCTCGGGACGTCCGCTGTGGCGCGCCCAGCTCGGGCCGCCGGCCCGCAGGAGCGACCTGCCCTGCGGCAACATCGACCCGTCCGGCATCACCGCGACGCCGGCGTATGACCCGGCGTCCGGATCGGTCTTCGTGGTCACCGAGCAGCGCGACCCGGTGCGGCACGAGCTCGTCGCTCTCGACGTCCGCACCGGGGCGACCCGCTGGCACGTCAGCGTCGACCTGCCCGGGGCCGACCCGCGGGCAATGCAGGAACGGGGTGCGCTCGCCGTCGCGGGTGGGCGGGTGTGGGTACCGTTCGGCGGCCGAGACGGCGACTGCGGCGATTACAAGGGTCGCCTGGTGGGCGTGCGCCTCGACGGCACCGGCGCAGCAGTCGACTACACCGTGCCGACCATCCGCGAGGGCGGGATCTGGGCGCCCGCCGGTCCCGTCGTCGATCCGGCCGGGCAGCTGTATGTGGCGGTGGGCAACGGCGAAGCCGGCACGGGTGACCGCTACGACTTCAGCGACTCGGTGCTCAAGATCGACCCGTCCACGGTGAAGCTGCTCGACTCCTTCTCACCGCGCAGCTGGCAGAGTGACAACGGCGCTGACCTGGATCTCGGCTCGCAAGGCCCGGCCCTGGTCGACGAGCGGTGGGTGTTCATCGCCGGCAAGTCCGGCACCGGCTACGTGCTGCGCCAGAACGCGCTCGGCGGCATCGGCGGCGAGGTCAGCAGCTTGGAGTTGTGCCGCTCGTTCGGTGGGCCGGCGGTGGCTGGCGATGTGGTGTACGTGCCGTGTGCTGACGGCGTGCGGGCCGTCCGGATCGATGCGAGCGGGACGATGCGCGTGCTGTGGCATGCGGAGCAGTCCATCGCCGGGTCACCTGTGCTCGGTGGCAGCCGGGTGTGGAGCCTCGACCAGGACGCCGGCCGGCTGCACGCGCTGGACCCGGTCACCGGCCGCTCGACGCTCGACGTCGCCGTGGGTGACGTCACCCGGTTCGCGACGCCCGCGCTGCACGGCAACCAGGTGCTCGTCCCGACAAGGGCCGGCCTGGTGGTTGTCACCGTCAGCTGAGCCCACGGATTAGGCTGCCCGCCCGTGCGCGTACTCGTCATCGGATCTGGGGGGCGGGAGCATGCGCTGTGCCTCGCGCTCGCCGCGGATCCCTCGGTCACCGCGCTGATCTGCGCGCCGGGAAATGCGGGTACGGCAGCCGTTGCCGAGCAGCGCGGGGTCGACACGCAGGACGGGGTGGCCGTCGCCCGATTGGCGCTCGAGGTCGATGCCGATCTGGTTGTGATCGGTCCCGAGGCGCCGCTCGTCGCAGGCGTCGCGGACGCAGTGCGCGCCGCCGGCATCGACTGCTTCGGCCCGTCGGCCGCGGCGGCGCAACTCGAGGGCAGCAAGGCGTTTGCCAAGAACGTGATGGCCGCTGCCGGCGTCCCGACGGCCACCGCTCGGGTCTGCACTGGCCCGGCCGAGGTCGGTGCGGCGCTCGACGTGTTCGGGCCGCCATATGTCGTGAAGGACGACGGCCTCGCCGCCGGCAAGGGGGTCATCGTCACTACCGACCGGGCAGCGGCGCTTGCGCACGCCAGCCGGTGCGCGCGTGTCGTGGTCGAGGAGTATCTCGATGGCCCCGAGGTGTCGCTGTTCTGTGTCACCGACGGGGCGAGCGTCGTGGCGCTGCTGCCCGCCCAGGACTTCAAACGCATTGGGGACGGCGACACCGGCCCCAACACGGGCGGCATGGGCGCATATGCACCGCTGCCGTGGCTGCCGCCCGGGACGGTCGGGGACGTCATGCGCACGGTCGCCCAACCGACCATCGCGGAGATGGCGCGCCGCGGTGCCCCGTTCGCCGGCCTGCTCTACATCGGTCTTGCCCTGACCGCGCGCGGCCCACGAGTGGTCGAATTCAACGCCCGGTTCGGAGATCCTGAGACCCAGGTTGTGCTCGCCCTGCTCGAGTCGCCCATCGGTGCGCTGTTGCACTCGGCGGCCACCGGGACGCTCGCCGCGCTACCGCAGCTGCAGTGGCAGGATGCTGCTGCGGTAACCGTGGTGATCGCGGCGGGCGGCTATCCGGCAACACCGCGTACCGGTGACCTGATTATCGGCGCCGATCAGCCGGGCGTGATCCACTCCGGGACCCGTCGCCGCGACGACGGCGCGGTGGTGTCGGCGGGGGGCCGAGTGCTGTCGGTCACCGCGACCGGTGGCTCGCTCGCGGCAGCCCGCGATCGCGCGTACGCGCTGGTGGCGACGATCGACCTGCCGGGCGGCCAGTACCGTCGCGATATCGCTGCCCGCGCAGCCGCCGGCGAGATCCGGTTGCCGGCGCCGTTCAGCTGACCTAGTTGCGTGCTGTGCGCGACACTGGTGCCGTGATCCCGAACGTGCTTGCCACGCGGTACGCCTCACCCGCGATGACGGCGGTCTGGTCGCCCGAGCACAAGATCGTCCTTGAACGGCAGCTGTGGATCGCCGTGTTGCGGGCGCAACGCGACCTCGGTGTCACCGTGACTGACGGGGCGATCCAGGCGTACGAGTCGGTCGTCGACCGGGTCGACATGGCGTCGATCGCCGCCCGTGAACAAATCACCCGGCACGACGTGAAGGCGCGGATAGAAGAGTTTGCGGCCCTCGCCGGCCACGAGCACATCCACAAGGGGATGACCAGCCGAGACCTGACCGAGAACGTCGAGCAACTGCAGGTGCGAGTGTCGCTCGCGTTGGTGCGGCACAAGACCCTGGCCGTGCTGGCCCGTCTTGCCAGACGCGCCGCCGAGTTCGATGCCCTCGTGATGGCTGGCCGCTCGCACAACGTCGCCGCGCAGGTCACCACCCTAGGCAAGAGGTTTGCTTCCGTCGCTGACGAGTTGCTCGTCGCGCTCGGCCGGATCGACCACCTGGTCGCCCGCTACCCGCTGCGTGGCATCAAGGGCCCGGTCGGCACTGCGCAAGACATGCTCGACCTGCTCGGGTCGTCATCGGCGCTCGAGGATCTCGAGACGCGGGTCGCCGCTCAACTGGGTTTCGACCGGGTGCTGACCAGCGTCGGGCAGGTGTATCCGCGATCGCTGGACTTCGACGTGCTGTCCGCGCTCGTGCAGGTTGCCGCCGCGCCGTCGTCCATGGCGAAGACGATCCGGCTGATGGCCGGGCACGAGTTGGTCACCGAAGGGTTCCGTCCGGGTCAGGTCGGGTCGAGCGCGATGCCACACAAGATGAACTCCCGGTCGGCCGAACGGATCAACGGTTTCGCGGTGATCCTGCGCGGCTACGCGTCGATGGCGGCCGAGCTCGCGGGCGATCAGTGGAACGAGGGCGACGTGTCGTGCTCGGTTGTCCGCCGGGTCGCCCTGCCCGACGCATTCTTCGCGCTGGACGGTCTGCTCGAGACGACGCTCACCGTGCTGGACGACTTCGGCGCCTATCCGGCGGTGATCGCGCGCGAGCTCGATCGCTACTTGCCGTTTCTTGCCACGACGAGGGTGCTGATGGCCGCGGTGCGAGCGGGTGTGGGCCGCGAAGTCGCACACGACGTGATTAGCCAGCATGCGGTTGCGGTCGCGCTCGAGATGCGGGAGAAGGGCACCGACAGCAACAACCTGTTCGAACTGCTCGCGGCGGATTCGCGACTGCGGCTGTCCGCTGCCGAGCTCGACGGGTTGCTCGCCGACCCGTTGTCGTTCGCCGGCGTGGCTCAGGCTCAGGTGGCCGCGGTGGTCGCGGCCGTCGATGCCGCGCTGGTCACTGACCCGTCCGCCGCCCGCTACGTCCCGGCGCCGATTCTCTGACCGTCGTTCCATGATCAATAGAGCGATACGTTCGGCTGGGCACCGCAACCTGCTGTTGGTCATCGAGCTGGGCTGGCGGGAACGGGTCTGACAGGATCGCCCGCGTGACCCAGAAGGCAGACCGCCCGAACGGCCGGCCCCCGAGCCCCACAGGTGGCTTGATCCACCTTCACACGGGCAAGGTGCGCGACCTGTACCGCACCGTTGACGGGCTGTTGCTCATGGTCGCCAGCGATCGCATCTCGGCGTATGACCACGTGCTGCAAACGGCGATCCCCGACAAGGGCCGCATCCTCACCGCGCTGTCGGTGTGGTGGTTCGACCAACTCGCCGACGTCGCTCCCAATCACCTGCTCAGCGTCGACGACCCAGCGATTCCGCAGCAATGGCGCGGGCGGGCGATGCTGTGCCGACCCCTGGAAATGGTGAAGATCGAATGTGTCGTCCGTGGTTACCTGACCGGGTCGGGGCTGCTCGACTATCGCGCCACCGGGCGGGTGTGCGGCATCGACCTCCCCCCAGGGCTGACTGACGGATCCCGGCTGCCGACTCCGATCTTCACGCCGACGACCAAAGCCCCGGTCGGTGCGCACGACGAACCGATGACATTTGACGAGACGGTTACCGCCGTGGGCGCCGACGTCGCCGAGGAGCTGCGCCGACTGACGATGAGCGTTTACGCCCGCGGGGCCGAGGTCGCGCAACGGGCAGGCGTGCTGCTCGCCGACACGAAGATCGAGGTCGGCATCGCCAGCGACGGACGGTTGGTGCTGGCCGACGAGGTTCTCACCCCCGACTCGTCACGGTTCTGGCCGGCCGATCAGTGGTGTCCCGGACGTTCACAGCAGAGCTTCGACAAGCAGTACGTTCGCGACTGGCTGGTCTCATCGGCGTCCGGATGGGACCGGCACGACGCGCAGTCACCCCCGCCATTGCCCGACGAGGTGGTCGCGGCGACCCGTGAGCGTTACCTCGAGGCATATGAACGGCTCACCGGTCTGCGCTTCGCCGACTGGATAGGGTGACCCCAGCAACTTGAGGGAGGAACCACCGTGGCCCGCGTGGTCGTCGACGTCGTGCTGAAACCTGAGATCCTCGATCCGCAGGGTCAGGCCATCCTGGGCGCGCTGGGCCGGTTGGGCGTGAAAGGGGTCAGCGCAATTCGCCAGGGCAAGCATTTCGAGCTTGACGTCGAGGATGCCATCGACGACAACGCCATTGCCCACATCGCCGACACGCTGTTGTCCAACCCGGTAATCGAGGACTTCACGATCAGGCGCTGATCAGCCCCAGCTTCGGACGGTCCGACCCGAGCACCTGCGCTGGGTCGGCGTTCAACACGGACGAAAGCAGCTCGCCGTAGACGACCCGGAAGTCGACGTTCGCCTTTAGGTCGCCGTTGTCGAGATCGGTGAGGGACGGCTGCGCGCCGTAGAACCCGCCGCGTACCGGTAGCCCGGCGACGAACATCGGACCAGCCGTGCCGTGGTCGGTGCCCTGCGAGGCGTTGGCCTTGACCCGGCGGCCGAATTCCGAATACGCCGCCACCACCACGCCCCGGCCGTGCGGGTCGCTGGCCATGTCCTTCAAGAACCCGGAGACAGCTGCGTCTAGCACGCCGAGCTGCGTCTGCTGGGTGCCCTTCTCGTTGGCGTGGGTGTCGAACCCGCCGAGGCTGACGCTGTAGACGCGGGTCGGCACGCCTGCCTTGATGCATCGGGCCACGACGTCCAGCTGGTTTTTCAGGCTGGCTTGACCACCTGCTGAACCGGCCGCGGACTCCTGGTCGTGGTCCGGGTCGGCTGCCTTCGGATCCAGCACCGAGGCGAAGGTGGCGGCTACAGTCCGCTCGTCGCGAAGCGACTGGGCGACCATCGCCGGCGCGGCGCCATCGGACGAGTCAGCCTTGCTCAGGCCTGCCAATGCGGCCTGCAGGTCGGCGGCCAGGGGCGCGGCCTTGCCGAGCGGCAACGTAGCGGCCGCTGCGTTGGCGCCGACCGCAAGTGGCGGCAGCACCGAGCCGATGTTGACGGCACGAATAGGGTCATCGCCCGTCGCGTCGAGCCAGCGGCCGATCCAGCCGGTGGCGACCGGGTGCTCGGGAGATGCGGTTTGCCAGATGTCCATTGAACGGAAGTGGCTGTGGTCCGGCTTGGGGTAGCCGACGCCCCGAACGATCGCCAGCTGCTTGGCCTGCCACAACCCGGCCATCCCCATCATCGCGGGGTTCAATCCGAGTCCGTCGGACAGGTGCAGCACGTCACCCTCGGCGTAGGCGAGGTCCGACCGGGCGTCGTGGTAAGCCGGGTCGGCGTACGGGACGACGGTATTGATGCCGTCGTTACCGCCGTACAGCGTGACCAGCACCAGGATGTCGGATCCGGTGGGCAAAGGGTCGGTGGCCGCCCGGTCGTGCAGCTGGCTCCAGGTGACCGCGGCGGAGCCCGCGACGACTGCGGCCCCGCCGGTGACGCCAGACGCGATCAGGAACCGCCGCCGGGTGATGGTGTCCACGGTGACTCCTACTCGGTGAGGTACTCGGGGGTGTTCAGCGCGAGCGCGGCGAGCCGTTGCGGGTTTCCGGCCGCGCCGGACAGCACGCTGCGACTGCGTGTCGTCCATTCGCCGATGCCGAGCAGATGGCCCACCGCATCCACCCGTTGTGACTGAGCCGTCGACGACAACGCAGACAGGTCGGCCGCGTCGGCGAAGGCCACCGCGGCCTGCATCCGGGTGTCGGCGGCGGCGGTCGAGAGCCACGCGTGCCCGTTCGGCCAGCCGCTGACGTTAGGCGGATAGAGCGGGATCTGGCCAAGTGCGCGCAACACGACGAGAATTTTTTTGGCGGCGGCTACGTCGTCGATCGGCACGTGCAGGGCGCGCACCGCGCCGACCACCCATTCGAGCGGGCCGATCACCGTGGTTGCGCGTGCTGCCGCGAATTCCGGCGCGGTGAGCATCGTGGTGAGCAACGCCGACAGGCCACGCCGTGGGCCGTAGGCGGCCACTAGCCGGTCGACGACCGCGCTAGGCGGCGGCTGGTCGGACACGAGCTGGCCCCACATTCGGGTCGCCACGAACCGGGCCGAGCTGGGACCGGCGAGCACCGCATCGCAGAAGCCGACCTGGTCGAGGTTGCCGGTCACGCCGAGCACCGTCTTGGTGCCGGTGTCGTGCAGCTTGGCCCGCATCGCGACGCTGCCGTCGGGGGCGATCCGCCAACCCGTCAGCGCCCGGGCTCCCTCGCGCACATCAGTCTCGGTGTAGTCGTCCCCGTGGCCGAGAGTGAACAGCTCCATGAATTCCCGCGACAGGTTCTCATTCGGCGCCTTCGCGGTGTTCTTCTCACCGTCCAGCCAGCGCAACATCGCGGCGTCGGTGAGCATCGCGAGCGCGAGCGCGCGAAAGTCGCCGCGACCCAATCGGCGAAACGTCTGGTTCTGTGCGAGGAGCAGCGGGGCGTACCGCACCTTGTTCGCGGCGGTGGCGAAGTGGTTGTGCCACAGGAAGGTCAGTTTCTCGGTGAACGGGTGTGGGGTCGCGATCATCGAGCGCAGCCACCACGTCGTGAGCTCGGTCAGCTGGGCACGCAGCTGCTCATTGCGCTTGTGCCGTTCTTCCTTGGAAGCTCCCTTGCTGAGCTGCGCGACCGGCTCGAAGGACGGCGGCGGCAGCGGCGCCGTCGAGGGGGCGCTCATCATCGAAGCGACGGTGGCTGCGGCACCGATCGGTACGGAGGCGTCGACGGCTGCGCCGGTGGTGCCGAATCCGGTGCGACGCAACAACCGCGCGGTGGTGATCCACTGCGCTGAATGGGTGCTCACGTACCTCAGCGTGCCCTGGAAATGTTCGAGTCAGGTGAAGACCGCACGAGCTGTGCATCAGGGTTGAGTTCATCCGGCCATAGCTGACATGGCACCGGTAGCCTTGGCGCGTGGCGCGCGTCGGGGTGGTGACCTTTCCGGGCAGCCTCGACGATCGCGACGCCGCCCGCGCGCTCCGGCTGGCCGGGGCGCACGCGGTGGCCTTGTGGCATGCCGACCCCTCGCTGCACGACGTCGACGCGGTCGTTCTGCCTGGTGGGTTCTCCTACGGCGATTACCTTCGCTGCGGGGCTATCGCGCGGTTCGCGCCGGTGATGGCATCGGTGATCGACGCCGCCCGTGACGGACTGCCCGTTCTCGGCATCTGCAACGGCTTCCAAGTGCTGTGCGAATCGCACCTGCTGCCGGGTGCGCTGATCCGCAATCGGCACCGCACGTTCGTCTGCCGCGACCAGCGGCTGTTGATCGAAAATGCCACCACGGTCTGGACTTCGCAGTTCGCCGAGAACCAGGAGATCCTCGTCCCGCTGAAGAACATCGACGGCGCCTTCGTCGCGAACGCACGAACCCTGGACGAACTCGAGGCCAATGGGCAAGTCGTCGCACGCTACCTCGGCGACAACCCGAACGGTTCCTACCGCGACATCGCCGGGATCACCAACGCGGCCGGCAACGTCGTCGGGCTGATGCCGCACCCCGAGCACGCGGTCGATTCGCTTACCGGGCCGTCCACCGACGGGCTGGCGTTCTTCACCTCGCTGCTGGGCGAGGCCGCGTGAGCGACGTCGATACGGTCAAAGCTGCGAAGAAGAGCCCCAAGCAACCACAGCCCTACGCCGAACTCGGCCTGAACGACGACGAGTATGCGCGCATCCGCGAAATCCTCGACCGGCGGCCAACCAGCTCCGAACTGACCATGTACTCAGTGATGTGGAGCGAGCACTGCTCCTACAAGTCGTCCAAGATCCACCTGCGGCAATTTGCCGACAAGGCACCCAAGTCCGAGGCATTGCTCGTCGGCATGGGCGAGAACGCGGGCGTCGTCGACGTGGGCGGCGGCTGGGCGGTCACCTTCAAGATCGAGTCGCACAACCACCCGAGCTACGTCGAGCCCTACCAGGGCGCGGCCACCGGCGTGGGCGGCATCGTGCGCGACATCCTGACCATGGGGGCCCGGCCGATTGCGGTCATGGACTCGTTGCGGTTCGGCCCGCCGGCCGCGGCCGATACCGCCCGGGTGCTCCCTGGGGTGGTCGCCGGGATCGGTGGCTACGGCAACTGCCTCGGCCTGCCGAACATCGGCGGTGAGGTGGCGTTCGACCGGTCTTATGCCGGCAATCCGCTGGTCAACGCGCTGTGCGTCGGTGTGATGCGCATCGAGGGCATCAAGCTTGCCCGGGCGATCGGGGTTGGCAATCTGGTCGTGCTGCTCGGGGCGAAGACCGGCCGTGACGGCATCGGCGGAGTGTCGGTACTGGCCAGCGCGAGCTTCGAGGCGGCCGGCGACCAGAAGCGGCCGTCGGTCCAGGTGGGCGATCCGTTCGCCGAAAAGATGCTCATCGAGTGCTGCCTAGAGATCTTCGCCGCCGACCTGGTCGTCGGCATCCAGGATCTGGGCGGGGCCGGTCTGTCGTGCGCGACCACCGAACTGGCCAGCGCGGGTGACGGCGGCATGTCCATCAAGCTCGACCGGGTGCCGCTTCGCGAGGCGTCCATGGCGCCGGAGGAGGTGCTCGCCTCGGAGTCGCAGGAACGGATGTGTGCGATCGTCGCTCCGGACAAGATCGACGCATTCCACCAGGTGTGCGCCAAGTGGGACGTGTTGGCCACCGTCATCGGCGAGGTCACCGACAGCGAGCGGCTGGAGGTCTTCTGGCACGGCGACAAGATCGTCGACGTGCCGCCGCGCACCGTCGCCCACGACGGCCCGGTGTATCGGCGTGGGATCGAGCCGCCGATCGAGCAGGACGCCCTCGTCCAGCACGACGGCCACGACCTGCCGCGCCCGCGCACGCCTGACGACCTGCGCGTCACCCTGCTGCGACTGATCGCCTCGCCCAACCTGGCCGACAAGTCCTGGATCACCGACCAGTACGACCGCTACGTCATGGGCAACACCATTCTCGCGCAGCCCGACGACGCCGGCGTCGTCCGCCTGGACGATTCCACCACCCGAGGCGTCGCAATCTCCACCGACGGCAACGCCCGCTTCACCCGCCTCGACCCGTACGCGGGTGCACAGCTCGCGCTGGCCGAGGCCTACCGCAACGTGGCCACCACCGGGGCTCGCCCACTCGCGGTGACGAACTGCCTCAACTTCGGCGCACCCGAGGACCCGGGCGTCATGTGGCAGTTCAGCGAGGCGGTTCGCGGTCTGGCCGACGGCTGTAAGCACCTGGGCATCCCGGTCACCGGCGGCAACGTCAGCTTCTACAACCAGACCGGGTCGACGCCGATCCTGCCGACGCCAGTGATCGGCGTGCTCGGTGTACTGGATGATGTCGCGCGCCGTACGCCCAGCGGCTTCGCGACCGACGGCGCGCAGATCTACCTGCTCGGCGAAACTCGAGACGAGTTCGGTGGCTCGGAGTGGATGCACGTCGTCCACGGCTACCTCGGTGGACTGCCGCCCGCCGTCGACCTCGACCGCGAACGGCTGCTCGCCGACATCCTCGTCAACTCCTCTCGCGATGGGCTGGTCGACTCGGCCCACGATCTGTCCGACGGAGGTCTCGCGCAGGCGCTTGTCGAGTCGGTGCTGCGGCGGAGCATCGGTGCGCGCATCGTCCTGCCCGACGGCGCGGATCCGTTCGTGGCGCTGTTCGCTGAGTCCGCCGGTCGCGCGATCGTGACTGTTCCGCGCAGTGAGGAGGTGCGCTTCACCGACATGTGCACCGCGCGGGGCTTGCCTCATGTGCGCATCGGGGTAACCGATGTGTTCAGCATCGAGCTGGAGGTGCAGGGTCAGTTCACCGTGCCGCTCGCCGAACTACGCGCAGCGAGCGAACGGACGCTTCCGACCCTGTTCGGGTAATGCCGTCCCGTCGTCCCCTCGCCGTGCTCGCAGACGCCTACTCCGAGCAGTTGGCGCTGACGCTGCGCTGGCTCGGCGAACTTCCGGCGCAGGCCTTTGAGCGGCCGTCCGTCCTGCCGGAATGGGACGTGCGCACCCTGGTTGGTCACCTGCTCCTCGTGGCGCGCGGCATGGTCGAGCAGCTCGATACCCGAGCCGAGGGTCCGGCGACTCCGATCGCCGACTTCGTCACCCGCTACCTTCCGGCGACTGAGCAGATCGCGGCGAACACGGCACACGTCACGGGTGACCTCAGCCCGGCGGCACTCCTCAATGCCATGCGCGCAGTCCCGGACCCCCGCGCAATGGTGGGCAGCCTTCCCGCGACGACGGTGATCCGCGCGGCCCGCGGGCCGATCAGCGCCTTGGACTGGGCGGCCACCCGGTTGGTCGAGCTCGTCGTCCACTCCGACGATCTGTCCCGTTCAGTGCCGGGCACCGAGCCGATCCCGCTGACACGTACGGCATTCGCCACGGTCTGCCGCCTGTTGGCCGAGATCCTGGCCGAGCAGGCGCCTGGACGCAGCGTCGAGCTGCGGGTGCCGCCGTTCGTCGCCGTCCAGGCGGTCGCCGGGCCGCGGCATACCCGCGGTACCCCGCCGAACGTCGTCGAGACCGATCCGCTGACCTGGCTGCGGCTGGCAACCGGACGCATCACGTGGGCCGACGCCGTCACGCTGGGCACGGTCACCGCCAGCGGGTTGCGAGCCGACCTGACTGCCCACTTGCCGTTGCTGAGCTGATCTAAGGGTGCAATCACGAGTCCCCGCGCATCTGGCGGAACCCGGGCTGACGCTGCGCCGGACGGCCTCTGCCGACGGTCGCGACGCCGGCCGCTTGCTACCGTTACGCCGCTCGCCGATGCGCGCGAGACCACGCCCATCCTGGTCGGAGCTTCTCTTCCATGTCCTTTGCCGCACCGATTTTCCTCTGGTACTTCATGCCGGCGGTGCTGCTTACGTACTGGATCCTGCCGGGCCGATGGCGGAACGGGTTGCTCGCTGTAGCCAGTCTCGCGTTCTACACCTATGGCGCGGGTCCCTTCGTCTTCTTGCTGCTGGCCTGCATCGTCGGCAACTACGCGGCCGGAATCGCGGTCGACGCCGCCGGTTCAAAGAAAGGGAGGCCGCCCGCCGGGTGATCCTGGCTGCGGCGATCACCCTCGACCTGTCGGTCCTAGCCATCTGGAAGTACGCGGGCTTCGCTTCGCGGCAGATCCAATCCTTGTCCGAGGCCCTCGGACTCGCCGCGACGCCGGCGATCTCCCTCGCTCTGCCAATCGGAATCTCGTTCTTCACCTTCCACCACCTTTCCTACGTAGTGGACGTGTACCGCCACAGCCGGCCGGCACAGAAGAGTCCGGTGCAGTTCGTGACCTACATCGCGATGTTCGCCCAGCTGATCGCCGGGCCGATCGTGCGTTACCACGAGATCGCCGACCAACTCAGCGATACCCGGCGATCCAAGATGGTCGACTTCGCGTGCGGCTTCCCGCGGTTCGCTCTGGGATTGTGCAAGAAGGTGATTATCGCCGACACGATCGCGCCGCTCGCTGATGCGGCGTTTGCGACCGGTTCGGCCGATCTCACCACGGGCACGGCGTGGGTAGGTGCTTTGGCGTATGCCGTGCAGATCTACTTCGACTTCTCGGGGTATTCGGATATGGCCATCGGGCTGGCGCAGATGTTCGGCCTGCGGTTACCCGAAAACTTCAATCGACCCTATTCGGCCCATTCGATCACGGACTTCTGGCGCCGCTGGCACATGT
The DNA here is from genome assembly GCA_040003255.1 of Actinomycetota bacterium. GTDB lineage: Bacteria > Actinomycetota > Actinomycetes > Mycobacteriales > Jatrophihabitantaceae > JBDUCV01. The sequence goes on from JBDUCV010000033.1 coordinate 16,802, forward strand.
CGCTGTCGAGGTGGTTCCGCGATTACGTCTACATCCCACTCGGCGGCAATCGTGGCGGGGCCAGTACCACCTATCGCAACTTACTCATCGTCTTCGTCTTGACCGGGTTCTGGCACGGAGCCGCATGGACGTTTTTGATCTGGGGGCTGTACCACGGATCGTGGTTGGTGATCGAGCGGCTGACGGGATGGGATCAGCTCGAAATGTCGCCAGCAGCACTAGTGGTGCGCCGGGCTCTCACGTTCTTGATCGTGCTTGTCGGATGGGTGATGTTCCGCGCAAACAGCCTGAGCTACGCGTTGCATTTCCTGAAGACGATGTTCATCTACCACGCGGGTCCGATGCCCGACGGGCTACTCGCGGTGTGGACCAATCAGCGCTTGGTCGCGCTCACCGTGGGTTTGCTCGTTGTGCTCCTTCCCGCGAGCTACGTCACAGGACGGGTTCTCGAGCGCCGCGACATCGCGTGGGCGGTTCCGGTCCGCTTCGCCGTTCTTGCGTTGACCCCCTACGCGGCCATCCTCGTGGCGGCCGGCACCTTCAGTCCATTCCTGTACTTCCAGTTCTGAGAGGACGCCAGTATGACGACGGTCGAGCGTGACGTGACAGCTCGCGGTCGCGTAGACGCCGACCCGCGGCAGCGACGGGGCGTGCATCGGATGCGCGCGGGTCGCGTGCCGGTAATCACCTTCCTGATCGCGCTCGTCTTCTTTTTCGGGCCGCCAGCCGCCTATCTGGCCGGGGTACAGGCGTCGCAAATCGACAATCGGGCGTTGACCAAGCTGCCCTCCATTAGTCAGGGATGGGACGCCTTGCCCCAACTCGGCCGGTGGGCCACGGACCACCTGGCGGGACGCAAGCAAGCCGTCGACGCGAACGGCGCCTTGTCTCGCGGGGTGTACCGGGAGGATCCCAAGTACGGCACCGACTCCGGGGGCAGCGTCGTGTATCCGCGCGTCATCGAGGGCAAAGACGGGTGGCTGTACTTCGGCGGCGACGTCTCCAATCGATGCAACCCAGCCGCCCCGGTCGAGCAGGTAATAGCCAGCATGCGGCAGCTCGCGCAGGCGGTCACCGCGTCCGGTCGCCGATTCATCCTGGTCGTTGCACCCGACAAGAGCACCTTCTACCCGGAGCACCTGCCCGCGCAGTTCGCTGGTAAGCGCTGTCTGGCACCGCGCAACGACGCCTTCTGGCGCCAACTACGGGCAACGCCCGGCATCGGTTCGCTCGACCTGCGCGCCGCTCTTCAGCGGGGCGCGGATCGCAACGGTGAGCTTGTCTATCGACCCCACGACACGCATTTCAGTGGTTACGGTGCCTCCATTTACGGGCAGTTGCTCGCCTCGGCCCTGGACCCGCGGCTTTCGACGGGCACGCCTGTGGAGCCGGGGCCCGAGGTCAACTCCCGGGGCGATCTGAGCTTGTTCCTCGGACACCCAGTGAACGACCGGTTGGCCGGCTACCCCTTGCACCGCACCGGGGTCACATTGATTCCCGGCAGCGACCCGAATCTGCGTTACTCGGTGACCCGGGTTCGAAACACCACGTCGTCCGCGCCGTTGTACGGCGAGCCGACGATGCTGCTCGGGGACTCGTTCACGCAAACGTCGGCGTCGCACCTCGTACCGTATTTCGCGGACCTGAGACTGCTCTACAGCGAGATCGTTAAGTCCTCACCACAGCTCGTGGCGAACGCATTGATCGACAGAGGCACGGTGATCTACGAGATCGTCGAGCGGTCGGCCAGTACGGGGTACGCGGCACTGCTGGCCCCGGCGTCGATCAAGGTCATTCGCGACGCCCTTGCGACGCATTCTTACAAGCGGTGAGCGTCCAGGTGCCGCTACTGACCTGAGGCGATCGGTCCGAACGCGTTCGGTGTGCCGACAGCCTCGCGCCCATCGTCTGCCGCTGCAACGATCGGAGCATGACGCCGCCCCTGACCCCGGACGAACTGCTCACCACGACGCGTTCGGTGCGCAAGCGGCTCGACCTTGCCAGGCCGGTGCCAATGTCGCTCGTCCGGGACTGTCTCGAGATTGCTTTGCAAGCACCGTCCGGATCCAATCGGCAAAGTTGGCGCTGGCTAGTGGTGACCGACGCTGCCCAGCGCGCCGCGATCGGGGCGATCTATCAGCGCGCGACCCGTGCCTACCTCGACTCGGCGGGTTCGGCCGCCCGGTTGTTCGCGGACGACGCAGAAAGGTCCGCCGTCCAGCAGCGGGTAGGCGCGAGCGTGGCCTGGCTGGCCGATCGGATGGCCGACGTTCCGGTGCACGTCATCCCGTGTTTGCGGGTAGGCGCACTGCCGGCTGGCAACCAGGCGGGTCTTTGGGGGTCGCTGCTGCCTGCCGCCTGGAGTTACATGCTGGCTGCCCGGGCCCGTGGTTTGGGCACCGCGTGGACGACCCTGCACCTGACCTATGAGCAGGAGGTCGCCGATCTACTCGGGCTGCCCGGCGATGTCCGGCAGGCTGCACTGATCCCGACCGCGTACTACACCGGCGAAACGTTCCGCCCCGCGTCCCGACAACCGCTTGACGAGGTGTTGCACGTCGACCGGTGGTGAGCTTCCCCGGCTGCGTCGTTGATGCCCACTACACTTGGCCGCGTGGCGCGAGCGGATGGCAGGCTGACCCACGACCTCCTCCCCGGCGAAAAGCAGCCTCAGGACGCATGCGGGGTCTTCGGCGTGTGGGCGAGCGGCGAGGAGGTTGCCAAGCTCGCATATTTCGCCCTCTATGCGCTGCAACACCGCGGGCAGGAATCAGCCGGTATAGCGGTCAGCGACGGCTCCTCCGTCCTCGTCTACAAGGACCTCGGCCTGGTGTCGCAGGTTTTCGACGAGGCGACGCTGAACGCATTGCAGGGACACATCGCGGTGGGCCATACCCGTTACTCGACCACCGGTTCGACGACGTGGGAGAACGCCCAGCCGTCGTTTCGGACCACCCGTACCGGCACCGGGTTGGCGCTTGGTCATAACGGCAACCTCGTCAACACCGCCGCCCTTGCCGAGGAGGCCAAGCGGCTGGGGCTCGGCAACACGCTCGGGTCGACCACCGACTCCGACCTGATCACTGCATTGCTCGCCGCCCGGCCAGACGTGTCGATCGAGCAGGCCGCCATGGACGTGCTGCCCACGCTGAGTGGCGCCTACTCCTTGGTCTTCATGGACGAGCACACCCTGTATGCCGCCCGCGACCCGCAGGGCGTCCGCCCGCTCGTGCTGGGTCGGCTCAACCGGGGCTGGGTGGTGACGTCCGAGACCGCAGCGCTCGACATCGTCGGCGCGTCATTCGTCCGCGAGATCGAGCCCGGTGAGTTGATCGCGATCGACGACGAAGGCCTTCGCTCACAGCATTTCGCCAGTGCCGACCCGAAGGGTTGCCTGTTCGAGTACGTATACCTGGCCCGTCCCGACACGACGATCGCCGGACGCAGCGTGCACTCGACCCGGGTCGAGATCGGCAGGCGGCTGGCCCGTGAGCAGCCGGTCGAAGCCGACCTGGTCATCCCGACGCCAGAATCCGGCACGCCCGGGGCCATCGGATACGCCGAGGAGTCGGGGATCCCCTACGGCACGGGGCTGGTCAAGAACGCCTACGTGGGGCGGACGTTCATCCAGCCGTCGCAGACGATCCGCCAGCTGGGCATTCGGCTGAAGCTCAATCCCTTGCGCGACGTCATCCGTGGCAAGCGGCTGGTCGTCGTCGACGACTCGATCGTGCGAGGCAACACCCAGCGCGCACTCGTACGCATGCTGCGCGAGGCGGGCGCCATCGAGGTGCACGTGCGCATCGGCTCACCGCCGGTCAAGTGGCCCTGCTTCTATGGCATCGACTTCGCCTCCAAGGCCGAGCTGATCGCGAACGGTCTAGACACCGAGGGCATCCGACACTCGCTCGGGGCCGATTCGCTCGGTTATGTCTCGCTGGACGGGCTGGTCGCGGCCAGTGAGCAACCCAAGACCCGGCTGTGCCGCGCCTGCTTCGACGGCGAATATCCAATCCCGCTCCCCGACATGGTGGGCAAGCACGTGCTCGAGGGCATCGAGCGCTCGGTCAGCCGGTCCGCAGGCTCGCCCACCGGCCCGGGTGCCTTGGCCGACACGGTCGAGGACGCGCTCACCCGGCCATGACGGGCACGTCATACCTTGCCGCTGGCGTCGACATCGCAGCCGGCGACCGCGCGGTGGCGCTGATGAAATCCTCGGTGCGACGTACCGATCGGCCCGAGGTGCTAGGCGCCCTCGGCGGGTTCGCCGGCCTGTTTCGGCTGGATCTGGCGAAGCACCCGCGGCCGGTGCTGGCCAGTTCCACTGACGGGGTCGGCACCAAGATCGCGATTGCCCGCGCAGTCGACCGGCACGACACGATCGGCATCGACCTGGTCGCCATGGTCGTCGACGACCTGGTCGTCGTCGGCGCCGAGCCGCTGTTCCTATCCGACTACATAGCCACCGGAAAGGTGGTGCCGGAACGCATCGCAACCATCGTCAGCGGTATCGCCGAGGGCTGCGTGCAGGCCGGCTGCGCGCTGGTGGGCGGCGAGACGGCCGAGCACCCCGGAGTGATGGCCGCTGACGAGTACGACCTGTCGGGCACCGGGGTGGGCGTCGTCAACGCTGACGCAGTACTCGGCTCCGAGCGGGTCCGCCCCGGTGACGTGCTGATCGGCCTGGGCTCGTCCGGGCTGCACTCGAACGGCTACTCGTTGGTCCGGCACGTGCTGCTCGAGGCAGCCGGCCGGTCGCTGACCGACGCCGTGCCGGAGCTGGCTGGCCGGACCCTCGCCGACGAGCTGCTCGAACCGACGCGCATCTACGCGCAGGACTGCCTGCAGCTGGCGGCCCGATGCGATGCCCGCGCGTTCGCGCACATTACCGGCGGTGGGCTCGCCGGCAACCTGTCAAGAGTGCTGCCCGCCGGCGTCGACGCGGTTGTCGACCGTGCCACCTGGACGCCGGCCCCGGTATTCGACTTGATCGCGCAGGTCGGCCGGGTTGACCGCCAGCAGCTTGAGCTGACGTTCAATCTCGGCGTCGGCATGGTCGCGGTGGTTCCCGCCGAGCGGGAGGCCGACGCACTTGCTCTGCTCGCGGATCGCAATGTGCCGGCCTGGCGACTGGGCGAAACCCGCCCCGGTCACGCCACCGTGCAGATGGCTGGTAGCTACGCGGGCCCGGCCGCCCAGTGGAGCTAGCGGAGCTCAGCGCGAGACGCTGGCCCAGTCGTCCTGGTCGTATTCGTCGTCGTCCGCCAGTTCGTCGGCATCGGCCCCGTTCAGCGACCCACCCAGCTGATCCGCGCCACGCAGTTCGCGTTGCAACGCGTCGAGATCGGTCGGATGTGCGTTGTATTTCAGATCCCGGGCTACTTTTTGCTGCTTTGCCTTAGCACGGCCGCGCCCCATGGCTCGACCCCCTCGCTCACACGGTCGTCCGGGCAGCGGCTCGAGAGCGGCGGTGCCTCGGGAAAGTTGTCATCTCGTGGGTTGAGCGTACAACGCCCGGACCGCGACGTGCACAAGCCGGTGGGCTACCTCTCAGCTGCGTTGCCTCGAGACGTCCAGTCCCCCACTGGTGGGAAGTAGAGCGTCCACAGACGTCCTGGATAGGAAGTTCGTCCGACCGCGTGCATACTGATCCAGTGGCGCGAGATGAGGGTCCGCGTCACGTATTGCCCAGAAAGGGGGCCGACCCGATGACGAGTCCTCGTCACCGTCCAGAATCCGAACCGCTGTTGACGCCGTCTGAGGTGGCGACGCTGTTCCGCGTCGACCCTAAAACCGTGACCCGCTGGGCGAAGGCCGGCAAGCTCACATCGATCCGGACGCTCGGCGGCCACCGCCGCTATCGTGAGTCCGAGGTTCGCTCGCTGCTCGAAGGCAACACGAACGCGCCCGTCGCCTGATCGCTCGCTAAGCGCTGAGCGGAACGCCGTCCCACCACGGGGAGGGGGGGGCGGCGTTCGATGCGTTTCTGACCCCGATTTGCGCTCCTGATCCGGGCGGGGAATACTTGCGCGACGCATTCACTTGTATGCGTCAAGCAAATCGAGGCGGTCACCGTGATTCAGTCTGACGTCCGCCCGCAAGATCGCCCGGCGGTCGCGGACCTTTCGGCGGCGGGTATAGCTCCGGAACCCTCGGCCGCCGAGAAGGCCGGATCCTCGGCGGCCGCGGGCCCGAGCGGCGAAGACGTGGCCCAGCTAGGTGTCAGCGTTTCCCGGCTGCTACGCGCCTTTTCGCGGGCCAAGTCGCAGTTCCTGACCGCGGCCGACCGTGATGTCGAGTGGTCGGCGCATGTCTTGATCGCGCTGGTGACCGCGCCGGAGCCGCTGCGAGTCGGCTCGCTGGCTGAGTGCGTGCATTCCGACCCGTCTACGATCAGCCGCCAGGTTGCGGCCATGGTCAAGGACGGCCTGGTCGAACGCCGCGCCGACGCCGTCGACGGCCGGGCCAGCGTGCTGGTCGCCACCGACAAGGCGCGCGCCATTTATGCCGACCACATCGCCCGGCGGGACGAGCATTTCCGTCGCATGCTCGCCGGCTGGAGCGAACGCGACTGCCGTCGCCTGGCCACGCTGCTGAGCCGCTTCACCGAGGACTTCGATCGTTACCGCCCGCATTTCTTCACCGCCCCCGGCTCATCCGCTCCGTCGGTGGCAACCCGAGGGGAGAACTGATGTCATCCGCTGCAGCCGTTTCGGCAGCCACCGACACCGACGGAGGTGCGCTCACTCACAAGCAGATCCTCACCATCCTGTCCGGCTTGCTGCTCGGCATGTTCCTCGCCGCGCTCGACCAGATGATCGTCGCCACCGCGATCCGCACGATCGGTGACGACCTCAACGGATTGTCGGCGCAGGCGTGGGTGACGACCGCGTTCCTCATCACCTCGACGATCACTACCCCGCTTTACGGCAAGCTGTCTGACATCTACGGCCGAAAGCCGTTGTTCTTATTTGCGATCGCGGTGTTCATCCTCGGCTCGGCGTTGTGCGGGCTGTCGACCTCGATGTACATGCTTGCCGGCTTCCGGGCGTTCCAGGGCCTCGGCGCAGGTGGCTTGTTCTCGCTGGTGTTCGCCATCATCGGCGACATCGTCGCTCCGCGCGAGCGAGCCCGCTACCAGGGCTACTTCATGGCGGTCTTCGCCACCTCCAGTGTCCTTGGGCCCGTCGTGGGAGGCTTTTTCGCCGGCCACGACAGCATCTTCGGCATCACCGGCTGGCGCTGGATCTTCTGGATCAACGTGCCGATCGGCTTCGTCGCGCTCATCGTCGTAAACCGAGTGCTGCACATCGCGCATCAGCGTCGCAACCACCGCATCGACTGGCAGGGCGCGCTCGCGCTGGTCGTTGGTCTCGTTCCGCTGCTCGTCGTCGCCGAGCAGGGACGGGAGTGGGGCTGGGGTTCCGGCGGTGCCATCGCGTGCTACCTGATCGGGCTGATCGGACTCGTTGCGTTCGTGCGGGTGGAGTTCCTCGCTGGGGACGAGGCGCTGATCCCGCTGCGACTGTTCGGTATCCACAACTTCGCGGTCGGGTCGGCGCAGTCGTTCGCCATTGGCATCGGGTTGTTCGGTGGCATGGCGTCCATCCCGCTGTACCTGCAGATCGTCAAGGGCGCGTCGCCGACCAAAGCGGGGTTGCTTGTGCTGCCGATGGTTCTCGGCATCATGTTCGCGTCACTGGTCGCTGGACAGGTCACGTCGCGCACCGGGCGGTACAAACTCTTTCCGATTATCGGCAGCGCCATGCTCGTCCTCGGCCTGCTGCTGATGAGCACGGTGGGTGCCGACACCTCCCTGGTCAAGACCGACCTGTTCATGCTGATCTTCGGCGCCGGACTTGGCCTGAACATGCAGACCGTCATTCTTGCGATGCAGAACGCGGTGTCTTACCGCGACATCGGGGTCGCCACCTCATCGGCGACGTTCTTCCGACAGGTGGGCGGCACGCTGGGCACCGCGGTGTTCCTGTCGATCCTGTTCACGGCCGCTCCCGGACGCATCGCCTCCGCCACCCGTGACGCCGCAGCGACGCCCGCATACCAGGCCGCTGCGAATGCCCACCCCGACCAGCTGCACCTGATAAAGAGCGGGGCGGGCAGTCTGAACGACACGTCGTTCATTCAGCGGCTCGATGACGTGCTGGCCTACCCGTTTAAGGTCGGCTTCTCCAGCGCGATGGATCTGGTCTTTATCACCGGTGCGATAGTGCTCGTCGCCGCGTTCGTGCTGTCGCTGTTCCTCAAGGAGGTGCCGCTTCGGACTATGTCGGGCGTCCAGGCGGCAGCCGCCGAGGCGGCGAAGGCGGCTGGCGCGGCAGGCCCGGACGCGCTGACTCCGGCGACGGCCGCCGTGGGGTCGGCGGCGGCTGACGAGCGGGCGGGGCGTTCGCGGCGGTAAGGCAACTGGGCGCACCTTCACCTGACGAGCTACCTTCATGAGGTGGGGGCGTGCCGGCGACTGCCGGCGGCGTCGGACGTCGAGTTGGGCAGGGATCGTGGCTTGGTCTATAGCTGGCCGCCGGGTCTCGAGGAAGGCCGCCGCCGTAGCGGTCGTCGCGGTGGCGAGTTCGACGCTGCTGGTGATGGCGTTCTCTGACTCACCGCACACCGCTACGACGCCGCGGCCTGACGCATCGCAGACCGCCGCTGCATCGCCGGACTCACCGGATACCACCCGCGCCGGCGGTGCCCTGGCTGCTGCGCCGCCCCGTAAACCGAAAAAGATTCTGACCGCCCCGAAGCCGCGAGCCCCGGTCAGGCCGGCCTACGCAGTGCAGCCGGATGGCTCGGCTTGGAACCAGATCGCCATTCCGGCGCTGTACGCGACGGCGCCGATCGATGTGCCCTGCATCGTGCACGACGGCGAGATCGAGCCGCCGTCCACGGATCCCCGCCGCACCTGCGTGTGGGACGGTGGTGGACAGCTCGGGTCGACCACCGGCACCGAAATGATCTTGGGACATATCAACTACAGCGGCGTCGATGGGGCTTTAGGAAGGATCGGCACCCTTCCGGCAGGTAGTCGGATCTTCATCTGGAATTCGGCTGGGCGGCGTTCGGTCTGGAGCGTCACGCTCATTCACCAGCGGGCCAAGGCCGACGGTGTCGACCCAGGCGCCGAGGTCGGGCCGCGAGGTCCAGCGCGTCTCGTGCTTGTTACCTGCGGCGGCGCTTGGATTGGCGGGCACTTCGGTTACGCCGACCTCATCTGGGTATACGCAGACCCAGCCTGATGCGGACCGGCGATGACGCCGGCGAACGTGGTCCGGAGCTACCGCATTTCGGGCTGGTCGCCGTGAGCAAGTAGCCAGTTCACGAGGTCCGGTTGATGATGGCTTCGTAGTAACGGTGGGTCGGATCGACCGGCACCACGAACAGCGACGTAGTGGTGAAGCCGGAGCGCCGGAAGGCGCAAACCTGCTGTGCTGGACCGGCTGCCGAAGTCTGGAATGTCAACCG
>JBDUCV010000090.1:0-8004 GCA_040003255.1 Actinomycetota bacterium
CGGGCGCAGCGGCGCCGGCAGGTAGACGGCGCCTGGGCCTCCGGTGGCGGCCACATCGTTCGGGTTGGCGATGGCACACCGCCGCAGCGACAGGCAGCCGCAGCCGATGCAGGACTCCAGCCCGTCGCGTAACGCGGTCAAGGCAGTTATCTGCTCATCGAGCCGCCGTCGCCACGAACGCGATAGCTGTGCCCAGTCCTGCTTGTTCGGGGTGCGGGAGCTGGGCAGGGAGTCGAGTGCCGCGGCCACCTCGTCCAGCCGAAGGCCCACGTTGCGGGCCGCCCGAACGAACGCGAGCCGGCGCAGCACGGTGCGTTGGTAACGACGCTGCCCGCCGGACGTGCGAGTGGCATTTATCAATCCGGCCTGTTCGTAGAAGCGCAATGCGGATGGTGCGAAGCCACTGCGTTGCGACAGTTCGCCGACGGTGAGCAGGTCTGTGGACAACACCGGCAATCTCTCCTTGACTTAAAGTTGACTTCAACTACGAGTATGCACCTATCGAACTCAAAACCGAGGAGCTCAGATGCCCGTCGCACTTGTTACCGGCGCGTCCCAGGGTTTGGGCCGCGCCATCGCCGCTGCGTTGTCCGCGCGTGGTTGGGTGCTCGCGCTGGATGCCCGTGGTGGTGCCGCGCTCTCTGCCGCCGCGCAGCTGCCGCGTTGCCGCGCCGTGGTCGGCGACGTCGCGGATCCGGCCCATCGCGCCGAACTGGCGCGGACCGTCGCCGAGCTCGGTGGGCTGGACCTGCTGGTCAACAATGCGAGCCATCTCGGCGCCAGCCCGCTGCCGCCGTTGGCCGACTATCCGTTGGCCGAGCTGGCGCGGGTGTACGAGGTGGACGTGTTCGCACCGCTGGCGCTGACTCAACTCGTGCTGGAGCAATTGCGGGGCCGCGCGGGGACGGTCGTGAACGTCAGCTCCGATGCAGCCGTCGAGGCCTATGCCGGCTGGGGTGGCTACGGATCGGCCAAGGCCGCTCTTGACGCGCTGACCGCGGTGCTTGGCGTCGAAGAGCCGGCGCTGCGCGTGTACGCGTTCGACCCCGGTGACATGCGGACCGCGATGCACCAGCTGGCCTTCCCAGGCGAAGACATCTCGGACCGCCCCGACCCCGCTACGGTCGTACCCGCGTTATTGCGACTTCTCGAGGAACGGCCACCGAGCGGCCGCTACCGGGCGGCCGACCTTGCGACAGCGATGCCGGCATGACCGTCGACTTCGCACCTGCGCTGCCTGCGTTAAGCCCCGATCTCGCCACAGCTGTACCGGAGTTGAGCTTTGACCTCGCACCCGACCGTTCGGCGAGTGAGCCGCCCGAGGCATCCGGTCTGCCGCGAGACTCGGTCCGGCTGCTCGTCGCGCGTCCGGACAAGCTGACCAATGTGCGGATGGCCGACCTGGCCGCACAGCTTGACCCTGGTGACCTGCTGGTCGTCAATACCTCGGCGACCCTGGCTGCCGCGCTCGATGGCACACGGGCGGACGGGCGGCGGGTTGCCGTCCACTTCTCGACCGCGCTGGACGACGGCAGCTGGCTGGTCGAGCTGCGTCCTGTCCGCGACGCGACGGGCCCGCTGCGCGACATCGCTCCGGGTGAGCTGGTCAGGCTTCCGGCTGGGGTCGTGCTGACCGTGCTGCTCGCGGATCCAGGCGGCCGGCTGTGGCGCGCGCGGATCGGGGTCGAGGGCGGTGTCGAGCGATACCTCGCCCGCCATGGGCGGCCGATCAGCTACTCCTACGTGCCGCGCCGTTGGCCGTTGACCGCATACCAGACGGTGTTTGCCCGCGAGCCGGGCAGCGCCGAGATGCCCAGTGCTGGCCGACCGTTCACTTCGGAGCTGGTCGTCTCGCTCGTCACGTCCGGGATCACGATCGCACCAGTGACCTTGCATGCTGGCGTGTCATCGCTGGAGCGGGGCGAGCCACCGCTCGCCGAGCGCTATCGCGTCCCCGAGGCGACGGCGCGGCTGGTCAACGACACCCGTGCGGCCGGTGGGCGGGTCGTGGCGGTGGGCACCACGGTCACTCGGGCGCTCGAAAGCGTGGCCGACAAACACGGCAACGTCACCCCCGGCGCGGGCTGGACGACGCTCGTGCTCGGCGTGAATCGACCGGCGCGCGTCGTATCCGGCCTGGTCACCGGCTGGCATGCACCCGGCGCGTCGCACCTGGCGCTGTTGGAGGCGTTGGCGGGTGCCCCGCTGGTTTCTGCCGCGTACCGCGAGGCGCTGCGCCGGGACTACCTCTGGCACGAGTTTGGCGATAGTTGCCTATTGCTGCCGTAGTCGTCGCGAGTGCCGAATGGCTCAGCCGGCGAGCGCCGCCAGGAACGACTCGTGCAACAGCCCATTACTGGCCACGGCGCTGCCCTGTTGGACGCCGTCGCGGCCGTCGAGTCCGGTGAAACGCCCGCCGGCCTCGGTGACGATCGGGGCGAGTGCTGCCATGTCCCATAGCGACAGCTCGGGCTCCGCGGCGATGTCGACGGCACCCTCGGCGACCAGCATGTAGGACCAGAAATCGCCGTACGCGCGGGTACGCCACACCTGGTCGGTGAGTGCCATGAACGCGCCTCGCAGTCCACACCCGGCCCAGCCAGCGAGCGAGGCGTAGGACAGGCTGGCGTCGGACAGCTCGGCCACGGCCGATACTCCCAGTCGTCGCGGCGCGGCGCCGAGCGCGCTCACCCACGCACCGCGTCCGCGCGCAGCCCACCAGCGTCGCCCGATCGCGGGCGCCGACACGACGCCGACCACCGCGTCGTCGTCCTGCAGCAGGCCGATCAGTGTGGCCCAGACCGGAACGCCGCGCACGAAGTTCTTCGTCCCATCGATCGGGTCGATCACCCACCGTCGGGCGCCGGATCCGGTCGCCCCGTACTCCTCGCCGGACACGGCGTCATCGGGGCGCACGGCAATCAGCCTGGTACGGATGGCGTCCTCGACAGCCCGGTCGGCATCGCTGACCGGCGTCAGGTCGGGCTTGGTGTCAACGTGCAGGTCCACCGCGCCGAAGCGGGCCAGCGAGATCGGGTCAGCGAGATCCGCGAGCGCCTGCGCCAGGGCCAGGTCCGCGGCGTAGCGGTCCTCCTCGGCAGGCATTGCGCAGACGCTACCGTCGTCGCATGCCAGCCGAGAGCTCCAGGTGGTCGTCGGATGAGCGGCGGCTCGGTGGACGTCTGGTGATAGCTGGTGCCGGCTGGATGGATGCCGGGTGAACCGCCGTCCGGTCGCCGCACGCGGCGGGGTCGAGCCGTTCCACGTGATGCGCGTGTTGGCCACGGCGACCGCACGGCGGGTCTCCGGTCAGCCGGTGTACGACCTGTCGGCCGGGCAGCCCTCCACCGCTGCTCCGGCGCCCGTTCGCATCGCCGCCGCGAATGCGCTGGGTGCCGACCGAATCGGCTACACCGGTGCGGTCGGCATCCCGTCACTGCGGGACGCCGTCGCCGAACATTGCCGGCGGTGGTACGGCCTGGACGTCGACAGGTCCGAGGTCGCGATCACGACCGGCTCGTCAGGTGGCTTTCTGCTCGCGTTCCTGGCCTCGTTCGACGTGGGCGACACCGTGGTCGTCGCACGGCCCGGATATCCCGCCTACCGCAACGTGCTCCGTGCGCTGGGGTGTCGGGTCGTCGAGCTGGAGTGCGGTTCCGACGACGGATACCAGCCGTCGGTCGTGGCACTCGATGCCTTGCCCGAACCACCCGCCGGACTCGTGCTGGCCAGCCCCGCGAACCCCACCGGGACGATGGTGGATCCCGACGAGCTGGCGGCCGTCACTGCGTGGTGCGACGCGAACCACGTCCGGCTGGTCAGCGACGAGATCTATCACGGCATCACCTACACGGGGTCGGCGGCCTGCGCGTGGCAGACGTCGCGCCACCCGATCGTCGTCAACTCGTTCTCGAAGTACTTCTCGATGACGGGTTGGCGGATCGGTTGGCTACTCGTCCCGGACGAGCTGCAGGATCTCGTCGACCGGCTGGCGGGCAATTTCGCGTTGTGCCCGCCGACGCTCTCGCAGCTCGCCGCCGTGCACGCGTTCGACGCCTACCCCGAACTTGACGCCAACGTGGCCCGATACCGGATCAACCGCGACCTGCTGCTTGATCGGCTGCCGACGCTCGGCCTGGACCGGCTGGCCCCTGCCGACGGCGCGTTCTACATGTACGGCGACGTCTCACGGTTCACCGACGACTCGCTGAGCTGGGTCGCCCGGCTGCTGGATGAAACCGGTGTGGCGATCGCTTCGGGTGTCGACTTCGACCCGGTGGACGGTAAGCGATTCGTGCGGATGTCCTTCGCAGGCGACACCGCCGAGATCGCCGCTGGGGTGGAGGTGCTCGGCGCCTGGCTGTCCCGGCAGCGCTGATTCAGCGCTGCGGCTCGGAGGCGTCTGTCTCGGCGATGACCTCGACCGGGTCGCCGACCGCGATCGACGCGCCTTCCGGCTCATCGGGGATCAGGTTGACGCCGAACCAGGTCTTGCCGTCCCACTTGCGGTAGCGGGCCAGCGTCGCGATCGGTTCCGTGCCCTTCTGCGCGGTAACCGGGTCGATCGTGGTGAACACGCAGCGGTCGCAGGCCTTGACCGCCCGGAAGTGGACCGCGCCGATGCGCAGCCGACGCCAACCGTCCTCGACCCAGGCCGGCGTACCGGCCACCACCACGTTGGGACGGAACCTGGTCATCGACATCGGCTCAGACTGGGCCTGGGTCCGCTCCCTGATCAGGTCGTTGAGTGCCGCGAGCGAGGACTCGGTCGTGAGCAGCAGGGGGTAGCCGTCGGCCAGCGACACCCGATCGCTGTCCTTGCCATAGCGTGGGTTCGGTCGGCGCCGTTGCGGGTCGTCCAGGTACACGAGCCGGACCGGGTGCCCGACAACTTGACTGAACCAGTCGTCCGCGCTCGCCCCGACTGGGGCTGCGTCCAGCTTGGAGTTCCACATCTGCACCGGCACCAGATCACTGCCGTCGGGCACCGTGACTGTCAACGAAGTGGCACCGGGGTGGTCCAGACGCAGCAGCTGACCCCCGACCGATGGTGTGACGAGTACCAGGCTGGGGTTCTCCCGCGCGGTGACGACACTGCCGTCGGCGTCGACGAGCATGAAGCGACGGTCGCCAGCCAATCCCCATGGCTCGACGACCGCGGTGTCGAGGGGCTCGCCGCGGCAGGACTTGACCGGGTAGCGGTTGAGCGCGGTGACGACAGAGGGCACCTGCGCAAGGCTAACCAGGTCAGTCAGCCGCACCGGAACGGCTGGCGAGCAGCCGCCGAAACGCGGCTAGCCGGTCGACGGTGGAGTGCCCTGCCGCTACCCATCCGTCGAGCATGCAGCCGTCGGCGGCGAAGAGGTGTTCACAGCCTGGTGGGCAGAGGTTCGCGCCGTCCTCGAGGTCGGGAAACGCCCACAACAAGTCGTCGGCGCCGACGTGGGCCAGGCCGAACGAGCGAAGACCCGGGGTATCGATCACCCATCCGTCGTCGTCGGGCAGCGGGAAGGCGATCACCGACGTGGAGGTGTGCCGACCCTTGCCGACTGCGCTGACGATGCCGACGCTTCGATGGGCTTCCGGCACCAGGGCGTTGATCAGGGTCGACTTGCCGACCCCTGACTGCCCGACCAGCACCGACACCTGCCCGGCTAGCCGGCCACGCAGATCGGCCAGGCTGCCGCCGCGATGCGTGATCACCGCGGGCACGTCGAGCTGCTCGTAGCGGTGTAGCACCGCGTCGGGCGGGGCGAGGTCGGATTTCGTCAGGCACAGCACAGGTTCCATGCCAGCCGCCAGCGCGGCCACCAAGCACCTGTCGATGAAGCCGAAACGCGGCTCAGGGTCGGCCAGCGAGCTGACGATCATCAGCTGGTCGGCGTTTGCCACAACGACCCGCTCAAGTGGATCGCTGTCGTCGGCCGTCCGCCGGAGCACCGTCGTCCGCTCGCCCACCCGCACGACGCGTGCGAGCGCATCTGGCTCGCCGGTCAGGTCGCCAACGACGTCCACTCGATCGCCGACCGCTATGCCCTTGCGACCCAGTTCGCGTGCGCGCATCGCGATCACCGCCCGGTCCTCGATGAGCACGGTGTATCGACCCCGGTCGACCGTGAGCACCCTGCCCTCGACGGCCTCGTCGTGGCTCGGTCGTTGCTTGGACCGTGGCCGGGTGCCCCGCCCGGCGCGCACCCGGACGTCGTCCTCGTCGAGTCGGCTGTTGGCGCGGCGCCGATCCGGTGGGCCCACTGCCACGGCGCGTTACTCGCCGACCACGCGGGACCACATCCCGGTGAAGTCGGGCAGCGTCTTCGTGGTGACGGTGATGTCGTCGATGCGCACCCCGTCGACGGCGAGTCCGATGACCGCACCGGCGGTGGCCATCCGGTGATCGGCGTACGTGCGCCACACTCCCGCATGAAGCGGACGGGGTGTGATGACCAGGCCGTCGGCGCGCTCGACGACGTCGCCGCCCAGGCGGTTGATCTCGCTCGCCAGAGCGCTGAGCCGGTCGGTCTCGTGGCCGCGCATATGCGCGATGCCGGTGAGGCGGGACGGTCCGCCGGCGAGGGCAGCGAGCGCGGCGAGCACGGTGACCAGCTCGGTGACGTCGCGCAGGTCGGCGTCGAGGGGGGCGATCGCGCCGGTGCCGCGGACGGTGAGTCCATCGGCGCTGAGTTCGACGTCGCCGCCCATCCGGGATAGCAACTCGCGCAGGGCGTCGCCCGGCTGGGTGGTGCGGGTCGGCCAGTCGGGCACGGTCACCGCGCCGCCCGTGACGATCGCCGCGGCCAAAAACGGCGCCGCATTGGACAGATCGGGCTCGATGACGACGTCACGTGCGGTGATCGGGCCGGGGGCGACCCGCCACGTACTGGGGCTTGGCCGGTCGACCTCGACACCGGCGGCTCGCAACATGGCGAGCGTCATCGCGACGTGGGGAAGCGAGGGCACGCTGGCATCGCCGGTATGGACGACCTCGATGCCCTTGTCGTAACGGGCACCGGCGAGCAGCAGGCCGGAGATGAACTGCGAGGATGCCGACGCGTCGATGTGCACCCGCCCACCTGGGACGGCGCCGTGGCCCCGCACCGTAAAGGGCAGTCGCCCGCGTTCGTCGTCATCGATCGTGACCCCGAGTTGGCGAAGCCCGTCCAGCAACGCCCACATCGGCCGTTCGCGAGCCCGCTGGTCGCCGTCGAAAGTGACCTCCCCGGTGGCGAGCGCGGCTATCGGCGGGACAAAGCGCATGACGGTTCCGGCCAGACCGGTGTCAACCACCCCACCATGCAGTGGGCCGGGGGTCACCAGCCAGTCGCTGCCCTCCTCGTCGACGACCGCGCCGAGACTTGCCAGCGCGGCGACCATCAGCGCGGTGTCACGGGCATGCAGCGGGCGGCCGATCCGCGACGGCCCGTCGGCCAGCGCGGCGAGCACCAGGGCACGGTTGGTCAGCGACTTCGAGCCAGGCAATTCGACGCGGTCGTGCACGGCGGCACGAGCGCGCGGCGCGCTCCATGGACCCAACTCGCTCATGAGAACAGTCTGCCCGACCGGGCTGCTCGCACACCGAAACGGCACTATTCGCTCATCGCCGCTTCTTCCCGTCCCGAACTTCGCTGCTAAGCCCGGATCTGGCCGGCCGACAAGCCAAACCGGGGCTCGGTTGGGGACGATGGGTCGATGCTGATCCGCGTTGAAAAGCCGTCCGACGTCCATGCGATCGCGGGTGTACACGCGGCAGCGTTCGCGCGTGACGCTCCGGCAGGCAAGGTCGTGGCCGAGGTCAGATTGGTGGACGAACTCCGAGCGGGCCCCGAGTGGCTGCCGCGCTTGTCGCTCGTAGCGGTGGACAACGACGTGGTCATCGGGCACGGGTGCTGCAGCCGCGCGACGCTCGACGCTGAGGTGCCGGGTGCTTGGGCTCGGCCCGCTGGGCGTTGCTCCCGCTCATCAGGGCCAAGGGGTCGGTTCAGCGCTGGTCTTCACGCTGCTGGGCGC
>JBDUCV010000091.1:0-7815 GCA_040003255.1 Actinomycetota bacterium
TGACGCCTTTGGCCTTGAGGTTACGCACTTCTTCGTCCACGTCGTCTACGTGCCATTGAGCGATGGTGTGCTTGGCCTGCCCGGCGTACTCGGTCTGGTAGACGCTGAACGTTGACCCACCGGCGGTCTTGTATATCAGCATGACGCCCTCCATCTCGGAGGATGGCGTGAGGCCCAACTTGTCGGCGTAAAAGTCGCGCGCCCTCTTGAGGTCACTGGCTGGAATGTTGGCGGTAACCGTGCCACTGGCGAGCATGACGCCTCCCCGATTTGGACCGATGCGCGTCGGCACCGGGTGTCGCGGCTCGCATCTTAGACCCGGGCGACGCCCACGACAAGGGATCCGGCGGCTGTGGAAACCGTTGCCTACAGCTCCATCAAGGTCGTTTGTCAGGTGAGCCTGCACCGTAACCGGGCCGGTCGGCAGCGACGGCTGCCCGCGCCAGATCGGTCCATCTCACGCCACTAACCTCCGTCCGGGAACCGCGCAGATCAGAGCTCCGTTTGTTGTCAAGCGGTTCGGTCGTTTGACCTCACGGCGCTGGCTGTCGATGCGCGCCAGATCGGCGACCAAGTCGTGGGCCAGCTCGAGGCGGGCGGCGTCAGCCGGGGTGCGCGGATCGATCGCCGCGAGCAGCTCAATCGTCTGTGGCACCGAGATTCTGCGTGCGACCCCACCGGGTACGAGATCGCAGAGCACCGCGCGCAGTCGACACGCCGCCTGCGTCCAGAGGCTGCCCAGATCGCGGTAGCGGCGGGCCCACATCTTCATCGCGGCGGTGTCGTCGTCGGCCGTGATCGACGGGGTCGACGGCGCACGGAGTGCAGCGACCGCGACCGAACGGACATCGTTGGGATCGTTCTTGTTTACCTGTCCGCTGTTCAGCAGACGCACCCGTCCGGCGAGCTTAGGCTGCACGTCCTCGGCATGCTCGCCAGACGCGACCAGCTGCTGGGCCAACAACCGACCCAGCCCGCGCGCACCTTCGATCGCCCAAGTCCGCTCCGGCCACGGCGCTGCCCACCGGCGAAGCTGATCGAGCTGGGCTGCGCTCGCGTTCACCCGTAGCCGAGTCAAGATCCGCTCATCGCGGTCGAGCACGACCGCCGTGTGCGAACCCTTGGGCGGGTCGATACGATGATCACCTCAGTCATGTCGCCTCCAGGAACTCATCGATGATGACCGCGGCGGGCATGTCTGATTTCAGAGCGATCGCGTCCGCGCCTCTTAGCAGCCACGCCGCATAGAGATGCGCCGAGCCAGCACCTCGTTCACAAGCCAAACCCGCAGGTCGGCAGACGGTTCGCGAGCCAGCCCGAGCGATCCCCGGCGCTACGACGAGGTACACCAGTCCGACGACGTGCTGTGCCGAGGTGCGTCGGTGATCGTGTCACCCCTCGACGAGGTCGATCTGGATTTAGCCGATGGTTTTTGCAGGCCAGCCGGGTGCTGGCGGCGGGTCAATGCGCGGCCGGAGCTCGGGTGGTCTAGGTTCTTGGTGACTTCATCTATTCGGGGGCTTCGTGGTGGGGTCCCCTGCTGTCTGGAGGCTGCATGACGATTTCCCGTCGGGCGCGTCGATTGATCGACTCGCTGTCGGCACTTCTACTCGGTTTGGCGTTGGTCGTGCTCGGCGGTGGTGCCGCCGGGGCGGCGCCGGATCCGTTGAATACCGGGGTGACGGTGAACCCGTTGAAGGCGGCGTGTGAGAACGAGGCGCCGACCTGTAACCATGTGGGCAGCACGAATGGCTGGTTCAACGGGGAGGACGTCAAGTTCCTGTACACGCAGCAGTTTTTCTGCGATAAGAGCGTCCCGTCGGGTGCGACGACGGGGTGCGAGGCCGGAACCGCGTATAAGAGCCTGCCGCCGGGAACCGCGCCCGGGGCGATAGACCCGCTCTACATTCCGGTGCCGCTGTTCAAGAACCCAACCCCGAGTTATGTGCAATGCCGGGCGACGCCGATGTGCATCGATCACCCGGCGACCGTTGACCTGTCCGCGCTGGCGTCAGTGTTGGGGGCGCCGGCGGCGGCGTTGAAGAACGCGATGCTGCCCGGTCATGATCACATCATCGCCGACCGGGCGAATGACCGGCCGGAGTGGTGGCCGATCACCGTGGTTGGGGTGGCCGATCAGGCGTCGTGGACGGCGATCACCACCGGGAAGAGCTACGCCGCAATGAAGGCAGCGGAGACCGCGAGCCCGAAGACGGTGCTGGAGGTGCCAACGAATGCCTTCTTGTGGTTCCAGGTGCTGCCCGGGCACGTCGCGTCGGCCGAAGCGAACACCAACTCGAACGCGGTCCCGCCGGCGTCCACCAACGGCCTCGCGATCGACAACCTGAAGGACCACTGCACGACGACCGAAATCGGCTGCAACAAGGACTACATCGGTCAGACCCGGGCGTTCCTCGGCGACACCACGATGTCTCAGGGTTCGGATGTGAACCTGCTCTACAGCGGTCCGTTCTTCTGCGACGCGTCGGTGCAGAAGCCGGGCGCGAACCCGTGCGAGGCGGGGCAGAAGGCGACCAAGGTGCCACCGGATATCACCTCAGCGCAGTTCACCGACCCGCTCTACATCCCGACGCCGCTGTTCAAGCAGCCGGTCCCGGATCTGCAGTGCCCGTCCGGGCAGCCATGCATCGATCACCCGATGACCGCCGACCTGTCCCGGCTCGCCGCGACATTGGGCGTGCCGGCGGCCGCGTTGGCGAACTACAACCTGCCTGGTCACGACCACATCATCACCGACCGCAACAGCGACCAACCCGAATGGTGGCCGGTGACCGTCATCGGGGTCACCAACCCGCAGTCCTTCGCGTTGATCACCCAGGCGAAGTCCTACGCCGAAGTGAAGAAACTGGAAGCGAACCCGGCGAACGGGGTGCTGGAAGTCCCGACGAACATCTACCTGTTCTTCCAGACCATCCCCGGCACCGGGCTGCCAACCGCGCCCTTTACCCCGATCCCCGTCGGCCCACCGAACACCGGCCAGGGCAGCACCACCGGCGGGTTAAACCCAGCGCTCACTGGTATCGGCGTTGCCCTGCTCGCCAGCGCCGCCGGCACCGGTGTGGTGGCCTACCGCCGACGACGGGTGACCACGGCGTCCTAGATCGGCCGGTGCACACAGGAACAGTTGACCCCTCGGGGCCATTGAGCGCGTCCACCCCCCAGGCGCGCAAGATGGCCCCGAGGCGTGTCCACCACGCCAGGTCGCAAGATCACTGGGAGCAGCATGCAACGAAGGCCCGCGGCACTCACCATCGGCGGTCGGCAGATCCCTCCGCTGGCCCTCGTGAGTGTCGCCCTCGCCGTCGCTGGCGTCATCGTGCTGGCGGTCGCCGGCTTCAGCCAGCACCACGCACCGCGCCCCACCCCGCAGGCGCAGACCGCCCCACTAGGGCCTGCCCCGACCTCAGCCGCCCCGAGCGCGCCAACGCACACCACCGCCGGCGCCACGCACCGCCCCGCTATCTCCGCACCGACGACTATCTCTGCGCCGACGACTATCTCCGCGCCGACGACGAGATCACCGTCCCGGCCGTCGCTGCCCCCCGGCGATGGGCGTCTGTCGATGATCTCCTCGCCGCCGGTACATCTGAGCGTGCCAGCGATCGGCGTGTCCAGCGACATGCTCACCCTCGGCCTGAACCCCGACGCCACCGTCGAAGTACCGCCGCTGGCCCGTCACTCCCAGGCCGGCTGGTACAAGTTCTCCGCCACCCCCGGCGCGACCGGCTCCGCCGTCGTGCTCGGCCACATCGACTCCGCCGCCTACGGCCCCGCAGTGTTCTACCGCCTCGGCGCGCTCCAACCCGGCGACGAAGCCGACCTCACCCGCGCCGACGGATCAACCGCCGTGTTCCGCATCGACCGGGTCGCCGAATACCCGAAAACCGGTTTCCCTACCCAACTCATCTACAACCCCACCCGCTACCCCTCCCTACGCCTGATCACCTGCGGCGGAACGTTCAACCCACAGACCCGAAGCTACGAAGACAACATCATCGCCTTCGGCACACTCGTCGCCGCCCGCTAAGCCACCGCAGAGTGAACCGTCCCCGGTCTGGGGACTGTGCTGCAAACCGTGTTTCCGGCCTGACACGTCGAGCGGGAGCTCGGCGAGAAGGTTGGCGTCTGATGACGGCGACACTGAACGACGTGACGAAGAAGAAGGCCGGCGAGCAGTCGGCCGAGCAGCAGGCTGCCCTCGAGCTGGTCCGGCTGGCCAAGGAACAGGGTCTGTCGTTGACCGGCCCGGACGGGCTTCTCAAGCAGCTGACCAAGACGGTGATCGAGACCTCGCTAAAACGAGGAAATGACCGAGCACCTGGGCTATGAGAAGCATGATCCGGCCGGTGCCGGGACGGGCAACATGCGCAACGGCACCCGCGCCAAGACGGTGCTGACCGAGGCGTCCGGGCAGGTGGAGATCGAGGTCCCGCGAGACCGGGCGGGCACGTTGGAACCGCAGATGGTGAAGAAGCGGCAGCGACGTCTCAACGGTGTCGACGAGATCGTGCTGTCGCTCTACGCCAAGGGCCTACGTCTCTCGGCCGCTCGACGCCGTCTACGCGGCGATCTTCATCGACGTGATCGTGGTCAAGGTCCGCGACGGACAGGTCGCGAACCGCCCGTTCTACGCGGCCATCGGCGTCACGGTGGCCGGGACATCCTCGGACTCTGGGCTGGCACCGGCGGTGAGGGCGCGAAGTTCTGGATGGCCGTCCTGACAGACCTCACAAACCGGGGTGTGAACGACAGCTTCTTCGTGGTCTGCGACGGGCTCAAGGGCCTGCCTGATGTCGTGTTGAACGTCTGGCCGCAGGTGCTGATCCAAACTTGCATCATTCATCTGATCCGCAACACCTTCCGCCTCACCTCACGCCGCTACTGGGACAAGATCAAGCGGGACCTGAAGCCGATCTACACCGCGGTCAACGCCACCGCCGCCAGGGCGGCGTTCGACCTCGCCGAGAAATGGGGTGCTCGTTACCCGGCGGTGAACAGGCTCTGGGACAACGCCTCGGCGGAGTTCATCCCGTTCCTGGACTACAACAACGAGATCAGAACCGTCATCTGCTCCACGAACGCGATCGAGTCGCTCAACGCCCGCTACCGCCGGGCGATCAAGGCCCGCGGCCACTTCCCCAACGAGCAGTCAGCGTTCAAGTGTCTCTACCTGGTGATGGCCTGACCCCGATTGGTACGTCCAGTCCGAGTGAGGGTCTGATTGCCCCGATACGGGCGGGAAGGCTCGATGATCATGGCGACGAGGAAGAGACACAGCCCGGAGCAGGTCGTGCGGAAGCTGAGGACGGCGGATCGGCTGTTGGCCGAGGGCAAGGACACAGCGGCGGTGTGCCGCGACCTCGGGGTGTCGGAGGCGACGTATCACCGGTGGCGCAACCAGTTCGGCGGGCTGAAGGCCGACGACGCGAAGCGGCTCAACGAACTCGAGCGGGAGAACTCCACGCTCAAGCGGCTACTGGCCGACGCGGAGTTGGAAAAGGCCGCGCTGAAGGAGATCGCGCGGGGAAACTGGTGAGCCCGGAGGGACGCCGGGCTGCCGTGCACCACCTGATTAGGACGATGGGCCTGTCCGAGCGCTTCGCGTGCCGGGTCACCGGCCAGCAGCGCTCAACGCAGCGCTATAAGCAGCCGGCCATGACGCCGGGTGACCGGGACGCACCGCTGCGGACGTGGCTTCGTGATTGGGCGAAGGCGCATCCGCGGCGTGGGTTCCGCAACGCCTATGCCGACGCCCGTGGCGAGGGCTGGAACGACAACCACAAGAAGATCCAGCGGCTCTGGCGCGACGAGGGCCTGCGAGTCCCACAACGCCGCAGGCGCAAGCGCCTGGGCGCCTCTACGGTTCCGGACCGTCCGCAGGCGGATGCCCCGAACCGCGTCTGGGCGGTGGACTTCCAGTTCGACGCCACCACCGACGGCAGGCCGATCAAGCTGGTGTCGATCATCGACGAACACACCCGCGAATGCCTGTCCAGCCTGGTCGAGCGTTCCGTCACCGCTGACGTGCTGATCGACGAGTTGGACCGCCTGGCCCTGACCCGCGGCTACCCGGCGGTGTTGCGCTGCGACAACGGCCCCGAGCTCGCGTGCGAGGCGATGGCCGACTGGGCCGGCGAACGCGTCGGGCTGTCCTTCATCCCGCCCGGCGAACCCTGGCGCAACGGCTACGTCGAGTCCTTCAACGGCCGGGTCCGCGACGAGTGCCTCAACATCAACATCTTCTGGTCACTGACCCAAGCGCGGGTCGTGATCACCGACTGGAAGGACGACTACAACCACCGCCGACGACACAGCTCGCTCAGCTACCAGGCACCTGCCACTTACGCAGCTTTGTGCGTGCACCGGTGAAGCTCGGCGCCGCAATCCGTAGTGGCGGCAGGAATGGGCTTGCAAGTGACCCCACGTCAGCTTCTACCGTCAATCGCGTGGAGCACACACCGCACGATGACGGCGCCGGATGGCGGGTCGGTCAGCTTGCCGAGTTGACCGGCGTGACGGTGCGAACGCTGCGGCATTACGACCAGACGGGTCTGCTAGACCCGTCGGGCCAGACCGCCGGCGGGCACCGCCTCTACGACCACGCCAATGTGGTCCGGCTCTACCGCATCCTGGCGCTGCGTCGCCTGCGCTTCAGCCTGGCCGAGATTCGCTCACTGCTCGACGAGCCGGACTGGGACTTTGCCTCGATGGTGGCCCGCCACGCCGAGGAGACCGACCGCGGTCTGGCCGCCGCCGCGCGGCTTAGTACACATCTGCGATCGATCACCCGCGAAATCGTCCGCACCGGAGATACCTCACCCGATCAGCTGTTCTCAATCATGGAGGAGATGACGATGCTTGAAATCCCGATCCGCAGCACCACGACATTGCTGGTTTATGACGACCTGACAGCCGCGCACGCATACCTGACCGACACGTTCGGGCTGACCGCGGGCTCGCTCGAACTCGGCCCGGACGGGCGAGCCGTGCACGGTGAACTGTTCGCCGGAGACCAGTCGATCTGGCTGCACCCCTCCGGGGAGGGTTACCGCTCTCCGAGGGAACTCGGCGGCGTGAGCAGCATGGTCGTCATTGGCGTCGAAGATGCGGACGCCCATTACGCCTACGCCAAGCAGCGGGGAGCTGACGTCCTTAAGGCGCCGGTGGACCAGCCCTACGGCGTGCGCGAATACGGCGCCCGCGACCTCGAAGGTCACCTCTGGTACTTCCACAGCCCGCTCGACTGAGCGTGATCACCGACATCGCCGCCCGGCAACTGGCGCTGGCCCTACCTGACACCGTCGAACAGGACCACCACGGGTTCGTATCCTTCCGGGTCGCCGGGCGTATTTTCGCCACCCTGCCTAACCCCGACCGGCTTCGGGCCATGCTCGACGAACACGGCATCCGCTCCGCAGCCGCGAATTGGCCAAACTCGTGCCGCGAGTTCTACTGGGGTAAGAGGCTCGCCTGCATTGAGATCGACCTGGTCCATGCCGACGAGACACTCGTCCGCGACCTCCTCACCGAAGCGTGGGAGCACAGGCGGGGCCACGCCACATAGTTCAACCACCGCTCGGTCTACGCCGCAGTTCGCAACACCCGATCAAGAACGACTCTCACTCGAAGTGGATCAGTTCACGGGGTCCGGCCATCGGCGTCGCGCCGATCTGCCGCGTGCTCACTGACCCCGGCGTGCCGATCGCGTCGAACTCCTACTACGCCCACAAGACCCGCCTGCCCTCGGCGCGGTCGGCGCGAGAGGTCAGGGTGCTGGGCGAGATCGAACGGGTC
>JBDUCV010000092.1:0-7814 GCA_040003255.1 Actinomycetota bacterium
GGCGCTGCCTTCTTTACCGGCGCTGCTTTCTTGGCAGGCGCTGCCTTCTTTACCGGCGCTTTCTTCGCCGGCGCCTTCTTGGCTGCCGGGGCCGCCGTCCGGGCAGTCACAACCCGCGCTCGAGTGGCCGCGCTAGCGGCGGCCACTGGTTTGCGCGTCGCGCTGCTCGCACCTTCGGACGTCGCGCTCGCGAGCCGCAGCGCGCGGCTGATCCTCGCTGACAGGGCGGGCATGGCGGCCCCTTCCGTCCACAGGAGACAAGCTGACGCGGACGCCCGGAAATGGTGCGTCCGCGAAGGCGGCAAATATACGAGGCCCCGCGCTGCTTCGCCACTGACCACGCCGTACGCGAATGCACCAATCGCCGCCGAACGGACGTCGGCGGCCAGCGTCGGCTCGATCCGGCTACGATGAACGGCGCGACGACGAGGACAAGTAGCCGCGGCCATCAGGCATGAGCGACCCGGGGACGGTGTGAGCCCGGGGCACTGACCCGCCGGCCAAATCACCTCCGAGCTCCGGCAGAACGGGCCAAATGCCCTACTAGACCCGGGCGAGCAACTGAGTGGGCGCGGATCGGATTCGATCCGGGTCAACGAGGGTGGTACCGCGGTGGCTGGCAACAGTTGTCGTCCCTCGGCCAGGATGCAGAGCCGAGGAGAACCGTGAGCGCCTACCAGCCGCTCCCCCCGCACGTCGACCTGCCGAGTCTCGACCATCGAGTGATCGAGCGTTGGTCGGCCGGCAAGGTTTTCCAGCGCAGCCTGCAGGCGACGGCGGACGGTCCTGCATGGACGTTCTATGAGGGGCCGCCCACCGCGAACGGGATGCCGGGCACGCATCACGTCGAAGCCCGGGTGTTCAAGGACCTCTTCCCGCGGTTCAAGACGATGAAGGGCTACCACGTTGCGCGGATGGCGGGGTGGGACTGTCATGGCCTGCCCGTCGAGCTGGCGGTTGAGAAGGAGTTGGGCTTCACCGGCAAGCCCGATATCGACGCCTTCGGCATCGCCGCATTCAACGCGCGCTGCCGCGAGTCCGTGCAGCGCCACGTCGACGCGTTCGAGCAGATGAGCGAACGGATGGGCTACTGGGCCGACTACGCCGACGCCTACTGGACGATGAGCCCGGCCTACATCGAGTCCGTATGGTGGGCACTGAAGACGATCTTCGAACAAGGTCTGCTCGTCGAGGACTATCGGGTCACGCCGTACTGCCCTCGGTGCGGAACCGGGTTGTCCGACCACGAACTTGGCCAGGAGGGCGTCTACACCGAGGTTCTCGACCCGTCCGTGTACGTGCGGATGGCGCTGACCTCCGGGCCCGAGGCGGGGCAGGCGGAACTACTCGTCTGGACGACTACGCCATGGACGCTGCCGTCCAACACCGCGGTCGCCGTGAATCCCGACGTCCGCTACGTCGTCGCTCGCACCGCGCAGGGCACCTTCGTCGTCGCCGAACCGCTGGTGGAGAAAGCACTCGGCCCCGACAGCGAGATCCTGCGCAGCTACGCCGGTGCCGAGTTGGAACGATGGCGCTATCAGCGTCCGTTCGAGCTGGTCGAGCTGGCCGAGGCGAACTACGTCGTTCTCGCCGACTACGTCACCACCGAAGACGGCTCGGGATTGGTGCACCAGTCGCCTGCGTTCGGCGCGGACGACCTGGCGGTGGCCCGGCTCTATGACCTGCCGGTGGTGAACCCGATCGGCCCGGACGGCCACTTTCGGCCCGAGGTCCCCGAGATCGGCGGGATGTTCTTCAAGAACGCCAACGAGCACCTGGTTGCCGACTTGCGCGCCCGCGGGCTGCTGATGCGCCACCTGCCCTACCCACACTCCTATCCGCACTGCTGGCGCTGTCACACACCGCTGATGTACTACGCGCTGCCGTCGTGGTACGTCCGCACCACCGCGGTCAAGGAC
Organism: Actinomycetota bacterium; assembly: GCA_040003255.1. Classification (GTDB taxonomy): domain Bacteria; phylum Actinomycetota; class Actinomycetes; order Mycobacteriales; family Jatrophihabitantaceae; genus JBDUCV01. Next base: position 1,923 of record JBDUCV010000092.1, read on the forward strand.
CGGCTGCTCGCTGAGAACGAGCAGACCAACTGGATCCCGCCCACCATCAAGCACGGTCGATTCGGTGACTGGTTGACCAACAACGTCGACTGGGCGCTGTCGCGTGATCGGTACTGGGGCACGCCGCTGCCGATCTGGCGCAACGACGCCGACCCGGCCCGCGTGGTGTGTGTGGGCTCGCTCGCCGAGCTGTCCGACCTCGTCGGTCACGACCTGTCGGAGCTCGACCCGCATCGACCGTTCGTCGACGATGTGACGTTCACTCGTCCGGGCGAGGAGGGCACCTACCGCCGCGTGCCCCAGGTGATCGACGCGTGGTTCGACTCCGGCTCGATGCCCTTCGCCCAGTTCGGTGCGCCGCACCACAACGAGCAACTGGCGAGTGAGAACTACCCGGCGCATTTCATCTGCGAGGCGATTGACCAGACGCGCGGCTGGTTCTACACATTGATGGTTGTTGGCACCCTGGTGTTTGACCGGAGCCCGTATCGCACCGTGGTGTGCCTGGGTCTGCTGCTGGCCGAGGACGGCCGCAAGATGAGCAAGCACCTCGGAAACATCCTCGAACCCATTCCGCTGATGGATCGGCACGGCGCCGACGCGGTGCGCTGGTTCATGCTGGCCGGAGGTTCACCGTGGTCGGCGCGCCGGGTGGGCCACAAGGTGCTGGAAGAGATCGCCTCTAAGGTGATCCGGACGTACTGGTCGGTCGCCTCGTTCCAGTCGCTGTACGCGCGCGCCAGCGAGTGGGAGCCCGGCCGCGACCGGGTCGAGCCGTCACTGCTCGACCGATGGGCACGCAGCGAGGTCGCCCGGCTGGCCGTCGAGGTCGACGCAGCCCTCGAGGCCTACGACACCCAACGCGCGGGCAAAGCGCTCGCCGGTTACATCGACGACCTGTCGAACTGGTATGTGCGCCGGTCTCGGCGACGGTTCTGGGACGGCGACCCGGCCGCCTTGCAGACGCTGCACGACTGCCTCCAGATCCTCACCCGGTTACTCGCCCCGTTCGTGCCCTTCGTCACTGACGAAGTGTGGTCGGCGCTGTTCGCCGAGGTCAGCGGAACCGATTCAGTTCACCTCGCGTCATGGCCGCGACCCGACCCGGGCTCCGTCGAGGCGGCGCTGAGCGAGCAGGTTGCGGTCGTGCGGCGACTGGTCGAACTGGGCCGCTCCGCCCGTGCGGGATCGAACGTGAAGACCCGCCAGCCCCTGGCCCGCGCGCTCATCTCGGCACCCGGCTGGACCCAGATCCCCGAGGAGCTGCGCCGCGAGGTTGCCGACGAGCTCAACGTCGTCGAGCTCGCCAACCTCGCTGACACCGACGACCTGATCGAGCTGATGGTCCGGCCCAACTTCCGGGCACTGGGCAAGCGCTTTGGCAACCGCACGCCAGCCGTCGCTGCCGCGATCACTGATAGCGAGCCGGTGGCGCTGGTCGCCGCGTATCGGGCCGGTCAAGCCACCGTCACGGTGGACGGTGAGGTGGTCGCGGTCGGCGGTGACGACATCGTGATCAGCGAGACACCGCGATCGGGCTGGGCGGTTGCCGGATCCGGCGCTGACACGGTGGCGCTGGATCTGGAACTCACCCACGAGCTGCGGCTGCTCGGCTTGACGCGCGACGTGGTGCGCCTCGTCCAAGATGCCCGCAAGAACGCCGGGCTCGAAGTTACCGACCGGATCGAGCTCTGGTGGCGGGTGGGCGGCTCGCCCGAACCGGCCGAGGCGATCCGGAGGCACAGCGATGACCTCGGCCGCGAGGTGCTGGCCGTGTCAGTCGTCGAGGGTGCCCCTGCGACGGCGACGGACATGTTTGCGGCCGAGGATGACGACCTCGGTCTGCACCTGTGGCTGCGCCGGGCTTGACGTCCCGGTCAGGCCTGCGGCGTCGCCTGCGCTGAGTCTCGCGACTGCTGGGCGGGCTCGGCCCAACCACTGGCGTCCAGATCACGCAGCTGGGACTCGAGGTAGCTCTTGAGCCGGGTGCGGTACTCCCGCTCGAAGGTCCGCAGCTGCTCCACCCGTCGCTCGAGGGCATCCTTGCGCTGCTCGAACTGGGCGGTGATGGTGGTTGCCCGCTGCTCGGCGTCGCGGAGTGCTTGGCTGGCGCGGCCATTGCTGTCACGGTCGAGTTGCTCGGCGCGGGTGCGCGCTTCGCTGAGCTGCTTGTCCGCTTGGGACTGAGCTGCGGCGAGGGTGGCCTGGGCATTCGCCTGCGCCTCGGACAGCAGCCGCTCGGCCTCGGCCTTGGACTGTGTCAGGTGGGTGTCAGCAGTCTGCTGCGCCAAGGCCAGCATCTGCACCGCCTGCGCGTGGTGAGCCTCGGCGGACGGCCCTTGACCCTGCGCCGCCGCCTGTTGGGCCTGCTGGGCTGCCTGTTGGGCCTGCTGCAACGCCTGCCGGTCGGCGGCAAGTTGCCGTTCGGCTTGGGCGAGTTGCTGTTGAAGCGCCACCACCTGCTGCGCTGCTCCGTCGTTGCCCTGGGTGAGCGCCTTCTCCAGCTCGCCGATCCGGACCTGCAGCCGGTTGTTCTCATCGCGTACGGCGGCGAGTTCGGCCGGGTTCACCCCGCTCTTTGCGCCGTTGGCTCCCCCACCGCCACGCGACCGCAGGTCATTGTTCTCCTCGATCAGCCGGGCGAGCTCGACCTCGACAACATCGAGGAAGGCATCGACTTCCTCCTCGTCGTAACCGCGCTTACCGATCGGCGGCTTCTTGAATGCGACGTTGTGAACCTCAGCGGGTGTGAGCGGCATTCTTCTCACCTCGAGATAGTAAGGCTGTCGAACCGGCTGGCTGCGACGCTGTGCGCTGAACGGGTACTGATGCGGATGATGCAGGTGGTACGGCGCAGGTGCAAGCGCGGGCACCCGCCGTTCGGGCCCGACGGTCGGCCCTTTGCCGCCTGCGGCGGGTCGACGCGACCGCTGGCACGACGTTGATGTGGTGCATCCACCCTCCTCTGTCGCGAACAATCACGCGCTCTTCATCCACCATCCTCGTAAGTCCGCTCGCGGACTGTCCGTGCCACCCGCGAATCCCGTCGGGTCTGTCAAGCGAAGGACAGTGCGAGTGACCGGAGGACCAGGATAGCGATCCACAGGATCATGATGCTCAGATCCAGGCTGATGCCCCCCAGCCGGAGGGGTGGGATGAGCCGCCGCAACAGCCGGACGGGAGGGTCGGTGCTGGCGTAGACGACCTCGAGCCCGACCGCGGTCACGCCGACCGGGCGCCACGATCGGGCAAACTGCCGGGTGACGTCGATGACGATCCGGGTCAACACCATGAGTAGGTACAGGTAGAGCAAGAACGCGAGCAGGCTCCAGAACAGCGTCATCTGCTCGGGTCGCTCTCTCTCATTCCCGGCGCTCACGGCCCGCGCAGAAGGCTTCCGCGCGACAAGGCTCCATCGTGCCAGGCGGAGGGGTCCCCGCGCCGCCGGTGCCTATGCAGTCACGACTGGTTGAAGAAGCCGCCCTCGGCGATGCGCGCCTTGTCTGCGGCCGTCACGGTGACATTGTTCGGGCTGAGCAGGAAGACCTTGGCGGTCACCCGCTCGATGCGCCCGTGCAGGCCGAAGGTGAGTCCAGCCGCGAAGTCGACCAGCCGCTTGGCGTCGGCGTCGTCCATCTCGGACAAGTTCATGATCACCGGGGTGTTGGAACGGAAATGCTCCCCGATCGTGCGGGCCTCGTTGTAGGTACGCGGATGCAGCGTAGTGATCCGGTAGGCGGGGTATTCGTAGTCGGCGTACTCACCTGCGTAGGCCGCACCGGCGGCCGCGTCGGCCTCGGTCCACTCGCGGTGCACGACGTGGCCGGTGGGGTCCGCGCCGCGCTGGTAGCGCTCCGACTGGTCGGCTCGGGTCATCCGGCCGCGGTCGTAGGAGTCCGCGCCGTCGGCGCCGTACGCGTCCTCGTCGTCCTCGACCAGGCCGAGGTAGACGCCCATCTTGCGCATGGCTCCGGGCATGTCGTCCTCCACTCGTCACGGTGTTGCTCGGATGCGACGCTAGCCGACATCGGGGCTTCGACGGCCAAGCAACGCCGAACCGAGCCGAAGGTGTGTTGCGCCGTGTCGAATCGCTGCTTCGAGGTCGGCGCTCATCCCCGCGGAGATCGCTGTGGCCTCGGGATGCGCGATACGCAGCTCGGCCGCCAGCCTGGAGAGTTCGCCGAAGGCTGCGTCGGGATCGGCGCCCATCGGAACGACGGCCATCACCCCTAGCAGCCGCAGTCGTTTGCTCGCGGCGACGAGGTCGGCCAGGGCCGCCATGCCCGGCGCGGAAATACCACCCCGGGCGGGATCATCGTCGAGGCTGATCTGGACAAAGACATCGATCGAGCGCTGCGCGTGGGTGGCGCCGGCCCCGAGAGCGGCAACCACTTCGGGCCGATCGACCGAGTGCACGACGTCGGCGTACTGCGAGACCGACCGGGCCTTGTTCGTTTGCAGCCGGCCGACAAAATGCCAGCGCAGCACGCCGGCGGTTGGCGACCCGGCCAGCTCGGCGACTTTCACCTTGGCGTGCTGGTCGCGGCTCTCGCCGATGTCACGCACGCCCAGCTCGGCCAGGGTGGCGATGTCGGACGCTGGGAACCCTTTGGTGACGGCAACAAGGGTGAGCGCATGCACGTCGCGATCGACTTCGGCGCAGGCGTCATGGATTCGGGAACGGACGCGAGCCAGCGCGGAAACGAGCTCCGCCCGGCGAGCTGGGTCACTTGCCAGGATACGGCCGCCGGATGCAGTCACCGACCGGCTAGGACTTGAGGAAATCGGGCACGTCGAGCTCGTCGTCGAGCATGACTGCCTCGCGCCCGATGGCCGATGACGGCAGCGGCCATCCCGGAGTGCTCGCCCCGTTGACCTGACCGGAATGGCCGGGATGCGCGGTGGTGCTGCTGAAGGCAGAGTCGGTGCCGGACTCGCGGCGCACGTCCACCTTCTTGTATGGCAACTGTCCGCTGTCGAACCCGGCGGCGATCACCGTCACCCTGACCTCATCGCCCAGCGTGTCGTCGATGACCGCGCCGAAGATGATGTTGGCGTCGGGGTGTGCGGCCTCGGCGACCAGTGACGCCGCGTCGTTGATCTCGAACAGGCCGAGGTCGGATCCGCCGTAGATCGACAGCAACACCCCCCGGGCGCCTTCCATGCTGGCCTCGAGCAGCGGACTGGCGATCGCGATCTCGGCGGCATTGCGCGCCCGGTTCTCGCCGCGTGCCGAGCCGATGCCCATGAGGGCCGAGCCCGCGCCGCTCATGACGCTCTTGACGTCGGCGAAGTCCAGGTTGATCAGCCCGGGGGTGGTGATCAGATCAGTGATCCCCTGCACGCCGGACAGCAGCACCTGGTCGGCGCTGCGGAAGGCGTCCATGACGCTGACGTTCTGCTCGGAGATCTGCAGCAGCCGGTCGTTGGGGATGACGATGAGGGTGTCGCACTCGGCACGTAGCGCCTCGATTCCGTCGTCGGCCTGGCTGGCTCGCTTCTTGCCCTCAAAAGAAAACGGCCGGGTGACCACGCCGATGGTGAGCGCACCGAGTTTGCGGGAAATGCTCGCAACAACTGGGGCGCCACCAGTGCCAGTACCGCCACCCTCGCCGGCCGTGACAAACACCATGTCGGCGCCCTTGAGCACTTCCTCGATCTCGTCCTTATGGTCCTCCGCCGCCTTTCGGCCGACGTCGGGCTGGGCGCCGGCGCCGAGCCCTCGGGTGAGCTCACGCCCGACGTCGAGCTTGACGTCGGCGTCGCTCATCAGCAACGCCTGCGCGTCCGTGTTCACCGCGATGAACTCGACGCCCTTGAGGCCGACTTCGATCATTCGGTTGACGGCGTTGACGCCGCCGCCGCCGACGCCGACGACCTTGATGACCGCGA
>JBDUCV010000034.1:0-25669 GCA_040003255.1 Actinomycetota bacterium
GGGAGGTCTCGGCTTCGCCGCCAGCGTCGGTGTCGCGGGAGGTCTCGGCTTCGCCACCGTCTGTCTCCGCCGCCCCGCTGTCACCTTCGTCGCCGATCACCGCCAGCTCCACGCCGATGTCGACGGTCTCGTCCTCGCGCACTTTGATCGAGGTGAGTACTCCCGAGGCGGGGGAGGGCACCTCGGTGTCGACCTTGTCAGTCGACACTTCCAGCAACGGCTCGTCGGCGTCGACGTGGTCGCCCTCGTTCTTCAGCCAGCGGGTCACAGTGCCTTCGGTGACGCTTTCACCGAGGCGGGGCATGGTCACGGAGACCGGCATGGTCTAACGACTCCTTAGCTGGGCGGACGTGGCGTCAGTCGTGCACGTGCAGAGGCTTGCCGGCCATCAGCAGGTGTGCTTCGCCGATCGCCTCGGATTGTGTCGGGTGCGGGTGGATCAGCTGCGCAACCTCGCTGGGCAGCGCCTCCCAGTTGTAGATCAACTGTGCTTCGGCAATCAGTTCCCCGACGCGCTCGCCAACGATGTGGACGCCCAGCACCGGGCCGTCGATCTGGGCGACCAGCTTTACCGCGCCTTTGGCGTTGAGTATCGCGCTGCGTCCGTTGCCAGACAGGTCGTACGTTACCGTCTTGATCTTGTCGGCACCGACCTTCTCGGCTGCCTGCGCCTCGGTCAGCCCGACCGAGGCGACCTCCGGCGCCGAGTACGTGATCCGCGGCACGCCGGCGTAGTCGATCGGCACGGCGGGTAGGCCCGCGGCGTGCTCGGCCACCATGATTCCCTCGGCAAAACCGACGTGCGCCAGCTGCAGGGTAGGGATCAGGTCACCGACCGCGTAAACGCCCTCAACGCTTGTTCGGCAGTACTCGTCGACGACGACGAAGGCACGGTCGAGGGTGATGCCCTGCTCCTCATAGCCCAGCCCCGCCGAGACCGGCCCGCGTCCAACGGCGACCAGCAAGAGCTCAGCTTCGAGCGTGTCACCGCCTTCGAGGTGGACCCGGACGCCGTTGTCGGTGTGCTCGACGCGCTCGAACCGGGCGCCGAGCTTGAAGTCGATTTTCCGTTTGCGGAATGCCCGCTCGAGCAGCTTGGAGTTGGCCTCATCCTCGAGCGGGACGAGGTGGGGCAGCGCCTCGACGATGGTCACGTCGGCACCGAAGGATTTCCAGGCGCTGGCGAACTCGACGCCGATGACGCCGCCGCCGAGCACAATCGCCGACGCGGGGACATGGTCGAGTTGGAGCGCGTGCTCGCTCGCGATCACCCGTTGCCCGTCCAGGTCGAGGCCCGGCAGCGTGCGCGAATAAGACCCCGTCGCCAAGACGACGTTCCCGCCGGTGTACGTGTCGCCGTTGACCGCCACCGTCTTCGGCCCGGTCAGCCGGCCCTCGCCCTCGACGATCTGGATGCCCCGGCTCTTGACCAGGCCGACCAGGCCCTTGTGGTTCTTGCTGACGACGCCGTCCTTGTATTTATGGACGCCGGCCATGTCGATGCCCTCAAACGTGGCGTTGACGCCGAACTGCGCGCTCTCACGGGCCTGGTCGGCGATCTCGCCAGCGTGCAGCAGCGCTTTGGTCGGAATGCAACCCCGGTGCAGGCAGGTGCCGCCCACCTTGTCCTTCTCAATGAGCACGACGGACTTGCCGAGTTCTGCGGCACGCAGCGCAGCGGCGTAGCCGCCGCTACCGGCGCCGAGGATCACGAGATCGGCTGTGTTGTCTGCCACGGTGTTCTCCTGCGCTCAGCTCGAGAGAGGGTGGGATTTCGTCTCTGTCATCCTGCATCTTGGCACTTGGCCAGGCAGGGGAACACCGAAGGGTGACCGGTTCTGCCAGGTTGCAGTGAGATCATGGACGGCGCGTGCATGGTCTGATCAGAGGGGGAGTCCCGTGGGTTTGTTCCGCCGCACGAAGAACCGCCCTGGGACGATTCGCACGGCCGATGCCGTGGATCTGGCGCACCTTGCCAGCTTCGTGGCCTCGCACGCTGGGGTCGAGGCATTCATCGAGCCACGCACGGCGGTTACCGAGACCACGGTCGTCCTCGTGGCCGGTAGTGGTGAGTGGACGCGTCGACGTGTGCGTGGAGCCGACGGCGCGCGGGAGTTCGCCCGCAAGCACGCGATTCCGTTGTACGACGTAGGCGTTGTGGGTTATCCCAAGCGAATGCGCGATTGGACCGCCCGGCGCAAGGCCGCCGGCGATACCGGCCCGCCCGGCCGGAACGGGCCGTCGCAATGACCACCACTGGCCGCGATGCCGACGATCCGCGCGATCTGCCCGAGGGGTTGCCGTCCGGCTCGCCCGCCGACACCGTCCGGGCGACGCGCGCTGCGGAACCGCCGGCCCACGAGAAGCTGCCGCTCCCGCGTTGGTTGGGGCCGCTGGCGGCGCTCTGTGTCGTCGGGCTTGTGCCGTGGATCGTTTACCTGGCGCTCAACCTGCCTCGGCACACCCGCTCGGTGCACTACGACATCGCTTGGGTCGGCTACGACCTGACCATGTGCGCGGTGCTTGCCGCGCTGGCTTTCGCGGCCATTCGGCGGCGCACGGCCACCGCTCCCCTTGCCGCGGTTGCCGCCACGATGCTTCTGGTCGACGCCTGGTTTGACGTCGTCACCACGTCCGATCCGCGGCTGCTGAGCTGGTCTGTCGCCTCGGCGGTGGTGTTGGAACTGCCGTTGGCCGCGATTTGTATCTGGGCTGCGGTCAACGGCGAACGTGTCCGTGGCCGGGCCTATCGCCGATTGTGGCAGCGGGCTGAGCACGCGGCAGCCGTCGCCGAATCGCATGACCGTCCGGTGCCCCGCTAACCGACTTCCGCGAGATCCTCGACGGCGGCGATCAGCGTGCGCACGACGGCGCCCGTTGCTCCCTTCGGGGTGTATCCATGTGCCGCTCCGGGGTTGTACGCAGGGCCGGCGATGTCGAGGTGCACCCAAGGCAGGCCATCCGGCACGAAGTCACCGAGGAACACCCCGGCTACCAACATCTGCGCCCATCGCTCGCTCGGCGCATTGATCAGATCCGCGATCGGCGAATCCAGCGCGGTCCGCAGCTCGTCGGGCAGCGGCATCGCCCACACGTGCTCCCCGGTGGCGTTCCCGGCGGCGACGACCCGGTCGCGCAGGGCCGGATCGCCCATCGCTGCGATGACCCGTAGTCCCAGCGCCACGACCTGCCCGCCGGTAAGGGTCGAGGTCTCGATCAGGTAGTCGGGGCGGTCCTCCACGGCCCGCACAATCGCGTCGGCAAGCACGACCCGTCCTTCGGCGTCGGTGTTCGTGATCTCCACGGTGCGCCCACCACGCAGGGTCAGCACGTCCGAGGGCCGGTAAGCGGTGCCCGACATGAGATTCTCGGCGATCGGGACGGTGGCGATCACCTCGACTGGGACCTGCAACCCGGCAAGCGCCGCCATTGAGGCGATGACCGCCGCGGCGCCGCCCATGTCAGATTTCATGTGCGCCATGCCGGGACCTGGTTTGAGGTTGTAGCCGCCGCTGTCGAAGGTGATGCCCTTACCGATCAGCGCCACCCGGCCGCGCGGCCTGGCAGGGCGGTAGGTCAGCCGGACAAGACGGGGCGGACGGGCCGAGCCGGCGCCCACCCCGACGATCCCTCCGTAGCCGCCGCGGGTCAGGTCTTTCTCATCGAGCACCTCGACGTCGATCCCGGCTGCGTTAGCAACCTCGGTGGCGCGCCGGGCAAGAGCGGCGGGGTACATGTCGTTCGGAGGGGTATTCACCAGGTCGCGGGTAAGCGAGACGGCCTGGCCGACGACCTGCGCGCGGCGCAGTCCGGCCCGGGCGTGCGCGTCACGCGGACGGCTGACGCCGATCGACACTCGACGCGCGGCTGGCGGTACTGCGGTGGACTTGTAGCTGCTGAATGCATAGGAGCCGAACAGTGCTCCCTCGGCGGCCGCGCTCGCAGCGTCGCCGATGGCGGTACGTACCCGGGCAGTGCCGCCGAGGGCGCGCATCGCCGCGCCGACCGCCCCCCGCACTACCTCGTCGTCGAGGACGCCGTTCGCCGGTCCTACGCCGCTAGCCACGACGAGGGGGAACGGGGCGAGTCCGAGGGTTGGGATTTTGGTCACCTCGTCGAGCTTGCCGGTGGCGCCTGCGGTCGTCAGGGCCGCGGTGAGTCGTCCGCCCAGAACCGCGTCGACGGGTTCTGCGCCAGCGGCAAGTACCGGGCCATTGTCGGAGGAATGCACGCCGATGACGACGGCCTCGTCGCCGAATGCCGCAGCGGCATCGACCAGAGAGATCTTGGGCATGCGGGGGATCGTAGAACGGTCGGTACGGTGCTGCGCATGAGCCTGTTGCGGTCGCCGTTGTACGAGCGCCATGTCGATCTGGGCGCAAAGCTGGCCGACTTCGGCGGCTGGGAGATGCCCATCGAGTACGCAGCGAGCGGTGGTGGGGTGATCAAGGAGCACACCGCGGTCCGCGAACAGGTCGGCATCTTCGATGTCTGCCACCTCGGCAAGGCCAGCGTTCGCGGCCATGGCGCGCGCGCGTTCGTCAACGCGTGCCTCACCAACGACTTGGACCGCATCCAGCCTGGACAGGCGCAGTACACCCTGTGTTGCGACGTATCAGGTGGCGTGGTCGACGACCTGATCGCCTACCTCGTGTCTGACGACGAGGTGTTTCTCGTCCCGAACGCGGCGAATACCGCCGAGGTGGTCCGGCGGCTGGCCGCAGCCGCTCCTGCGGGGATCACGGTCACCGGCCAGCACGTTGCTTTCGGAGTACTTGCGGTGCAGGGACCGCGATCCGCCGCGGTACTCGAGCGGCTGGGGCTGCCAGCCCAGCTGCCCTACATGGCCTACGCCGACGCCACGTACGACGGGCGACCGGTGCGGATCTGCCGAACCGGTTACACCGGCGAGCACGGGTATGAGCTGATTCCATCGTGGGCGGACACGGTTGGCCTCTGGGACGCGCTGACCGACGTCATCCGGGAGTTCGGCGGGAGGCCAGCGGGGTTAGGCGCGCGCGACACGTTGCGAACCGAGATGGGTTATCCGCTGCATGGCCAGGACCTGTCGCTGTCGATCTCGCCGTTGCAGGCCAGGGCCGGGTGGGCGGTCGGTTGGAAGAAGGACGCATTCTGGGGCCGCGAGGCATTGCTCGCCGAGAAGGCCGCCGGAGCGACCCGGCTCTTGTGGGGACTCAAGGCTCTCGACCGCGGCATCCCGCGGGCCCATATGCCGGTTCTCAGCGCGGACGGTGGCACCGTCGGCGAAGTCACCAGCGGCACCTTTTCCCCCTCGCTGAAGAATGGCATCGGGCTGGCGCTGATCGACGCCAGGTCCGGGATCACCGAGGGTGACGAGGTGTCGGTGGACGTGCGCGGCCGGCCCTCGCCGGTGCGTGTAGTCAAGCCGCCGTTCGTCGAATCACATGCCCGGTGAGCCGTCGTTAACGCCGGCCTCCTCGAAGGTCGCCATCTCGGCCAGGGTGCGGACGGCGGCCCGCAGCACGAGCAGCGCCACGAGCGCACCGGAGCCCTCTCCGAGGCTGATCTGCAGGTCAAGGATCGGCTCGAGACCGAGCTGGGTTAGCGCGATCGCGTGAGCGGGTTCGGGTGACACCTGCCCGGCCTGCCACCACCGCATCGCGCGAGGCGCCTCCTCGTGCACGACGACTGCGGCGGCGCTCACCACCAGGCCGTCCAGTAGCACCGGGGTCCGGCGAGCAGCGGCCCGCAGCAGGAAGCCGGCCATCGCGGCCAGATCCGCGCCGCCTGCGACGGTCAACAGCTGCATCGGATCGGCCCGATGCGGCCACGCTCGCAGCCGGGCGTCACGCACTGCGGTTGCCTTTCGCATCCAACGGTCGTCATCGATAGTTGTGTCCCGGCCGACGACCTTGATCGGCTCGGTGTTGGTCAGGACCGAGATCAGCACCGCGGCGGGTGTGGTGTTGGCGATGCCTATGGCACCGACGACGAGCAGGTCCGCACCGGCGTCGATTTCCTCGTCGGCGATCGCGATGCCCGCGGCGACGGCGGCGCGGCCTTCATCCGCTGACAGCGCGTCCTCGCGGTCGATGCGTCCGCTGGTGCGGCGGATCTTGTGCCCAGAGATCGCGGACGGGGTGTTGGCATCGACCGCGAGGTCGACTACCCGGACGGTGGCGCCGGCGAGCTCGGCAAGGGAATTGACGGCCGCGCCGCCGTTGACGACGTTGGCCACCATCTGCGCGGTTACCCCGACTGGGTACGCCGACATCCCGGCCGCTGCGATGCCGTGATCGCCAGCGAACACGATTACCCGAGGCCGCACGAAATCATCCGGCGGACACTGTCCCTGCACCCCGCTCACCCAAACGCTCAGTGCCTCGAGTTTGCCGAGCGAACCGGCCGGCTTGATCAGGGCCCGGTGGCGCTCTCGGGCCTGCCGCTCGGCGTCGTGGTCGGGCCACTCGATGTCGGCGGCGACAGAGCTGAGGTCCGGCGTAGGCGCTGGCTGGGACACGGCGTTCATCTTGCCGGTCGGGGTGCGGTCTACGTTCATGGCATGGCTGGCACGTACACCGAGCTACCCGCAGGCCTGCCCGTTCCCGCGGACGACGGGGCGGCCGGCCATCTGCCCGGCGCCGCCCTTCCTGACCTCACATTCGCGTCCACGTCGGGCGATGTCGTGCGGTTGTCGTCGATCGGTGCCCCTCGCGCGGTGCTCTACGTCTACCCGATGACCGGGCGCCCCGGTGTGTCCTTACCCGAAGGCTGGGACGAGATTCCGGGCGCGCGCGGCTGCACCCCAGAGGCATGCTCGTTCCGCGACCACCATGCCGAGCTGGCCCGCGTCGGAGCCGAGGTGTTCGGCCTGTCGAGTCAGTCCGCCGACGAGCAGGCCGAGGCGGCGCACCGGCTCGAGCTGCCGTTCTTGCTGCTCTCCGATCCGGGTCTCACGCTGGCGGCGGCGCTGCGTTTGCCGACGTTCGACGTCGAGGGTTCAACGCGCTACCGGCGGCTGACGATGATCGTGCGTGGCGGCCGGATCGAGCGGGTGTTCTACCCGGTATTTCCACCGGATCGCCACGCCAGCGAGGCCTTGAACTGGCTGGTTGCCGTGGCGGAAGCGGAGACCCGATCGTGAGCTGGGTATGGCGCCTCGAGGACTCCGACGGGGCGACCTTGAGCACACCGTCGTCGCCCTCGCATGCAAGCCAGTCCGATGCTGAGAGCTGGCTGGGCGAGAGCTGGCGTGAGTTAGCCGAGTCCGGCGTGGCACAGGTCAGCCTGCTCACCGACGGCGAGCTGGTCTACGGGCCGATGTCGTTGTCGGAGTCCTGACCGGGACGCCGTCGCGGGGGGCAGCCCGCCACCGGTGGGTGCGGGAGTGATCGGCTGCGGTCAGATGGGATCGCCGAGGGACACCTGCGGTGCCGGCATCCGCCAACGGCGGGGCAGGTAGGCGCGGCTGCCCGCGTAAAAGCCGAGCGACATCGGCCCAGCGTTGACCTCGATGCCACGGGACTCGGCGAGTGCCTTGATCCGTCGTCCGGTGAGATACCACTCGATGAGGAATGCGAAAAACAGGATGATTACGGCCAGGTTCAGGAACGGAATCAAGTAGCCGATGATCATCACCGGGAAGAGCACCAGCAGATAGTTGCTGAACAGACGGCGCGAATCGACCCAGTCACGGGCAAGCTTGCGGGCCGGGCCCTGGTCGCGGCGGGGCAGGACGGTGGTGTCTCCCCGCCGCAGAGCCTCGCGGTAGGCGGGACCTCGCAACGTCGTGCCAGTCGACCCGGGAGAGGTGCGGGCCCGCTGCGCCTGCTCCTTCTGCCACCGGTAGGCCTCCTTGCGGTTGCGTGGGGCCTGGGTCACCGGTTGCCGGCGTGGCGTCGAGTCACGCCGCTTCGGGGTCGGTCGACCCTTGGTGACGACAGCTTGTTCGACATCGACGACAAGGTCTTCGGGCTCGGCGGACCGGCGGCGCAGCAGCTTCACCTAATCCAGAGTAGTGGGCAGCTGCGGCAGGGCGAGCATCCGGTCGAGGGCGGTGCGGGCGTGGTCGGCGACGCTCGGTGCGACGGTGATCTGGTTGATGACCTCGCCCCGCACGAGTGATTCAAGTGACTGCACAAGGTGCGGCAGGTCAATCCGGTTCATCGTCGCGCAGTAGCAGACCGTCTTCTCCAGAAAGACGATGCGCTTGTCGGGATGCTGACCGGCCAGCCGGCGAACGAGGTTCAGCTCGGTGCCGATGGCCCAGGACGATCCTGCCGGGGCAACGTCCAGGGTCTTGATGATGAATTCGGTCGACCCGATCAGGTCTGCCTTCTGGGCCACCTCATATCGGCATTCCGGGTGCACCAAAATCTGCACACCGGGGATGCGCGCCCGGACGTCGTCGACGTTTTCGGCGGTGAACCGGCCGTGCACGGAGCAATGCCCGCGCCACAGGACCATCGTCGCGCTGCGCAGTTGCTGCGTGGTGAGGCCGCCACCCGGCTTGTGTGGGTCGAACAGCACGCAGTCCTCGAGCGAGAGGCCGAGTTCTCGAACGGCGGTGTTGCGCCCTAGGTGCTGATCGGGAAGGAAGAGCACTTTCTCGCCTTGCGTGAAGGCCCATTGCAGTGCCCGCTTCGCGTTGGAGGAGGTGCACACCAAGCCGCCGTGTTCACCGGTGAAGCCCTTGATCGCGGCCGAGGAATTCATATACGTCACCGGGATCGTCGACGCGGCGACGCCTGCGTCGCTCAACACATCCCATGCCTCGCGCACCTGCTGGTTGGTGGCCATATCTGCCATCGAGCAGCCCGCGGCGAGATCCGGCAAGATCACCCGCTGCCGGGCCGAGGTCAGGATGTCGGCGGACTCGGCCATGAAGTGCACACCGCAGAACACAATGAATTCCGCAGCGGGCCGCGCGGCCGCGTCCCGGGCCAGTTTCAGCGAGTCGCCGGTGACGTCGGCGAAGGCAATGACCTCGTCGCGCTGGTAGTGGTGGCCCAGGACGAACAGCCGATCAGCCAATACGGACTTGGCGGCCGCCGCCCGGGCCACCAGTGTCGGGTCGGACGCGGGCGGCAACTCACCCGGGCAGTCGACGCCGCGTTCGGAATCCGGGTCGCTGCCCCGACCGAGCAGCAGCAGGGCCAGCGGCGTCGCCTGCGGTTCGGTGAACGTCACGTACACAATCTACGTACCGCACAGGGAGTCGTGCTCGACTGTGTGGCTGGCCAGACAGGGTTGAGGGGGCGATCGTGGGACTGTGGACCGAACGTCGGCGGGAACCGGGGTGGGTGCTGTTGCCGCTGCGGCTGTTCCTCGGCGTCGTGTTCCTCGACGCCGGGATCTCGAAGATCGCCGACAAGCGATTCCTGGACGACGCCTCACCGACGTCGATGCATGCGAACGTGCTGGCCATCAAGGGCGCCAGCCCGATTGGCGACCTGCTCGGTCCAGTAGCCGACCACGGCGCCCTGTTCGGCATCCTCCTGGCGTTTGCTGAGATCGCGGTCGGCCTGGGGGTGCTGCTCGGCGTGGCCACCCGATTGGCCGCAGTCGGTGGCATGGTGCTGTCGCTGTCGCTCTGGTTGACCGTCAGTTGGCAGGCCAACCCGTGGTTCACCAGCGCGGATGTCGTGTACCTCGTGGCGCTCACCCCGTTGGCGATCGCTGGCACGGGCGGGGTGCTGTCGCTGGACGGTTGGCTGGCCAATGCGGCCGTCCGTCGGCCCGGCCGCGGCAGGGAGCACACCCGGCGCACCCTGCTGACCGGTGCCGTCGCCGTGCTCGGCGTCGCCGTCGTGGGGGCGGCGTCCCTGGTCCGGCGGCGGTCTGTATCCACGGCCGAGCCCGACTCGTCCGGTTCGGGCACAGCCAGCACCGGCGTCCTGGCCAAAGTCTCCGAGGTACCGGTCGGCGGCGCCAAGCAGGTGACCGACCCGACGAGTGGCGATCCGGCCTGGGTGCTGCAGCTGACGCCAGGGCAATTCACCGCCGTGGACGCGGTGTGCCCGCACCAGGGCTGTCCGGTGAACTTCGCGTCCGCCGACGCTGGGTTCATCTGCCCGTGCCACGGGTCGACCTTCGACTCGACGGGCAAGCGGCTTTCCGGCCCGGCGCAGCGGAACCTTCAGGCGATCTCGGTGGCAGCCGACGGCACGGAGATCCGGCGCACGTAGCGGCGCGCAGGCTAGGATGGTGGACAGCTGCCCGGCCCGGCCGGGCTGCCAGCAAAGACACCGTCGAAGCCCACTCCCGGGGAGTCTGATGACCGCCACCCATACCCACACCCCGATTGAGCTCACTTCCGTTCCCACCGGCACGGTCGCTTTGACCGAGCACGCAGCAGGAAAGGTCCGTGCGCTGCTCGATCAGGAAGGCCGCGACGACCTGCGGCTGCGGGTGGCCGTTCAACCCGGCGGCTGCTCAGGCATGCAGTACCAGCTGTTCTTCGACGAGCGGTCTCTCGATGGCGATGTCGAGGTCGTCCAGGATGGCGTTCCGGTGGTCATGGACCGAATGAGCGCTCCCTACCTCGTCGGCGCCACCATTGACTTCACCGACACCATCGAGCAGCAGGGCTTCACGATCGACAACCCGAATGCCTCGGGTGGCTGCGCCTGCGGCAACTCGTTCTGCGGCTGAGCGACACCTCGAGCTGAGCTCGAAACGGCTGGGTGCGGACTTCCTTCGGACGCAGCCGTTTCGGTTTCCGCGACCCGTTAGGTACCGTGCCTGCCGTGCCAGTCCTTGTCAGCGGATCGATCGCCACCGACCACCTCATGCATTTCCCGGGCCGCTTCGGTGACCAACTCCTTGCCGACCAACTGCATAAGGTCTCGTTGTCCTTCTTGGTCGACGACCTCGTGGTCCGCCGCGGGGGGGTCGCGGCCAACATCGCGTTCGGCATGGCCCAGCTAGGCGAATCGCCGGTGCTCGTGGGCGCCGTCGGTGCCGACTTCGACGAGTACCGGGCCTGGCTCGAACGTCACGGGGTGGACTGCGGCTCGGTTCACGTGTCCGGTGTCCACCACACGGCGCGCTTCGTCTGCACCACAGATGAAGAGATGTGCCAGATTGCGTCGTTCTACGCCGGGGCGATGAGCGAGGCACGCAACATCGAGCTCGCACCCGTCGTCGAACGCACCGGCGCGGAACTGGTCCTGATCAGCGCCGATGACCCCGACGGAATGACTCGGCATAGCGCGGAATGCCGCGAGCGTGGCTACCGCTTCGCGGCCGACCCGTCCCAGCAGATTGCCCGAATGTCCGGTGACGACCTGATCGGTCTGATCGATGGCGCAAGTCTGCTGTTCACGAACGACTACGAAAAGAGCCTGCTCGAATCAAAGACCGGGTTATCGGACGCCCAGGTGCTCGAGCGGGTCGAGGTCCGGGTCACCACGCTCGGCTCCAAGGGTGTCGAAATCACCGGTCGCTCATTGCAGACAGTGCACGTCCCGGTGGCAGCCGAGCGCGCCAAGGTCGATCCCACGGGCGTGGGCGACGGGTTCCGCGCGGGCTTCCTCGCCGGCCGTTCGTGGGGGCTGTCGTGGGAGCGTGCCGCCCAGGTCGGCAGTTTGCTCGCCACGCTGGTCCTCGAGACCGTCGGCACCCAGGAATACCAGGTCAAGAAGTCCGAGTTCGCGGATCGGCTCGCCGCGTCGTATGGGGACGCCGCCGCTGCCGAGGTCCTGCCGCACCTGGACCCAGTGGCCTGACCGGGCCGTTACCGCGGCGGGTCGGTCGGCGCCTGGACGCGACCCGGCAGCCGGCCCCAGCGCCCGGCGCAGCCGGCCGAACGCTTACAGCCGCACGGGGTAAACCGGCTCGGGGACATCCGGGTGAATGCGCTGCTCGACGAAGATCCCGTGCCAGATCAGGAACACCAGCACGGTCCAGATCTTGCGGGAATAGTCATGAGGCCCGGCCCGATGCTGCTCGAGCAGATCGAGCGCGGCTGCCCGATCGATGAGCTCATCGGCCTGCGATTCGCTGATGATCGCCCGGGCCCAGTCGTACATGACGTCTTTGAGCCAGAACCGGATCGGCACCGGAAAGCCGAGCTTGGCTCGCTCGAGCACGTGCGCCGGGACGATGTCGCGCAGCGCCCGTCGTAGCGCGTATTTCGTCGTCTCGCGGGTCAGCTTGAGATCGGTCGGGATCGACGAGGCGACCCGGAAGACTTCGACGTCGAGGAACGGCACTCGCAACTCGAGCGAGTTCGCCATGGTCATCTTGTCGGCCTTGACGAGGATGTCGCCGCGCAGCCAGGTGAACAGGTCGACGTACTGCATCCGGGTGGAGTCGTCGAGGTGTTCGGTCGCTTCGTAGTGCTGACGGGTGACATCCATGTAGGAGACGCCGGGATCCAGTCGCCGATACAGTTCCCGCATCTCGTCCGGACGGAAGATCCGGGCGTTGCCGTAGTAGCGCTCCTCGATGCCGATCGAGCCACGCCGCAGCAGATCCTTGCCACGCAGCCCTTGCGGAAGCCTCGTAGACAGCGCCCCGAGCGCGCGCCGCACGCCAACTGGCACCCGGTTGAATCCGCGCAGCGACATCGGTTCGCGGTAGATCGTGTAGCCGCCGAACAACTCGTCGGCACCCTCGCCAGACAGCACCACCTTGACGTGTTTACGAGCCTCTCGGGCGATGAAGTACAGCGGGACGAGCGCGGGGTCTGCAACCGGGTCGTCGAGGTACCAGATGATCAACGGCAGTGCCGCCATCATCTCCTGTGGGGTGACGACCTTGGTGATGTGCTCGACCCCGATGGCCGCAGCCGACTGCGCCGCGACGTCGATCTCGCTGAACCCCTCGCGCTCGAACCCGGTGGTGAAGGTGAGCAGCTTGGGATTGTGCCGCTTCGCCAGAGCGGCGATAGCTGTCGAGTCGATGCCCCCGGACAGGAACGACCCGACCGTGACGTCGGCGCGCATGTGCTTTTCAACGGAGTCTTCGAGCGCCTCGGCGATCTGCCGATAGAGCTTCTCCGGCTCGTCGACCTGCCGGATGGCGAAGTCGGGGTGGAAGTAGCGGCGCGGACGCGGCTGCTCACCGGGCCGCATCGTGAAGTAGGTGCCGGACTCGAGCCGACGAATGCTGCGGTGCATCGATGCGGGTTCAGGTACGTACTGCAGGGTCAGATAGTGCTGCAGTGCGGCAGTGTCGAGTGTGCTGGCCACATCCGGCGGCGCGATCGTGAGTAGCGACTTCTTCTCGCTGGCGAAAAACGCACCGCGCTCGTCGAAATAGGTGTACAGCGGTTTGATGCCGAACCAGTCTCGCGCGCCAAACAGCACCCGCTCCTGGCTGTCCCAGATGAGGAACGCGAACATCCCGCGCAGCTCGCGGACCACCTTCTCGCCCAGGTGGTGGTAACCGGCCACGACCGCCTCGCCGTCGCCGTCGGTCTCGAAGGTCGCACCGAAGTCGCGGGTGAGCCGTTCCCGTAGCTCGAGGTAGTTGTAGACCTCACCGTTGAAGATCAGGTGGTAACGGCCGTCGAGGTAGGGCAGCGGCTGGTGCGAATGGTCGATGTCGATGATGGAAAGCCGACGAAAGCCGATCACCGTGTCGTCGTCGGCCCAGACGCCGCCCTCGTCCGGGCCGCGATGGCGCATCTCGGGCAACGCGCGCTCGATGGCTGGTTGCACGCTCAGCGCGTCACGGTCTGCCGACAGGAACCCGATCAGTCCGCACACGCGCACCAGTATCGCGGACGGGTGAGTGCTCCGGGCGCTTGACCCGCCAGCCGGGCCTCACCGCATTCTTCGGACGGTGTAGCGCGGCGTGCCATCCTCGGCGGTGGATTCGCCCAGGTAGTCCTGCTCGCGCATCCGGCACCAGGCGGGCACATCGGCTCGGGCGGCGGGATCGTCGGCGTCGACCGAGATCATCGCGCCGACGGCGACCTGCCCGATATGGCGGGCCAGCTCCAGGATCGGCAGCGGGCAGCGCTTGCCCCGGCAGTCGAGAATCACAGATCCGCCGCCCCAAGTTCGGCACGAACTGCGGCCACCGTCTCCGGCAGGACGGCGAGAAACCGGTCGACCTCCTCCGGGCTCGTTTCTCGGTGCAACGACACGCGCACGTTTCCCGAGGTGAGTGCACCCATCGCGACGAGGACGTGCGACGGCTCCAGGGTGGAGGACGTGCACGACGATCCGCTCGACACGGCGAAGCCGCGGCGGTCAAGCGCGCTCTGCAGCGCCTCGCCGTCGACGTACAAGCAGGAGAACGTGACGAGGTGCGGCAACCGGCCGACCGGATCGCCGAGAATCACGACGTCGGGAACGGTGGCGGCGACCGTCGCCCGGATCCGATCCACCAATGCGGCCAGCCGGGCGCCCTGCGCGGAGCGTTCGGCGCAGACCGCGCGCAAGGCGGCCGCGGCGGCCACGATCGCCGCCACGTCCGGCACGCCGGGGACCCGGCCGCCCTCCCGGTCGTCGGCGGGATACGGGCTCCGCCAGCGGATGCCGGTGCGCACGGCGAGCAGGCCGATCCCGCCCGGACCACCCCAGCTCCGCGCATCGGCGGCGAGCACCGACCAGCCGGCCGGGAGGTCAGCGCGCCCCAGCGTCTGGGTGGCGTCGACGATGAGCGGCACGCCCGGCAGCTCGGCACCGATCTCGGTGACCGGCTGGGTGGTGCCGACCTCGTGGTTGGCCGCCTGCACCGCCACGGCGGCGACGGCGGGTTGCCGGGCGGCGTCGATCAGGCGATCGACGTTTACCCGCCCGAATGGGTCGACACCGATCGACAGCACGCGGCCACCCGCGGCAGCGTAGGTCTCGGCGGCGTGCAGCACCGCCGAATGTTCCACCGCAGTGTGCACGAACAGGTCCTTGCGGGGGTTGCCGCCCAGCGTTCCCAGTACGGCCGCATGCAGTGCCTGAGTGCCACCTGAGGTGAAGCTGACCTCGTCCGGCCGGGCCCCAATCGCCTCGGCGACCGCGGCGCGCGCCGCGTCGAGCAGCACCCGCGCCTTGCGGCCGGCAGCGTAAAACCGTCCGGGGTCGGCCCAGCCGTCGGCCATCGCGGCGAGCAGGGCGTCGCGCGCGACAGGGTGCAGCGGCACGCCCGACGCCGCGTCGAGATACCCGCCCGCTGATCCGCTCACGTCGCCGAGATTAGTCACGCGACCCCATCCCGGCCGCTCCAGCCGCGGTCCAGTACGCTCGCGAACGGTACAGATCGGCGCTCGTCGAGAGGTGGTCGAAGCGGTGCGACGCAGGCGGCGATCGGGCGTGGCGGGGCTGTCGCTCCTCGCCGGCGCCAGCATCCTGCTGCTCACCGGCTGCTCGTCCGGCGACGCCGAGGACAAACTGCGCTTTGGCTGGCCTACGGGTGTCACCAAGCAGGCAGAACGCATGCGAGTGCTATGGACGTGGTCGACGGTTGCCGCGCTCGTCATAGGCGTGCTGGTATGGGGGCTGATCTTTTGGGTGTGCGGGCGTTATCGCCAGCGCACCGACGACATCCCGCGCCAAACCAAGTACAACCTGCCCTTAGAGATCGTCTACACGATCGTCCCGCTGATGATCGTCGCCGGGCTGTTCTACTTCACCGTCCGCACCGAGAACTACGTCGACAAGCGGACGAAGAACCCCGACGTCGTCGTGCAGGTTGATGCCTTCAAGTGGAACTGGCAATTCATCTACAAGACCCACCACGGCACTCCGACGAACTACGCCGGCGCGAGCGGCTCGGTGTCGACGGTCGGGACGTCCGACGAAATCCCGGTGCTCGTCCTCCCACAAGGAGAAACGGTCCGGATCGTGGAGCACTCCCAGGACGTCATCCACTCCTTCTGGGTGCCTGAGTTCCTCTTCAAGCGTGACGTCATCCCATATGACACCGACGACACCAGCCGCGACAACCAGTTCGAGTTCACTGCGACGGCCAACGGTTCGTTCGTCGGGCGGTGCGCTGAGCTATGCGGCGCGTACCACTCGCAGATGAACTTCGAGGTGCGCGTCGTCGATCCGACCGTGTTCGACGCCTACGTGGCCAAGCTCAGCTCATTGGGCCCGAATGACAGTTCGCGTCAGTCCGAGGCGCTCCAATCACTCGGGCAGTCACCCGTCGCGACGACGACCAAACCCTTCGACACCGATCCCACGCGGCGGTCCGCGACTCAATGAACAGGAGCGCGAGATGAGGATCGAAGCCCGTGTCTTCCTGCTCATCGCGGCCTTCTGCTGGGTTGTGTCGATCATCTATGCGTTCTGGACGAAGGCTGACAGGGGCAGCATTGAGGTCGCCGGGCTGTCCGCGCTGATCCTTTCCGGTGGCCTGCTGTTTGTCGCCGGGTCATTCTTCTGGTTCGTATCGCGGCGAATCGACGCGCGGCCTGAGGACCGCAACGATGCCGAGATCGCCGAAGGTGCCGGAGAGTTGGGTTTCTTCAGCCCCGGCAGTTACTGGCCGCTCGGCATTGCGCTCTCGGCGACGCTCACCGGCGTAGGCATCGCGTTGGTCCAGGTGTGGCTGTTGCTGATCGGCGTAGCGGCCATTCTGGCCACCGTGGGTGGGCTGCTTTTCGAGTACTACACGGGCGGTCGTCAGCCGCTGGGCTGATCGGCCACGTACAGCTCGACCCCCCAGGCGGACATCCAGTCTTGGATCGGTCCGACGCCGTCAATCGCCGGATCGACCACCGTGGTCCCGTCGCGCAGCCGCCCGGACGGGGCGCTGCTCACGACGAGAACGGGGCCCGGATGCCGCGCGGCTAGCAGGGCGAAGTCACCGTCGCCGCTGATTAGCATGAGCGGGTCGGCGCTAGGGGAGTACGCCTCGGCGAGCGCCAGGTCGGCGCTCTGCCAGCCGGTGCTCTCGATCAACTCGCTGCCGAGAGGCCACCGCACTCGCCTGAGCGCCTGTGGCCGTCCGCTCGCGACGAGGTGGAGGTGGGCCACCGTGGCCAGCAGCGACAGCGCAGGCTGCAGGCGCCGGGGCGCCAGGTTATCGGCGTCGACGAGGACGGTGAGCACGGTCGACGCGCAATACCTACATCGTCAGTTCGTGTTGCCGCTGCTCGGTCTCCGGAGCGTCGATCTCGTCGAGGGCGGCGGCGATCTCTGGCTTCTCCTTGACCGGGTAGAAGAATCCGCGCACGTGCCGGAATGGTCCGGCACCGCCGAGGCGGTTCATCCGCTTGGGCACAGCGGTGCCCGCATAAGGCAGCCGGCCATGACCGTGGTCGTCGACTGGGCCGAGTGGTTGGTGTACCTCGATGAATTCTCCGGTCGGCAACAGCTTGATGATGCCGGTCTCGATACCGTGCTCGAGCACCTCGCGGTCGTGGCGCTGCAGGCCCAGGCAGACCCGGTAGGCCACGAGATACGCGAGCGGCGGAACTATTAACAGGGCGATCCGGCCGCCCCAGGTCATGGCGTTCAGCGAGATGTCGAACGCCTTCGCGATCAGGTCGTTGCCGCCCGAGACGAACAGCACGAAGCAGAATGCGCACGCCATCGCGCCGAGCCCAGTCCGGACGGGCACGTCGCGCGGACGCTGCAGCAGGTTGTGCGGCTGCCTGTCCTTGGTGAGCCTCGCCTCGAGGAACGGGTAGCTGATGGCTAGCCCGATCATGATCGTCGGCAGGACGACGGTCGGCCAGAAGATCGCCGGGATTGTGTAGTTGAACAGGTGGATTTCCCAGGAGGGGAACAATCGGGTGGATCCGTCGAGCATGCCCATGTACCAGTCCGGCTGGGAACCTGACGACACCTGGGCCGGGTTGTACGGGCCGAACAACCAGATCGGGTTGATCTGCGCTAGTCCGCCCAACGCGGCGAGCACGCCGAACACGATGAAGAAGAAGCCGCCAGCCTTGGCCGCGTAGATCGGATAGATACGCTCGCCGCTGACCGTGTGCTCGGTGCGTCCGGGGCCGGGGAACTGGGTGTGCTTCTGCCGCACGATCAATGCCAGGTGCGCGCCGATCAGGGCAGCGAGAATTGCGGGGATCAACAGCACGTGGACGATGTAGAACCGGCCCACGATCTCAGTGCCGGGGAACTCACCCCCGAACACGAGGAACGACACCCAGGTACCAACCACTGGAATCGACAGCATGATCGCGTCGGCGATCCGCAGGCCGGTGCCGGAGAGCAGGTCGTCGGGCAGTGAGTAGCCCGCGAACCCCTCGATCACGCCAAGCACGAGCAGCGTCATGCCGATCAGCCAGTTGAACTCACGGGGCTTTCGGAACGCGCCGGTGAAGAACACCCGCAGCATGTGTATCAACATGGCTGCGACGAACATCAGCGCGGCCCAGTGGTGGATCTGCCGGATGATCAGTCCGCCGCGGACGTCGAAGGAGATGTTCAACGTCGAAGCGTATGCGCGAGTCATGTCGACGCCCTTGAGCGGCACGTAGGTGCCGTTGTAGGTCACCTCGCCCATCGAGGCGTCGAAGAAAAAGGTGAGATAAGTGCCGGTGAGCAACAAGATGATGAACGAGTAGAGCGCGATCTCGCCCATCATGAACGACCAGTGATCGGGGAAGACCTTGTTCAGCTGCTTGCGGATCGGGCCGGCGATAACCAGCCGCT
The DNA here is from genome assembly GCA_040003255.1 of Actinomycetota bacterium. GTDB lineage: Bacteria > Actinomycetota > Actinomycetes > Mycobacteriales > Jatrophihabitantaceae > JBDUCV01. The sequence continues at coordinate 18,558 of JBDUCV010000034.1, forward strand.
CGTCGACGAACTTGGCAGCTTTGCCCTGAGGCGTGCGCGGGGTTGCGGCGTGCCGTGGGCTGGCAGTTGCGGTCATGCGCGCTCCCAATACGCCGGGCCGATCGGTTCTGGGAAGTCGCGCTTGGCGATGAAGTACTGGACGCCATCGACGACTTCGACACCCAACGGTAGCTTGGGCAAGCTGCGCGACGATGGACCGAATACCGGTTTGGCGTCCTGCAGCACTTCGAACTGGGACTGGTGGCACGGGCAAAGCAACCGGGTCGTCTGCTGTTCATAGAGTGAGGCCGGGCAACCGGCGTGCGTGCAGATCTTCGAGAACGCCACGAAGTCGCCCCACCCGAAGTCGGCCTGACCCTTGCGAGCCTGCACCTTCTGCCCGGGCCGGAGCCGGATGATCAAGGTCGGTGACGAGGCGTTCTTCACCCCGTCGGGAACGCCGGGAAAGACCGTGATAATTCCTCCTGGCTGCATATCGTTGGGGCTGACCCGGGTGCCGTCGGCGTAGACGATGGGCACCCCGTTCGGAAACTTGCTGTTCGGCTTGAACAGCGTGTGGTGCAATGCCTTGCCCGGTTTCTTGATCATTCCTCCGACGAGCACCACCAGCGGGACGGTCGCGAGCGCGCCGCCGGCCAGCCCGAGGGAACGCAGCAGCAGCGAGCGGCGAGGCAGCCCCGTGTCGTTGAGCCCCGAGGTCAGCGTTGCGGCAGTCAGCAGGATGTCTTCCTGGCTGGACGGCTCGTCGTGGCGATCCTCGACGACTTCTTCCTCGGGCATGAGCCACTTGGCCCACAGGACTGCGCCGACGCCCATCAGCACCAGCATCAGGCCGAGCAGTCCGCCAAGTAGCGGCGTGTAGTACCGAAAGGTTTGTGCCTCGCCCGGCAGTTTGTATTTGTACGGCACAGCGATGAACGCGACGATGAATGCGATGCCAGCGAGCGCCGCGAGCAGGAACGTCGCCGCGACGGCGCGTTCGGCGCGCTTTTCGGCTTTGCTGCCGGGGATGGGGAACCGCTCGCGCCGATGCACGATGTGGACGCCGCCGGCCTCGGCCGCGATCAGCATGGTTTGCTCGGTAGACAAGTTGGCCAGTTCCTCGGCGGGGGGTACCCGGGACTGAGCTGAGTGGGGGCCCCCAGTAGGCGGTGCTGTGGTGCTCGGTGCGCTGTCGCGTTCGCCGCGAGTGGTCGTCACGACTTGGCTCCGATCCACAGGATGGTGATCACGAGCGCGCCGATGCCGAACAGCCAGACGACCAATCCCTCGGACACCGGCCCGATCCGGTCGAGGCCGCTACCGCCGGGGTCTTTTGAATCTCCGAGCGTGCGCACGTAGTCGACGATCGCCTTCTTCTGCTCGGGGGTGAGCTGGTTGTCGTTGAACACCGGCATGTTCTCGGGTCCTGACACCATCGCGGCGTAGACCTGCGCATCGGTCGCCTGGGTCAGGCTCGGTGCGATCTTGCCGGCCGACAGCGCCCCGCCTTTGCCCGAGAAGCCGTGACACTGCGCGCAGTTGAGCCGGAACAGGTCGCCAGCTTTACCGAGCCCGACGTCGTTCTTGCGTAGGTCGCCGTCCGGAACGACCGGTCCGCCACCGACGGATTGCACGTAGGCCGCCAGCTTGTCGATCTCGTCCTGGGTGAACTTCGGTGTGCCACGCAACGCCTGGGCCCCCTGGCGAGCCAGTGGCATGCGTCCGGTGCTGATCTGGAAGTAGGCGGCGGCGCTGCCGGCGCCCGCGATAGGCACCCCACGCCCCTCGACCCCCTGCAGATTGGCGCCGTGGCAGGTGATGCAGCTGGTTTCATACAGCCGTCGCCCGGCGTCGATGTCGGCTTGGCTCGTGGTGTTGTCACTAGCTCCGGACGAACTCGCGAACGCCGCGTAGATGCCGCCCATCGAGGTCAGCGCCGTGGCGAGAACGAGGGCACCGGCGAATCGGCGGCGCCAGCGCCGCGGACGAGGAGGAAGAGACGGGCTGTTCGTCTCGGCACCGGTCGCCGACACCGCAGGCACGAAGTCCACCGCGTCGACGTCGTGGCCGTCGTCGAGATCTTCGATCACGGACGTCCCTTCGCTGGTGGCTGGGATGTGCGCTGCTGCCGGACCGTCGCCGGCCTGCACCGCGTCATCTGATCAGATAGATGGTTGCGAACAGACCGATCCATACGATGTCGACGAAGTGCCAGTAGTAAGAGACGACGATTGCGGCGGTGGCCTGGGCAGGGGTGAACCGCGACAACGTCGTGCGGATCAGGAAGAAGATGAAGGCGATCAGGCCGCCGATAACGTGGAGCCCGTGGAAGCCGGTGGTGAGGAAGAACACCGAGCCGTAGCCGGTAGCGGAGATCGTGTTGCCGTCGGCGACCTGGCTGAGGTACTCGTATCCCTGGCCACCGACGAAGATCGAACCCATCACGAAGGTGACTGCGAACCATCGGCGCAGTTTGAAGACGTCACCCTTCTCGGCCGCGAACACGCCCCATTGGCAGGTGAGGCTGGAAAGGACCAGGATGATGGTGAACGGCAGGGCATACCCGACGGAAAGCTGGATGGATTTGCCATCAGGCAGTTTCATCGGCCAGTCGGTGGGATGCACCGCGCGGACGGTGAAGTACATGGCGAATAGGCCGGCGAAGAACATCAGCTCGCTGGACAGCCAGACGATCGTCCCGACGCTGACGATGTTCGGTCGCGTCAGGGAGTGCACCCTGCTGGACTCGAAGCCCGGCGCGGTCGCGGTCGACGTCACCCCAGCATTATGGCCACATCCGCCCCGCGCGGGCGAGGCGGGCTCCACCGGCTTGCAGCGTGTCGATTCCGCGGTCGGCTTGATCGATACGATGCGCCTGTGACCAGCCAGCGCAGCGGATCGTTCGGTGTTCTTGACCAGGCGACGGTCGTCGTCTACAGCAACCGTCCCGAGCTGCGTGCGCAGCTGCGTTCGGCAGTCGGACAGCGGCCTGCTCCGGACGCGCCGCGTATCGAGTGGCTCGAATGTTCGACCAGCGCCGAGGTCATCGCCGAAATCGACGCTGGAGATGTCGATGTGGTCATCGTCGACGGTGAGGCACAGCCGACGGGCGGCATGGGTCTGGCCCGTCAGTTCAAGTACGAGATCGATGACTGCCCGCCAATCGTCGTGGTGATTGCCCGCAAACAGGATGGCTGGCTTGCCAGCTGGTCGCTCGCAGACGCCGTGATCAGCCGTCCGCTCGACCCGGTCGAGGCCGCCGCGGTGGTCGCCGAGCAGTTGCGGCGGCGGTCGTCGGGCGTCCCCGTCGTGCGGTGAGCGGCCGGGTGGGGGCCGGAGGAGACGCGGGGAACCCCAACGAGACCTGGCCCGCGACGCTTGCGACCCTGTTACGCGGTGCACAACTGCCCACCGCGTCGACGGCCTGGGCGATGAACGAGATCATGTCTGGAGCGGCGACGCCGGCGCAGCTCTCGGCGTTCGCGGTGCTCCTGCGAGCAAAGGGCGAGACCGCCGAGGAGCTGGCCGGACTCGTGCAGACGATGCTCGCTCGGGCGACGCCAGTGCTGGTGACCGGACCGGCCGTAGACATCGTCGGGACGGGCGGCGACCTCGCGCACACCGTCAACATCACGACGATGGCCGCCTTGGTGGTCGCCGCATCGGGACGACGGGTTGTCAAGCATGGCAACCGCAGCGCGTCGTCGCTGTGCGGCTCGGCCGACGTCCTGGAGGAGCTTGGCGTAGTCATCGACCTCGACGCGGCGGGCGTTGCCGCGGTGGTCGACGAGGTGAACATTGGGTTCTGTTTCGCGCCGGTGTTCCACCCGGGGATGCGCCACGCCGGGCCGCCGCGGCGCGAGATCGGCGTCCCCACGGCGTTCAACTTCCTGGGCCCGCTGACCAATCCGGCACGACCGCAGTCGGCCGCCATCGGCTGCGCGGACCGGCGGATGGCACCGGTGATGGCCGAGGTGCTCGCGCGGCGCGGCGATACCGCGCTGGTCTTCCGCGGTGACGACGGATTGGACGAGGTCACCACCACCACGACGACGAGTGTCTGGGTGGCAGCCGGAGGGTCCGTAACCGAGACCCAGATCAATCCGTCAGCGCTCGGGGTCGCGCCCTCCACCGCCGACGAGCTGCGTGGTGGCGACCGAACGTTTAACGCGGAGGTGGTGCGTGAGGTGCTGGCTGGCCGCGGAGGCGCGGTGCGCGACGCCGTGCTGCTCAACGCGGCGGCGGCGATTGCGGCCTATGACCAGGCGGTGACCGACCTGGACGTCGCCTTGCCCCGCGGATTGGCCGAAGCGGTGCGCTCGGTCGATTCGGGCGCGGCGGCATCCCTGCTCGATCGATGGGTAGCCGCCAGCCAGCGGGTCAAGTCGGGCTGATATTTGCCCGGAGATCTTGCCAGTGGTCAGTCGCTGGACTCGAAGCCGATGGAGAAGGCTGCGTCGAGATCGTGCTGGGAGTAGGCGCGAAACGCGATATGCGTGTCGGTATGCAGTACCCCGTCGACCTTGGACAGCCGCCCGGCGATCACATCGGCGATCTGGTCGAACTCGCGCACCCGAACGATCGCGATCAGATCGACATCGCCAGCGACCGAGTAGACCTCGCTGACGCCGTCTAGATCGGCGATCTGCGCAGCCACCTCGGGGATCTTGTCGGTCTCGACGGACACCATGACGATCGCGGTGAGCATGCGATGGATCCTACGATCCACGGGGTGCTGCGCTGAACGCCGCCGTCAGGCCGTGGCGCGGGCTGGTTGGGCGCTCGTCCGTAACCGGCGCCGGTCGGCGAACGGGTCGGCGGCCGCGCGCAGGGAGCCGGTGCCGAGGAACGCGCGCAATCCACCGGCGCCGAACGCCGGCGATGCCCACGGCGCGGAGCTCAAGACAAGGCGGGTGCCGGGTCGTTCGAGCCACCCCAGGACGCACTCGGTCTCCTCCGCCAAGCCCGCAGGCATCAGCCCAGGGCCCGGCGCAACGCAGTCGGCCGTTGCCACGAGTGCGTCGATCACCGGCCACGGGGGTACACCACGAGGCGCGGTGCCAGCCGCGGCAAGCTGCCCGTAGCGCACGACCGATAATGCCCAGCCGCCGCCGGCGTCGGGTTGCGCGGCCACCAGCTGATCGATAGCCGCGAGTCCGGCCAACCTCTGCATCCGCGCGCACGCCCGCACCACGGTGGCGATCCGGTCACGGACGACGGCGGCGTGTTCATAGCGCTGAGCCGCCGAGAGCTCGGCCAGCTTGGTGCGCAACGGATCGATGAGGGGCCGGACGTCACCCAGCCACGCAGTGCGCACCAGATCGGCGAGGGCGTCATATTCGCGGGCGGACGCGCGCCCCTCGCATGGCGCCGAGCACCGGCCGATGCCCGCGAGCGCGCAGGCCGCGCGGACGGCGCGCCGTAACGAGAGGCGGTCGCTGCACTGCCGCAAGGGCACCGCATCGTGGATTGCGTCGCGCACCGCTTCGGCCTGACGCTGCGAGCGCAGCGGACCCAGATACGCCGCGCCGTCCTCGCGCAGCTCGCGCACCACTGACAGTCGGGGAAATGCCTCTTGGGTCAGCTTCAGCCACACCGCCCGTTCGGGGAACTTTGAGCGACGGTTGTAACGGGGCTTGCTGGCGGCGATCAGCCGCAGCTCGCGTACCTGAGCCTCAAGCGCGTGGGCGCACTCGATCGGGTCGACCCGCTCGGCGAGTCCCACCATCTCGCCCATTCGGCTGCGGGTCTCACTGGCCACAAAGTACTGCCGCACCCGCGAACGCAAATGCTCGCTGGTGCCGACGTAGAGGGGGTGGCCGTGCGCGTCGCGGAATACATAGACCCCAGGCCCGGTCGGCAGGTTGTCGGCCAGGTGTCGTTTGCGGCGCTGGGCGGGGGACACCTGTGCGGTGAAGGCTCGCAACTCTGGCAGCGACTGCACGCCGAGGTTACCGAGCCGGGCGATCAATCCGTGCAACACGTCGACGGTGGCGCGCGCGTCGGACAACGCGCGGTGCACCGGCTCGGTGTCGGCGCGGAAGAAGAGCGCCAATGTGGCCAGTTTGCAGTTGGGCACCTCATCGCGGCTGAGCACCCGTCGGGCGAGAATTGCGGTGTCGATAACCGCAAAGCCTGGCCACGCGATGCCGGCGGCAGCGCAGGCCGCTCGGAGGAAGCCGACGTCGAATGGGGCGTTGTGGGCTACCAAAACGCTGCCGCGCGCGAACTCCAGGAACGACGGGAGCACGGCCGCGACGCGCGGTGAAGTAGCCACCATCGCGTCGGTGATGCCAGTGAGCACGCTGACGAACGGCGCGATTCCGACTCCGGGGTCGACGAGGGTTTGGAACTCGCCCAGTGCGGTGCCGCCGCGAACCTTGACCGCGCCGATTTCGGTGATCGCGTCTGACCCGGCCGCGCCGCCGGTGGTCTCGAGGTCGACCACGGTGAAGGTCGTCTCGCGCAGCGGCTCGTCCAGCTCGTCCAAGGTCGTCTGCACGTAGTGCGCTGCAGAGGCTGCGCTCACACCCGCGGACGCTAGGCGCCGGGTCCGACGAAACGATGACGCGACACCCCGTCGGACGGACGTAACCTCGCGAGATGAGCGGCGAGCAGAAATCAGCGGACGAGTCCTTGCCGGAGGACACCAGCGCCCTGGTCGAGCCGGTTCGCCAGCGTCTAGTGACGATTGCCGCCGACGTCGTTGGACGGCTGGACACCGATGACATCCCCGGACCGCTCCGACCGGTTGCCCGGTTCACCCCGGCGAAGCGCGTTCGGCTGGGCGCGACCGCATTGTCCGCCGCCCTGGACTCCGACGACGGATTTCGCGACCGAGTGGCCCAGGTGGTGAGCGACGGGTCCCCGCAGTTAGCAGCCGCGGTTCGCAACGGGACGTCAACCGCCGCGTCGGACCCGATCGACACCGCCGTCGTGGCATATCTGCTACGTCCCTCGGGTTGGCAGCAGGTGATCTCCGAGGCCACCACCCGCTGGTCCACCGAACGTGGGCACGCCGCCGATGCCACGCACAGCGCCGAACTGACCCGATTGCGCGCCGAGGTTGCGGAATTGCGCACGGCGCAACGGCAGCAGGCCGGACGCGTGCGGGATACCGTCTCGGCGGC
>JBDUCV010000093.1:0-7757 GCA_040003255.1 Actinomycetota bacterium
AGAGTCCCGCGGCGCACTGGTGCCGGGTGACGAGATGCAGATGGGGCTCAGGTTCGTATCCTCCGACACTGAACAGATTGGACCGCGACTACTGCACCGCCACCTGACCAGTAGCAGCCCGGCGGACCAGCAGCGGACCGTCGAAACGGTGCTGCGCCTCGGAGGCAGGCATATCGACGTGGGTCAGGAGCCCGATGACGACTTCGTCGTGCTCGCCGACCCGGGTGGGAACGAGCTATGTGTGATCGAGCCGGGCAACAACTTTCTGGCCGGCACCGGCCATCTAGGCGAGGTCACCTGCAGCGGAACCAGGGATGTCGGCCGGTTCTGGCGCGACGCACTGAGCTGGCCGCTGGTGTGGGACGAGAACGAGGAGACCGCGGTACAGTCGCCGCTCTGCGGCACGAAGGTCTCGTGGGGCGGCCCGCCGGTCGAACCCCAGCACGGACCGAATCGGCAGCGCTTCGACCTGGTCACTGATGACCTCAGCGGCGAGACAGACCGGCTCATCTCGCTCGGCGCCACCCGCCTTGGCGCCCTGGCTGACGGTATCGAGCTCACGGACGTGGACGGCAACGAGTTCGGCCTGCGCACAGCCTGACCGTCCAAGCAACGACTTCTGGAGTGACCCTATTGTCATCGGGGCCGTGACCGAAGAGGGATCCTTGAGCGGCACACTTTAAGGGTTCAACCGGTGTGGACGGCAGCGTTGCCTGGCGGGGTTCCGCCAGCGCTCTGCGGCGGAGCACCCGCCGCCCGGTGAGTGATGTCGATGCTGATCGCCCTAGGGACACTCGCGGTCGCAATGGGCAGCAACGTCACGACTCAGCTCGGGCGGACGGCGGCCACGTACGCCTTGCGGTCACGTGGGTCGACGGTGATCCTGCGGCGCCAGGGACGTTCGCCGCGGACCGGCCGGTGACCGGCTGGCTCGGCGTCGAGGAGACCGTCGCCACGGGTCAGGCCGGGAAGCATCCGGCGGAGCGCCTGTACATCCACCGCACGGAGGACAGCCTCCAGTACAACGTCGTCCACGCGAACCAGGGGTGGCCCGAGGTCGGCGCCGAGCCCGCGGAGCGCGGTGAGCAGCCCTGCGGTGGCGGAGGAAGGTGCCTCGATCCGGACCCGGCTCAAGGGTGCGCACACGTCGGTCCCAGCCTGGTCGAGGGCTGCCATCAGCACGATCGGGGTGAGCTTGCGGAAGTCGGCGGCCGTGCTGAGCGGACCGTTGGTGGACGGCGGACCGTCCGGTGAGCTGTAGCCCGACCGAACCAGGGTCACTGCACAGTCGGTGACCTGCCATCCCGACAGCCCCTCACGCAGGGTGTCGACGACATAGTGCTCCATTGCGCGGGTGAAATCGGTCATCGTCCGGTAGACGTACAGCGGGACCACCCGATGGTTCACCTCGCTCGCGAAGGCGATCCCCGAGCCGGCGGGAGCCGGCGCCACCCGCAGCCCGATAGTTGCCCGGAACGGGTTGTGTGCACCGAAGAGCACCTCGACCGCCTCGCCCACACGGCGTGGCCGCTCGACGTAGAGGGGGGTCGCCGCGCGCAGGATGACGTCGAGCCCGTACTCGTCGGCGAGCGTCGACTGCAGGACCTCTCGCTGCACCTCCCCGTACAGCGAGACCGCGACCACGGCGGTCCGCTCGTCGACTCGGACGTCGATCAGCGGATCCTGCTCGGCGAGTTGGGCGAGCGCGCCGCGCAAAGCGGCCTGGTCGCGTTCGTGCACCGGCTCGACCACCGACTCAAGTGTCGGCAATCCGAACTCGTGCCTGGATCCGGCGCTGCGGCGCGAACCTAGGGCATCGCCGACCCGGGCATGAGCGAGCCCCCACAGCTTGCCGACCATGGTCGCGGTCAGCTCGTGGCCGCTCCTCCAGCGACCACGGTCGAAGACCCCGACCGCGGTGATCTTGTCGCCGAAGCCGTTCACCCGGTCGCGCTCTCGTACCGTGCCGGAGAACATCCGGGCGTACGCGATCTTCTCACCCGCGTCGCCCCGCTCAATCTTGAAGACGCTGCCGTCGACCGGTCCGTCCGGATCACCGCTCGCGGCCGGCAACAGCCCGACGATCCCCTCGATGAGTGCGGGGATCCCGGCGCCGGTCAGAGCCGAGCCGGCGAAAAGCGGGTACATCTGGCCCCGCTGCGTCTGTCTAACCAGCTCGGCCTGCCACACCTCGGCTCGCGGACCGACCTCGTCCTCCACGTACGCGCGCAGCAACTGATCATCCAGCCCGCAAAGCACCTCGACCAGCGACTCACGGAACCCCGGGTCGTCCGGCGCGAAGCTCACCACCTGGGCGTCTCGACTACCCGCCCGTTCGACGCGCCCCATCACCAGCGTGGACACGCGTAGACGACGCTCGATTTCGACTCGCACGGCCGCGACGTCGGCGCCCGGCCGATCGATCTTGTTGACGAACAGCAGGCAAGGGACGCCTCGCCGCTGCAGCGCACGCAGCAGCACCCGGGTCTGCGGCTGGACGCCCTCGACGGCCGAGATGACCAGCACCGCCCCGTCCAGAACCCCCAAGACCCGGTCGACCTCGGCGATGAAGTCGGGGTGACCAGGGGTGTCGATCAGGTTGACCGAAACGCCGTCGGCCTCCATGGCGGCGACCGCGGAGCGGATGGTGATGCCGCGGCGTCGCTCGAGAGGGAGCGAGTCCGTAACGGTCGTACCCGCGTCGACCCGTCCGAGTTCCTCGATAATCCCGGCTGCGTGCAGCAACCGCTCCGAGAGCGAGGTCTTACCGGCGTCGACGTGCGCCAGAATCCCGAGGTTGAGGGTGCGGAACAGCACAACGGACGTCCTTCGGCTCGACAGTGGGGTCGGGGCAGAAGAACGCTGCTCGCATGACAGCTCCTCAGTCAGTTGGGGTGTCCACCCACCAGCGAACATCGTTGGGACGGCTCACGCCACCAAATATCGATACCTGGGTCTTGGGGGCAACCGCGTCGAGCGCGAAGGCATCGCCGGCCGTGACCGATCGCTCAGTGAGTGCCGCACAGGGATCCTTCAGCGGGCACGGCGCCGTTGGTGTCAGCCTCAAACCGCGCCATGGCGAAGAGAGCGTGATCGCAGACCAGCGAATCCGAGGTCTTGGCCCAGGCCTCAAGTCCCTTGCGCGGTTCGGTCTCGACCACGTTGGTGCGCTTGGTACTTGACTGCGAGCTCTGGGGCCACGCCTAGTGCGCCGGCGATCCGTCGGAGGTCGTTCCGTCGTGAGCGGGAGCGGTCCAAGTAGTTGGTCACCATCGCGGACCAGAGCAAACAGCAGGCGACCAGGTGCGCCCATGCGTAGGACGACGAGAGCTGGCCTGGGTTGGACTTCACGCTCATCGGCTGGCCGGGGATTAGTGAGTCTCCGTCGAGGTACGCGTCGATGGTTTCCGTGGAGGCATGCCCGAGGCCGCTGAGCATTCGATACAGCGCATAGGCGCCGTCGAGTGCGACGTCGTCACAACGCTGGTCCATCCTGCGAGCCTGATCCGCGCTCGAGGTGGGCAGAGTGCCTACATCCACGCCGCTGACCTTGCTGGCCATCTCGGTCATCGAGTGGGTCTTGGCCAACGAGTCGCGCAGGTTGCGTCGCTGTCGTGAACCTTCATTGATCAGACCGTTCGCACCGTCTGCCACCTCGTCGCACCAGACGACCGTCAGCGCGGACTCAAAGATCGACCTCACGAGCGGCATGTGCGCGATCGTCAGCCCGTTGGGAATGACGGGTTGCAAGATCGTCGCCGTCGCGTGGACGTGGGCCGTCAGGGTCATGATCGTCACGATCTGGGCCTCGCTGCGGCCGCGCCACTCCGTGAGCTGCGGTCCCGAGTCGCTCACGAACGTGGTCCAACCGCTGATGAGCTCGTCGACGAGAAGGGACAGATCCGCCCGCCCAGTCATGTGTCCCGCTCCTCTGTGTGCCCGTCCTCAATTCAACCATCGGCATCAATCCATTCCGAGCGCACGTTAGGCGACGGCTCACGAGACGCGTGTGAATCCCGGCCAGCCCTCAACGAGGCCGAAGTATTCATGCGGCGGCGACGCGGCGTCGACGTAGGCGATCGTCCGTGTTTCGCGATCGAGGTGGGCTTCTCGCAGGAGTGGTGCGGGGAGTGAAAGAGCGTGATCAGCCCCCGAGTTGGTCCACCACGTCGGCACGGTCGTGGCGATCGTCCAGGGCGTGAGCATCGTGGTGGTCACCAGCGCCGACACCTCGGTGCGGCGCCAGCCGTTGGGTCCGGCGATCAATCCGTCGTTCAGGCGGATCGCGGCGGGAGGTGGCGCGCCGGGGGCAGGGTTGACGTAGTACTGGACGGCGCTGCTGCCATAGAGCGCAGATGCGATGTCGCCGTCGCCGCTGAACGAGCTGATGGCGCCCACGGCTACGACGAAGCCGGTGTCAAGGTCGCCGTAGGCCTTCGCTTTGTCGGTGACACGACGGCGCAACGGTGTGATGTCGTCGACGAAGCTAGCCTCGGCGGGCATTATGGTGCCGACGATTCGCCCGCCAGGACCACGCTTGTCGGCAGCGAGCGGGAATGCCTTGAAGACCAGCGACCAAGCGTCGAAGGCCCACTCGTGAGTCTCGTCGCCGCCACCTCGGGCAGCCTCGCGAAGTGCATCAGGATCGAGACCATCCAGCCAGCTCCGCAGCTCGTCGCACAGGCGACGAGTGGACGGTGCGTTCGCGCCGATGCTGATGACGTCGATGCCGAGCATGAAGGACCCGATCTCGAGACGGTCGTTGATGTCGTCGATGACGGCGTTGACCCGGCTCTCAGCACTGGCCTCGTGACGCGGCGTCGCGGTCGTCGTGGCTTCGAGGAAGAACGACTCGTTGCCGCGCTGGGCACGTAAATCGGGTCGGCGGCTCGTGTGGCCCAACGTCGGGTGCAGCTCGATCGTCCAGTCACTTCGGAGGAGCGTCTCGATGCAGTACAACTCGAAGAAGGCGGAGCGGAAGTCGTTGCCGGTCGTCGACCGCAACCGGCTTCTCAGGTCTGGCCGGGCAGCCGCCGGGACGTGCCTGAACCAATCCTCGACGAGATCGCGGACTCGCTGCCACGCCTCGCCGGCGCTCCGGTTGAGGAACGTGAACGTCGGCTCGTTGTAGCGGGATGGCCTGGCATCGTCGCGCTGGGCGTCGTCGAAGATCAACTCACCGCTTGGCACGAGCCGGACGATACGGACTTGCCGCGCTCATAGCCGCTGTCGGAGCTTCGTCCGAACATGCCGCGAGTAGTGCGTTCGCCGCCCGGGCAGGGATCCGCTTCCGGCGGTCGCTGCGCGTTGTCGTGAGTGCGAGCAACACTGTCGCGGATCTCGGCACCCGTGTCGGCTTACCGCTCGTCCTCGTGCAGTCCCTCGGCTAGCTCGACGCCGACACCGTCCAACACTCGGCGGACGAACTCCCGTTTCCCCTCCGCGCGATAGGGCCGACCACCGGTCTCGCGCAGTAATCGCGCCTTGAGCTCGCCGTATTCCTGCACAAGCGCATAGTCGGCCCGCAGCGCGTCACGGAAGGCCAATCGCTCACGCCACAGCTCGCTGCCCGGCACCGTGAGATGCAGGTGATGGGTGTGGCGCTGTCCGACGCCTTTCGTGAACGCGACCGCATCCACTCGGTGTGGATGGCGGTGATAACCAAACTGAAGCAGGGCGATCGCCGCGCCATGGGCAACCGATAGGTCGGACACGCCCGCGACCATGTCAATGATCGGTTTGGCTGGCATCCCCGGCACCGAGGTCGACCCAACGTGATGCACTCCGCTCACCAGTGCCGCGCCCAGCGCCGTCTCGATCAGCACCCGCTCGGCCGCGAAGACCTCCGGCCAGCTCGGGTCAGCGGGCACGACCACCGGCAACACCTACTCAATCTATGTGCTCAGCCAACCGCGGCCCGCTTACAGCCCAGCAAACATTCGTATCCCGCAAGACGGAACGGCTATCGAGACGCCTTCCCGATAGCCGACCCTCCTGCGGGCACCGCGGACGGTGGTCGGATAGTTCAGACTGCTCAGGGTGAGCAAGCAGTACCACTTCTGGCCCGGGGACAACGGTTTCGACGCATGGGATGTCGACCGGCTCATCGAGATGAGCCTCGGAACGCTCAGGTAGCGGCGTGCTGCGCGGTTGCCCATCCGGGTTCGGATGCGCTCGGCGATCGCGTCGAGCAGGGGTTGTACTTCGCGATCGAGCAGGTCACGAGCGTCCGTGGCGCGCACTGAGGTACCACCCGGCCGGCGGCTAGGGTCGGTGGTAGCCACCTTCCCCCACGGATGGAGATCAACCTATGCCCACACGCACCGCCCGCACCGCCTGGACCGGCACCCTCGAAGAGGGCTCCGGCCAGGTCGAGCTGAGCAGCAGCAAGATCGGCACCTATGACGTGTCGTTCCCCAAGCGCGCCGCAGACGACGCCGGGGGCTACACCAGCCCCGAGGAGCTCATCGCCGCCGCCCACTCCTCGTGCTACGCAATGCAGTTCTCCGCCCTTGCTGCGGCGGCCGGTGGCACTCCGCAGTCGGTCGAGGTGACCGCCGACGTCTCCCTCGGCCCGGACAAGGCCGGCGGCTTCCGGCTCACCGGCATCAAGCTCACCGTCCGTGGCGAGGTCGAGGGCCTGGACGACGAGCAGTTCCTCAAGGTCGCCGAGGAGGCTAAGGCCGGCTGCCCGGTCAGCAAGGCGCTCACCGGCGTCGAGATCACCCTGGACGCCGCGCAGGAGAGCGCCTGACCAACCGCTGGCGAGGCAACAGATGCCATGAGCAACCGCTGGGGCGAAGATCGCCTGGAGTCTCACAAACGGATCGCCCACGGGGACTTTGCGGTCGACGGGTTGGGCTGCAACGGTTCGCGTGTGGCTCCAGTGACGCGCCTGGTGACGTTTGTCGATATGGACGATCGAGCGAACGACGACTACCTGTCGGTGTCAGCGCGTCACGAGGCCGTGCTAGCGGACGGGCGGCGCGTGTTGCTTCTCCGTGACCGAGGGTGGGGTGAGTCGGGGCCGGAAATATCTGGGCTTACATATCGGTCGAAGGCGTCGTGGACCAGGCGCGCTTGGTGGTCGGACCGGACGAGCCTCCCGCTGGTCGTTCCCGCGAAGACGAGGAGGCAATCCATTGGGCACAGTTGACTGAGGTCCTCCGGCAGCAGGAAATTGTCGTCGACGCTCTGCAGCTGAAGCAGCTACCGCACGATGTGGAACTGAGCGAGCGGCTCCTCGCGCGCATCCGCCGCGGCGGAGACACAGACGTCTCATAAGCCGAACGTTTACTGGACGGTGCAACAGGCCAGCGCCTCGCTGTGACTCGCAGCGGTAAGTGGCACGGTTTCGCGGCGTTATTCGGCAGGTGTTGCTCGCCTTAAGGGGATCCCCTAACGGCCACGGGATCCTTGGGTGGCCCGAGCCCGCGCCGATCCGAGGTCGGGTATTCAGCGCCTGGTCTCGTACCTGGTCAGGAGCACGCCGTCGGGAAACGTCCGGGTCTCCACCAGGTTCAGGTTCACCCAGTTGTCCAGGGCCGTGAAGAACGGCGTGCCGCCGCCCACCAGGACCGGGTGGGTGACGATCGCGTACTCGTCGATCAGCCCGGCCCGCATGGCCGCCGCGGCGAGGGTGGCGCCGCCGACGTCCATGGGACCGCCATCCTCAGTCTTGAGCCGGGTGATCTCGGTGACAGCGTCGCCGGTGACCAGGCGGGCGTTCCAGTCGACCGCGCTGGTCGTCGAGGAGA
>JBDUCV010000094.1:0-7676 GCA_040003255.1 Actinomycetota bacterium
ACGTTCTTCCAAGCCGGCGGCACCGCGAGAGCAAGGATCCGCTGCTTGCTCGCCGCGTCCTGGACTGCCCGGTCGGACGGGTCGAGGTAGCTGAACCCGTGCCCTCGCCGACGGCGCCGAATGCCGGGCTCGTCGTCGCGGATATAAGTCAGGCCGGCGACCTCGGCGCAGCGTTGCGCATCCTCGTACAGCTCAGCGATCCGGCGCAAAGTCGAGGCGTCGACCATGACCCAGGTTTGCCGGATTTCGACCCGCTGCCGGTCAGTCGGGCAAGTCGCCGAGCTGGCTAGGACGTACTGCTCGTTCGCCACAAATCGATTCCAGCGTCAACGGCATGCCCGTCGATTTCGGCGAGCTCCTCGTTGGTGAATCCGAGACCGCCCAGCGCGGCGATATTGTCCTCGAGCTGCGCGACGCTGCTCGCGCCGATCACCACCGAGGTGACCCGTTCGTCACGCAGGCACCAGGCGAGTGCGAGCTGGGCAAGTGACTGCCCGCGCCGCTGCGCAATCGCATCCAACGCCCGAATGTGGCGGACGTTCTGCTCACTGCGCAGCTCGGCCGAAAGCGAGGAGTTCTCGGCCATCCGCGAGTCGGCGGGGACTCCGTCGAGGTACTTCGACGTCAGCATGCCCTGCGCCAGCGGTGAGAATGCGATACAGCCGACGCCGAGCTGCTCCAGGGTGTCGAGTAGGCCAGCTTCGATCCAGCGGTTGAGCATGGAGTAGGACGGCTGATGGATTAGTAGCGGGGTGCCGAGGTCAGCAAGGATCGCGGCCGCTTCGGCGGTGCGCTGCGGCGAGTAGGACGAGATGCCGGCATACAGTGCCCGGCCGCTGCTCACCGCGGTGTGCAAGGCGCCCATCGTCTCCTCGAGGGGTGTCTGCGGGTCGAAGCGGTGGGAGTAGAAGACGTCGACGTAGCCGACCCCCATTCGCTCGAGAGACTGGTCCAAGCTCGCCAGCAGGTACTTGCGGGAGCCCCACTCGCCATAGGGGCCCGGCCACATGTCGTAGCCGGCCTTCGTCGACAGGAACAGCTCGTCGCGGAGAGGACGGAAGTCCGCGGCGAAGATCCGGCCGAAGTTCGTCTCGGCTGACCCGTACGGCGGTCCGTAATTGTTTGCCAGGTCGATGTGGGTGACTCCGAGGTCGAACGCCCTGCGCAGGATCGCGCGCTGGGTGTCCAGTGGCCGGTCATGGCCGAAGTTGTGCCACAGTCCGAGCGACACGGCGGGCAGCAGCACTCCGCTGCGACCGCACCGGCGGTAGCTCATCGAGGCGTAGCGATCGAGCGCGGGAAGGTAGGTCACGCGCGCGCTCAGACGGTCGGCAGGGGGTGGTCGGCGAACCGGTCGCGCAGTGTCTTCTTCGAGAACTTGCCGACACTGGTCTTTGGGATCTCCTCGACGAACGCCACGTCATCGGGCACCTGAAAGCCCGACAGCCGCTCGCGTAAGTAGTCCAGCACCTCATCGCGGGTCATCGTCTCGCCGGGCTTGGTGACGACGCAGGCAAACGGGCGTTCCATCCACTTCGGATGCGGCAAGGCGATGACGGCAGCCTCGGCCACCTTGGGGTGCGACATGATCTCGTTCTCGACGTCGACCGAACTGATCCACTCGCCGCCCGACTTGATCAGGTCCTTGGTCCGGTCGACCAGCCGCAGGTACCCCTGCGGCGAGACGGCCGCGACGTCGCCAGTGCGCAGCCACCCGTCCGCGGTGAACTGCTCCCCGGGGGAGTCGGTGCGGTAGTACTGCCGTGCCACCCACGGGCCGCGGGCCTGCACCTCGCCGGTGGCCTTGTCGTCCCAGGGCAGCACCTCTCCGGTCTCGGCATCGGCGATCCGCAGCTCAATGCCGGCCAGCGCCATCCCCTGCGTCGCGCGTACGTCGGCCTGCTCGGCCTCGGACGCATCCTCGTGCTCCGCGCGCAGCGTGCTCATCGACGCGACCGGGGACGTCTCGGTCATCCCCCAGCCCTGAGTGATCGGCACGCCGATGGCATCGCGCCAACCCTCGGACAGCGCCTTAGGCACGGCGGAGCCGCCGCACATGACGCGATCGAGGGACGACACGTCGTGGTCGGCGAGCAGCGGCAACATGCCCATCCAGATCGTCGGCACACCAGCGGCGTAGGTCACCCGCTCGGACTCAATCAGCGACACGAGCCCAGCCGGTGACAGGTCTGGCCCGGGCATGGTGATCCTCGCCCCGGCGGCCCACGCGGTGTACGGCATCCCCCATGCCATCGCGTGGAACATCGGTACGACGGGCAGCACGTTGTCGCGGTCGGTGACCCGCGCCCCGTACGAGCCAAGCCCCGCATTCGCGTGCAGCCAGGTGGAGCGGTGTGAGTACAGGACTCCCTTCGGATTCCCGGTGGTGCCGGTGGTGTAACACAACGCCGCGGCCTGGTTCTCGTCGCTGATTCGATCGCTGAAGTCGACCTCGTCGGAGCCTGCGACCAAATCGTCGTAGTCGATGATGCGCGGGTCATCGGGCATCTCGGCGGACGCGCCGTCGTCCATGACGATGATGTGGCGGACGGTGTCGAGGTGCGGAATCAGCCGGCGGAAAAGCGGCAGAAGCGAGCGGTCGACGAAAACCGCTTCGTCCTCGGCGTGGTTGACGCTGTAGGTGATCTGGTCGGGGAAGTAGCGGATGTTGATCGTGTGCAGGATGCGGCCGGAGCCGGGCACCGCGAAGTACAGGCCGAGGTGGCGGCCGGTGTTCCACCCGAGTGAGCCCACGCGGGCGTCCGCACTTAGGCCGAGGCCGTCGAGGGCGCCGGCCAGACGGCGGACATGCACCGCGAGGTCGGCAAAGCTGGTGCGCTCGATCCCGGTGGCAGTCCGGGTGGCCACCGTCCGGTCGCCCCAGTACTGCTCGCCCCGGCGAAAGAGCATCGTGGTGGTCAGCGGCATGTCCTGCATCAATCCCAGCATGGCCGCGATCGTGCCCGCCGAGGCTTCGCCGGGCAACACCTGGGCACAATCCCGGCCGCACTCAATTGTCCCGGCTGATTTGGAAGGTCACCGTGCGAACGGCGGAAGAGGTGAAGAATCCGCGTGCGCCGTCGAGATACGCCCGGGTCGAGGCGTCCGTGCTGGCGTCCACGTCGGCCGCGCCGGGCTGGTAGCTCATGGCCAGGGAATGGTTCGCCTCGATCCCACCCTGATCGCGATGCAGCCCGACGGTCGTGACGTTGACGCGGTCCGGGTTCTCGGCGCCGTCGAGGTGTGGCACCAGGTCGCCTTCGTTCTCCAAGGCCAGCACCTGCACGCTGGACGGCACCGACACGCTGGTCGTACCGAGCGGCGCGCCTGCGGTGACGACATGGCTGACGTGGAACTCGCGTGATTCGGCGAAGTGCATCGCGGCGCTGATCGCCACCATGCCCCCCTCGCTGTGCCCGACCAACATCACCTCGTCGTCGGGCCGTACACCCGCCTGGTGCATCGCCTGGGTGACACCGCGCTCATAGGTCGTCGAGACCCCCGTCAGCGCGCGCAGATTCGTCGCCAGGCTGGTGACGTCGGTGTTGCGGCGAGCAAGGGACCAGTTCTTGGTGCCTGGGATGTCGACAACGACACGGCGCAGCTCGCCCGGCCCAGCATGAGTGAGGATGCGAACGTCGATCTCGCCCGGCCGGCCCTCGTCGCGCCGCGAGAGTCCAGCCACCACATCGGCTAGCGAGCGAGGTGGCCCGGCGGCGTCGGCCGCGCCGTCTACGCCTCGCGCGTCCACCCGCGCATGCCCGTCCGGATAAAGCCGTCCGAGCAGCCCGGCCGCGGCCTGAACGGAGCCCGCACCGAGCAGCGCGGACGTCGCGTCGATGCCGATGTCGGCGAGCGCCGGATCGGTGGTGATCCACTTCTGAACCGCGGCGCTCGGGTCGAGGGTGCGCCTCAGCGTCGTGTCAAAGGCGATGTCGGCTGCAGGAAGCCGAACGAATGCGTTGGCCAACGGCACGGCCGCTTCGACCACCCGGTCGGCGCCGAGATAAGCCAGCGCGGCCCCGCGTAGCGCCACGTCGAGCGCTCCGCAGCGCATCGCCACGATGCTCACCCCGCCTGGGCCGTCCAGCGCCGAGAGCAGGGCGAACTCGAAGTGTGCCGCGCCGATCGGGTCGAATGGCGCGGCCGCAAGCACGTCGCAATGCGCGAGGTAGCGATGCAGGCGCAACGCGACCGCGGCGGTGTTATTGGCTGCCTGGCCGTAGAGCCGCGCGGTGGCGGTGATGTCGTTGTAGTGGGCCTCAATGCCGTCCGCCCCACCACGGACCGTGATCGGGTTGGTCATGGCGTCAGTGGCCGATCGCATGCAGGACCACGCAGCCGGCCTGCTGTGCCGCGTGGACGGCAGCGCCGGCGACCTCGAGCACTCGCCGCACCGTTGAGGTGTGGTCGCGCAGCGCATCGGCGGCGGCGTCCAGCCTGCTCGCCCCCGCGCGCATGTCGGCGGCCACGTCGCGGGCCTGCACGCGGAACCGGCAAGCCGCCGGCGAGTGCCACCGGACGTGCTCGGCGGCGGCCACCAGCCTCGCCGCCAGGCTGCGCAGGTCGTCGGCGTGCCCGCAGATGTGCCGCGCCAGTCGGTCGAGAGCGGCCGCATCGGCGGGCAGTGCCATGGCGATGACCATCCCGAGCCGCGGTGCGTACCGCAGCCGAAGGAGCGGATCTGTGGACGACGGACGGCGTTGTTCACAGCGTGCCGGTGCCGCCTCGGACCGATCCGGCGTGGTTCACTGACCTCGTTCGAATGACAACCGTGGTATTCGCTACCGTGTGCGCGCAAACCCGACGAGCTCATGACCACCCGCTGATGAAGGAGCACGACGATGGAGTTCGCACCCGCTGCCGCGCAGGACGCGGAGCGCGCGGGATCAGCGAGCGCCGCAATGGCGGGCACAGCGCAGGACGCCGAACAACGGGCGGCCGACGGTTTGTCACGCCGTGACCGTGAAATCCTCGCCTTCGAGCGGCAGTGGTGGCGCTACGCGGGCGCCAAGGAGCAGGCCATCCGGGAGCTGTTCGACATGTCGAGCACCCGCTACTACCAGGTGCTCAACGCCCTGATCGACACACCGACGGCACTGGCCACCGACCCTTTGCTGGTCAAGCGGCTGCGCCGGCTGCGCGCCAGTCGGCAACGCCAGCGTTCGGCCCGCCGTCTCGGTATCGAGGTCTGACCAAGGGCATACTCGCGGCGCTCTAGCCTGTCGCTCATGTCGCACCTCGCCCCTGAGCCGCCACATCGGCGTCGTGTCGACCAAATCGTGGGTGCTGTGCTCGCGGTGGTGGGCGTTATCGTGGCCGTCGTGGCGGTGATCGCGCTGCAAAACCCTAAGGGGCGCGAGGCCAGCAAGGTAACCGCCGATGTCCACCGAACGTCGGCGTCGCGGCCGCCGACGAAGACCCCCCGCCCTTCCGCGCATCCGACCTCCCGGCCCAGCTCGCGTCCCACCGCCACCCGCCCGGTCCCGCTCGTCGTCCTGAACAACACCTCGACCAGCGGGCTCGCTGACTTCGCGGCGGCCCTGTTCCGCGGCGGCGGCTGGCAGGTGACCGCCACCGCCGACTACGCCAACGACATCCTGTCCACCTGCGCGTACTACGACCCCAGCAATCCCGCCAACCAGCAGGCCGCGCTGCAACTGCAGCAGCAGTTTCCGAGGATCGTCCGGGTCAAGGAGAAGTTCGACGGGCTGCCGGCTGGTCCTCTCGTGGTGGTGCTCACCAGCGACTGGAGCTGACCGGGTGTTCTAGACTTTGCACGACAACTGAATATTGCTCATCCAGAGGGGCAGAGGGATACGGCCCGACGAAGCCCCGGCAACCATCGCGATGCACGGCCCGACCGGCAGAGGCCCATCACGAAGAGGTGCCAAGTCCGTCCTCGGCGCGACACCGCGATCGGGGAAAGATGAGAAGAAGGGCCTCGCTCATGACTGCCGTACTCGATCGCGCACCAGCGTCGCCAGCGTCCGAACTGGTCTGTCGCAACTGCGACGCGCGCTACCCGCTGGCCGCGCAGCACGCGTGCTTCCAATGTTTCGGCCCGCTCGAGATCGGCTACGACTCGGACGCGCTACGCCGCGTTTCCCGTGCGGATATCGAGGCCGGCCCACACTCCATCTGGCGCTACGCCGGCTTGTTGCCGGTCGGTCAGGACCCCCGGACCCGGGTCGATTCCGGCACCGGCATGACCCCGCTGATCCGCGCCGACCGGCTCGCCGACGAGCTTGGCTTCACCGCCCCGGTGTGGATCAAGGACGACTCAGCCAATCCCACCCACTCCTTCAAGGACCGCGTGGTCTCGGTGGCGATCACCGCCGCCCGCGAGCTGGGCTTCGACCGGATCGGCTGTGCCTCGACGGGCAACCTGGCCAATTCGGTGGCCGCACACGCCGCCCGGATAGGCATGCGGTCGATCGTGTTCATCCCGTCCGACCTGGAGCCGGCGAAGATCGTGCAGACGGCGGTCTACGCCGGGACGCTGGTGGCCGTCGATGGGTCTTACGACGATGTCAACCGGCTGTGCAGCGAGTTGTCGGAAACCGACGAGTTCGAGAGCACGGCATTCGTCAATGTCAATGTGCGCCCCTATTACGCGGAGGGGTCAAAGACGCTTGGTTTCGAGGTCGCCGAGCAGCTCGATTGGCGACTTCCGGCGCAGGTCGTCGCACCGATGGCGTCCGGTTCGCTGCTGACCAAGGTGCACAAGGCGTTCCAGGAACTCGCCGCCGCCGGACTCGTCCCGTCGGGGATTCCGAGGGTCTTCGGCGCCCAGTCGGCGGGCTGTGCCCCGATCGCCACCGCGTTCGCGGAAAGTACGGACGTCGTTAGGCCGGTGAAGCCGACCGGGATCGCCAAGTCGCTCAACATCGGTAATCCGGCCGACGGTCCGTATGCCCTCGATGCGGTGCGATCGACGGGCGGCGCGATGGCACAGGCGAGCGACGACGAGATCCGCGACGGCATCCGGTTGCTGGCCCGCACGACGGGAGTGTTCGCCGAGACGGCAGGCGGGGTCACGGTCGCGGTGCTGCGCAAGTTGGCCGCATCGGGGCTGCTCGACACCTCTGCCGAGACCGTCGTCTTCAACACCGGCGACGGGCTCAAGACGCTCGACGCGGTGTCCGATGGAGCCTTGCCGACCGCGGTGATCGCGCCCACGCTCAGGGGCATGCGCGAGGCCGGCCTGCTCTAGCAAATCCGGCGCCCTGGTGTCTGGTCTTCGCATGCGGGGCCGTGTACGTTTTGTGCCGGTCGTAGTAACCAGCGTTTCGATCGTGGAGTACCACGTAGGCATGGTTTCTTGCCAACGTGCACTGCAGTGACGCGGGACCGAGGAGACGAAGACCCCGGCCTCACGAGGTGTGGCGCCGGCCAGGCCCCTAGCAAGGAGTGCACGTGGCACAGGGCACCGTGAAGTGGTTCAACAACGAGAAGGGCTACGGCTTCATCGCCGTGGACGGCGGGCAGGACGTCTTCGTCCACTACTCCGCCATCCAGTCTGAGGGCTACCGCTCGCTGGACGAGGGCCAGCGGGTGGAGTTCGAGGTTGCCCAGGGTCCCAAGGGCCCGCAGGCCGATGGGGTGCGCCTCGTCAGCTGACCGCTCGAAGCGCGAACGGCCCGGTTGGCTTCGGCGGACCGGGCCGTTGCTCG
>JBDUCV010000002.1:0-65884 GCA_040003255.1 Actinomycetota bacterium
TGCGCTCGTCGACGACCAGCAGGGCCAGGCCGTGGGACCGTGGGGCGAATGCGATCGGCTCCACATCGAGGGCCTGGGTGTCGATGAGCAGCAGGTGGTCCTCGACGGCCTGCAGGGAGATCATCTGGTCCATGACTCCGGTCGGCGCGCCGACGAAATCGTTCTCCGCCCGCTGCGCCAGCAGGGCCAGCTCGCTGCGACTCAAGCGGAGGCCGCCGGCGTCGTTGAGGCCCACTGCCACGGCGCACTCGAGCGCCGCCGACGAGGACAGGCCCGCACCGACCGGGACCTGGCTTTGTGATCATCTCCGGCGGCATCGACCTGTCGGTCGGCTCCCTGTTCGCCCTCGGCGGGGTACTGGCGGCGTGGGGCTCGCGGCACGGCGGCCCGCTGATCGCGCTGCTGTTGCCGATCGCGGTGGCGGGTCCGGTGCAGGGCTTCCTGATCGCCGGCTGCGATTGGCGCCGTTCATCGTCACGCTCGCCGGGCTGCTCGGGGCCCGCGGCCTCGTCCAGCTCATTTCGAACGAGGGCACGAACACCTACCTCGTCCCGCCGCACTCGTGGTTCCTCAAGATCGGCAACGGCACCTGGGTGCCGATCATCACGGTGGTAGCGCTGTTCGCGATCGGCGCGCTCGTGCTGCAGCGCACCCGGTTCGGTCAATCGCTGTTCGCGATCGGCGGCAACGAGAACGCGGCGTCGCTGATGGGGCTGCCGGTGCTGCGCAACAAGATGCTCGTCTACGTGCTGTCCGCGGCCATGGCCGGCACGGCCGGTGCGCTGAACGCGTCTCGGCTTCAGTCGGGGGTCACGAACATCGGCGCCGGCTACGAACTGACCGCCATCGCGGCGGTGATCATCGGCGGCACGCTGCTTACCGGCGGCGCCGGCTCGATCGTCGGTACCGCAGCGGGCGTGCTGCTTCTCGCGATCATCCAGAACCTGATCGGCGTGCACCTGTCGAAGTACGGTTCGTCGGCCTCCGACGCGGTGAACGGCGGCTTCCTCGCCGTCGTCGTGATCGTCCAGACCCTGCTCACCCGGGCGGAGCGTCTGGAGTGATCGCCCACCAGACCCCCATCCGCCTGTCCGACGGTCGCGAGCTCATCTATTTCGACGCGACCGAGGGCCTCGATCGCACCGCGGTCGACCGCCGCGGGCTCGAGCCGACGAGCGTGTTCAGCGAGATGCGACTCGATCCGGTCACCGACGAGTGGGTCGTCATAGCGTCGCACCGCCAGGGCCGTACGCACCTGCCGACGACCGCCGACTGTCCGCTGTGCCCGACCACGGACGGCAACCTGACCGAGATCCCAGCGGCCGAGTACGACGTCGTCGTCTTCGAGAACCGCTTCTCCTCGCTCAGCCAGCAGGTTCCCGACGTCGAGCCCTTCGTCGGAGGGGACGCCCTCTACCGGCGCCGCCCGGGGGTGGGGCGCTGCGAGGTCGTGTGCTTCAGCGACGACCACGACGCCTCCTTCGTCGACCTGAAGCCCGATCGCGTCCGGCTCATCGTGGATGCCTGGGCAGACCGCACCGATGCGCTGTCCGCGCTGTCCGGCGTCGAGCAGGTGTTCCCGTTCGAGAACCGGGGCGAGGAGATCGGTGTGACGCTGCGCCACCCGCACGGGCAGATCTACGGCTACCCGTTCGTGACGCCCCGCACCGAGCGCATGCTGGCCAGTGCGCGGCGCCACCGCGAGCGGACCGGCGGCAACCTGTTCGTCGACATCCTGCGGGCCGAGCAGGCCGCCGGTGAGCGGATCGTGGCCCGCAACGAGCACTGGACGGCGTTCGTGCCTGCGGCGCCCCGGTGGCCGGTCGAGATCCACCTCTACCCCAACCGGCGGGTGCTCGACCTGCGCGAACTCGACGAGGCGCAGCGCGACGACTTCGCCACGCTGTACCTCGACGTGCTGGCCCGCATGGACGCGCTGTACGGCGTGCCGATGCCCTACATCTCGGCCTGGCACCAGGCGCCGGTACTGACCGGGCACGACGACGCGTACCTGCACCTGCAGCTATTCTCGGTGCGCCGGGCGGTCGACAAGCTCAAGTACCTCGCCGGCTCCGAATCGGGTATGGGTGTGTTCGTGAACGACATCATCCCTGAGCGGATGGCCGCCCGGCTGCGGGAGAGCCGCCGGTGACGGTCACCTGGCGCGCCCCTGGTCGCGTCAATCTCATCGGCGAGCACACCGACCACAACGACGGGTTCGTGCTGCCCTTCGCCCTGCCGCTGGGCGTGACGGCGCGAGTGACCGGCCGCGACGACGGCGTCCTGCGGGTGACGAGTGCGACCTACGACGAGCCGGTCGACGTCGCGGTGGCCGGCCTCGAGCCGGGCACCGTGGACGGTTGGGCCGCCTACGTGGCCGGCGTCGTCTGGTCATTGCGCAAGTACGGCCATCCGATCGCGGGCGCCGACGTCCATCTCGAGAGCGACCTGCCCGTCGGCGCTGGGCTGTCGTCTTCGGCCGCGGTCGAATGCTCCACCGCCGGTGCGCTGGCCGAGGCCTACGGCATCGCACTGACCGACGCCGAACTGGTGCAGGTGGCCCGTACCGCCGAGAACGACTTCGTCGGGGTGCCGAGCGGGGTGCTCGACCAGAGCGCGTCGGTGCTGTGCCGACGGGGCCGGGTGCTGTTCCTCGACGCCCGCAGTCTCGAGACCCGTCAGGTGCCGCTTCCCCTGACCCAGCAGGGTCTGCGGGTGCTGGTCATGGATACGCGCACCTTGCATCGGCTGGCCGACGGCGAGTACGCGCAACGCCGTTCAGAGTGTCGGCAGGCGGCCGAGCGGCTCGGCCTGCACTCGCTGCGCGACGTTGTCGACGCCCGGGCTGCGTTGGATCAGTTGTCGGCGCACGACGTGCTGCTGCGCCGGGCCCGGCATGTGTTCACCGAGAACGACCGCGTGCTGCAGACCGTGGCGGCGCTGGAGGTCGGGCAGTACCTGCGGGCCGTCGGGCCTCTGCTCACGGCGTCGCACGTGTCACTGCGCGACGACTTCCAGGTGTCGTGCCGCGAGCTGGATCTCGCCGTCGATACCGCGCTCGGCGCGGGTGCCCTCGGCGCCCGGATGACCGGCGGCGGTTTCGGTGGCAGCGCCATCGCGCTGGTCGAGCGGGCCGACGCCGCCCGAGTGGCCGGCGAGGTCACGCGAGCCTTCGTCGCGGCCGGGCTGCGCGAACCGACGGTGTTCGCCGCGGTGCCGTCCGATGGCGCGCATCGCACGCCCGATTGACGGCACCGCGGCGAGATCACCGCTGGTCGAGCGTCAGCAGGGCGAACATGCCGCCCACGACCGGACGGGCCTGGAACCCCCCCTGCCGGTCGTTGACCGTGTCGTACCAGTCGGTGGACGGTGCCCGCGAACCGGTCGTGTTCAGGAACTCGTACGCGCCCTCGATGAGCAGCGCGGTGATCTCGGGCTGGTTGCGCAGCCACGCCGCCGTCCAGAGCTCCCAGTCGGTCTTCGTGTAGGTGTGGCGCAGGTCGAGGGGAACGCCGTAGGTGTTGGCCCGCGAGAGGTACCAGGCGGCCTCCTTCGCCGCCACCGAATCGGGGACGAGACCGGTGTACAGCACCGCGTCGGCGTAGCCGTTGTACTTCATGCTCCATGTGCCCGGCTGGTCGTAGGCCAGCTTGAGGTGCTCGCCGCTGTCGTCGGTGGCCTTCGTCTGCCACTGACCGATGTAGTCCTTAGTCCACGGCCGCGTAGTGCGTGACGTCGGCGGACTGCCCGGCGATGCCCGCGACCTTGCCCATCGCCGCGATGCCGACGATGCCCTTGAGGGCCAGGTTGACGCTGTGCGCGACGAAGCCGGTGAAGTCGTCGGTCTGGTTCTGCAGGTTCGGGTCGAGGGCGTTGGCAACCAGGTAATCGGCCCACTGCTTGAGGATCGGGTAGTGCGCGGTCCCGAACGCCCGCGCGGTGGTCGAGTCGGCTCGTTCGAGGCAGGCCGCGGTCATGATGAGCATGTTGGCCGATTCCTCGACCGGCATGTCCTCCTCGTTGCCGTCGTTGTGGCCGGTCGCGTTCGGGTAGCTGCTGCCCAGATCGTGCTCGGCGAACGGCTTGGGCCAGCCGCCGTTCTCGGCGTACTCGAGCAGCGGCGCCAGGATCAGCGCGAGGTAGGCGGGGTCGAGGTAGAGCCACACCGGCATGCCCCGGCGTCCGCGTCACCGGTGCCACGGCTCGTGCGGACACTGACGGTCATCTCCTCGTGGCCGCATCATGCGTCAACGCCCTGACACGGGTGCTCGAGACCTACAACTCTTCCCGACCACACCGCGGACTGGGCATGATGACCCCAGCCGCTTTCGCGGCAGCCAACGAGAGGAGCAGATGAGGGTGACTACCAGCATCTGTCCTGGACCAAGATCAACAGAGATCGAGTACCTGCTCGACGAGCTCGAATCTCACCCTATCTGGACCGAACTCAGGGGGCCGGTCACTGACAACAGCGCGACGCGCAGCGCTCCCATCACATGTCGCCGAGGGGTTGACGTATGCGTTTGTTGGTGACCGGCGGCGCCGGCTACATCGGCAGCGTGGTCACCGCGCAGTTGCTCGCCGCCGGCCACGACGTAGTCGTGGCCGATGACCTGTCGACCGGCTACGCCGATGCCGTCGCCCCTGGGGCGCAGTTCCACCGAGCCGCGATCACCGACCTCGATGACGTACTGGGCGGATGGTCAGTCGATGCCGTCCTGCACTTTGCGGCTCGCTCCATCGTCGGCGACTCCGTGACGAATCCGGCGGCGTACTGGCAGAACAATGTCGGGGGCACGCTCGCCTTGCTCGACACGATGCGGGCGCACGGCGTGCGGCGCATCGTGTTCTCCTCGACCGCGGCCGCCTACGGCGATCGAGCGCAGCCGCCGATCGAGGAGTCGTCCGCGGCTGCACCCACCAACCCGTACGGGGCGTCGAAGGTCGCCATCGACCTTGCCCTCAGCAACTACGCGCATGCCTACGCGATGTCGGCGGTGAGCCTGCGGTACTTCAACGTCGCCGGCGCATTACACCAGCCCGACGGCGCGAGCTACGGCGAGCGGCACGATCCCGAGACGCACCTGATCCCACTGGCCCTGCGCACCGCCGAACGCAACCGCGAACCGCTGCACATCTTCGGTACCGACTACCCGACGCCCGACGGCACGTGCATCCGCGACTACATCCACGTCGCCG
Organism: Actinomycetota bacterium; assembly: GCA_040003255.1. Lineage (GTDB taxonomy): Bacteria > Actinomycetota > Actinomycetes > Mycobacteriales > Jatrophihabitantaceae > JBDUCV01. The sequence continues at coordinate 5,200 of JBDUCV010000002.1, forward strand.
ATCTGGCCGATGCGCACATCCGAGCACTGAGGTACGGCGCGGCCGGTGAGCACCACATCCTCAACCTCGGCAGTGGAACCGGTTTTTCGGTGCGTCAGGTGATCGAAGCGATCCGCGAGGTCACTGATCGCGACGTGCCGGTGCAGGAGAGCGCGCGCCGGCCAGGTGATCCCGCCATCCTCGTCGCGTCCAACGCGCGCGCGGCGAGCGCACTCGGATGGCGCCCGCACAGCGATCTGAAGCAGATGGTCACCGATGCGTGGCAGTTCGGGCTCGCACAACAGCGTTGAGTGCGACGTGCCAGTCGATCCGGAGATCTACCGCGTACCGCCGTCCTGCATGCTGCTCGGGTTGACGTTTGCGACCCCGGTGAGTCGGCTTCTCGCGGCGTTCGCTCGCGACGACTCGGCGGCGTCGTCCTCGACGGCTCGAACGTCGGCGACGGCTTGGATGTCGCGATGGCGGCTGGGGTGTCGGTGGTGAGCAGTCCGGGCAGCGGCCGGGCGGTGCGCGCCGCGACGGTCAAGCTCGGCGAACGTGCAGGCGCGGCACAGTGCGACGAATCCCCGGACCCGCTGAGTCGGTATGCCGCAGATCGGACAGCGGGCGAGCTCGGCGGTGGTCATCGCATCGTCCGGCGGCGGGCAGCCTCGGACGGGTCCATACGCGGTTGCAAGCTCCGAATCCAGGCAGCCTCGGACGGGTCCATACGCGGGTCGACGCGCGCCGGGGTCGGCAGGCGCTCGTCGGACCATCGTTCGTCGTTCAGCCAGCCCTGCGCGAACTTCACTCGCGGCGCGTCCTGCGCAGCCAGTTCGGCGACGTAGGCGCGGACACCGGCGAGGATGACAGCCAGCGGCACCTTGGCCAGGCTCCCCCGACTGGACTCGAACCAGTAACCCTCCGATTAACAGTCGGATGCTCTGCCAATTGAGCTACGGGGGATCGCGCAAACGCGGCCCGCCGCGCAGGGCCGCCGGAACAGAGTATCTCATCACCGGGCAGCGTTAGGGTGAGGCAAACGGTAACCGGAACTGAGGAGATCTCGATGAAGCTCGCATTCCTGGTCGGCGGCGCTGTCGGCTACGTGCTTGGTGCTCGTGCCGGGCGTGAGCGCTTTGAAAGCATCGTCCGCTGGGCGCGCAAGTTCACCGGCAGCCAGACCGTGCAGTCGACGGCCGGGGTGCTGCAGGCCCAAGTCGACGATCTGCGACACCGGGCGAAGGATGTGGTCAGCTCCAAGCTGCACAACAGCAAACCTGAGCCGGTTTCCGGGGCCAATGGCCGCAATCGCTAGAGCGCGGCGTTCCAGGCGGCACGAAACTGCGCAATCCGGGCCCGGATCTGCTCACGTACCAACGGAGTGTCCGGCGTACCGTCCTCGAGCCGGGCGAACCAGTTCACGCCGTCCATGCCCTGCATCCGCCGCGCGACGAACCGGGCGGACCCCCCGTCGACGGGTAGTACCTGTGAGCGAACCACGGTCGCCTCGATCCGTTTGCGCACGGTCGGCGGCAGGTCGCGCGCCACGCAAATCGGCACTGAGACCGGACGTTTCTCGACCAGTAGCACCTCGTCAGCAACCTCGGCTTCGATCACGGTCAGCTGACCGTCGCGCCATACCGCCTTGTCGATCAGGTGCCAGCTGATCCGGCGCGATCCGGCTGTGTTGGGCCACCACAAGCCAGCTGATGTCGCGACCACCGCGGTGCCGTCGTCGACGTCGGCCCACGACACGATCCGCTCGTCGCGGTCGAGGAGCGCAACGACGTCAGCAGGAGGACGTTCCCGCCGGCGGAGCAGCCCCATCATTCCCCGCCGATGGCGCGTTCGCGCATGACGCGGCGGTGGCCCTCGAGCGCGATTAGCTCAGCGAACATCCTCGCGTGCTCCTCGGCTGACTCGACCGGGTTGATCCGCTGTAGCCGCGACTTGAGCGCCGCAACCTGACGGGACACAACGACTTCCTGCATCCGCGCGAGCACCGCCTCGGCGTAACGCTCCTGGGTGTCGGACCCCGCGTGCAGCGGGTCGACAGCCAGACCGTGCACCACGCTGCGGACATCGTCCGGCAGGTGTGCCGTCACCTTCCCGACCCAAGCCGGACCGGTTACCGCGCCGGCGGTTCCGCCCGCCGCCGAGATCGCCCGACGGATCTCGCGGTTCTCGGGCACGAGGAACGCCGCCTCGGGCAAGGCGTCGAAGGACGGACCGGCCACGCCAGGGAGCTGCAATGCCACCTTGAGCACCTCGCGTTCGACGGCGGAGACAGCATCGCTGACAGCCCGCGCGGGTGAAGCGGCGAGTTGCTCGGCGCCCCGACCGGACCGGATCAGTGCGCGCACGCGAGTGAGCACCCGATCCGGGTCTCCAATACCGGTGATCCGGGCGAGCAGTTGCGAGTACTCGACCCGCAGCGATTGATCTTTGATCCGGGCCACCAGTGGCACCCCGCGGTCGAGCGCACCTGCCCGTCCCTCGGCGGTGTCGAGGTCGAACCGGTCGACAGTCGAGCGCAGCACAAATTCGACCAGCGGCACGCGCCGGGCGACCAGGTCACGCACCGCGACATCGCCCGCCTTCTGCCGCAGTTCGCATGGATCGAGTCCGGTCGGCTCGATCGCGACGAACGACTGCGCCATGAATTTTTGCTCATCGCCGAATGCCCGCTCGGCGGCCTTCATGCCGGCCGCGTCACCGTCGAAGGTGAAGATCACCTCGCCGGCGAAGGCGTCGGAGTCCATCAGCACCCGCCGCAGCACACCGATGTGTTCTTCGCCGAAGGCCGTGCCGCACGTAGCCACCGCCGTCGTGACTCCTGCCAGATGGCAGGCCATGACGTCGGTGTAGCCCTCGACGATGACGACCCGGTGCTGTCGGGCGATTTCCTTCTTCGCGAGGTCCATGCCATAGAGCAGCTGGCTCTTTTTGTAGATCGGCGTCTCGGGTGTGTTCAGATATTTCGCTTCGACCTTGTCGTCGTCGAACAGCCGCCGCGCGCCGAATCCGACCACCTCACCCGACACGTCGCGGATCGGCCAGAGCAACCGCCGGTGGAATCGGTCGATCAGCGAGCCGCGCTGCGAGGGACGCGACAATCCGCCGGTGGTCAGCTCGTCGGCCGTGAACCCGGCGGACAGCAGGTGTTTGGTGAGCGCGTCCCACCCGGACGGGGCGAAGCCACAGCCGTATCGGGCAGCCGCGGCGTCGTCGAATCCTCGCTCGGTGAGGAAATTCCGAGCGGGTCGGGCGTCTGAGGTTGCCAACTGCTCGGCATAGAACGTGGCGGCCGCCCGGTGCGCCTCGACGAGCCGGGTACGTTGCCCGTGTTGGCGACCGGCAGCCGCACCCGTCGGCAGATCGACGTAGCGCAGCTGCACACCTGAGCTCGCCGCCAAACGCTCGACCGCCTCGCTGAAGCCGAGGTGTTCGATGCGCTCGACGAAACGGATCACGTCGCCGCCGGCACCGCAGCCGAAGCAGTGAAAAAGGCCGCGGGACGGCGACACCGACAGCGACGGAGACTTCTCGTCGTGGAACGGGCAAATGCCCTTGAGGTTGCCGCCACCGGCATTGCGGAGCTGAACGTGCTCGCCGATTACATCGGCGATGGGCGAACGGTCGCGTACGGCGGCGATGTCTTCGTCCCTGATCCGCCCCGCCACGTGGCCAGTCTAGGCAGGGCGGCCGACCAGTCCGCCGTGCCAATTCAGGGCCGAGGTGTCGGTGAGCTGGGCTACCTGGTCGATCACCACACGCAGCCGCGCGTCATCGTCGGGCGCCGCGTGCCACGCCGAGCGCAGCGCGGGATCAAGCGCCGCCGGCGCTCCCGAGGCCAGCGCCTCGGCCAGTTCACGAAGTATCGCCCGCTGGTGGACGAGCCGCTCGAGCGCCCCGGGCCGGCGCATGACGTACTGCGCGGCGACCGCCTTCAGCAGCGCGCATTCGGCGGCGACCCGCTCGGGAACCACCAGGTCGGCGTCGTAGCGGGCGAATGGCCCATTGCCGAACATCTCGCGCGTCGCCAGCACCGCGGCGCCCACGAATCGACCGGTGAGCTCGCTCGTGGCCCGCTTGACGGCGGCCTGCGCCGAATGTGACCGGTCATAGTCCGCGACGTCGAGCAGTGTCGGCAGGGTGAGCAGTTCGTCGAGTATTGGAGCGAGCTCAGCTGGAGTCGACGTCGAGTAGAGGTCTGCCGCAATTGCGCACAGGGCGGCGCGGTCGCCTGCGTCGACTTCGGACAGCCGGATGTGCCCGCTGTGCACGCCGTCCTCGACGTCGTGCACCGAGTAGGCGACATCGTCGGCCCAGTCCATGACCTGCGCCTCGAGGCATCGCCTGCCGTCGGGCAAACCGCCACGCAGCCAGCGGAACGCCTCCAGGTCGTCGGCGTACACCCCGAACTTGGCAGTGCCTGGACGGCGTTGCCATGGGTACTTGCAGGTCGCGTCGAGGGTGGCACGGGTCAGGTTCAGCCCGGCCGACTCGTCGAATCCGGTGATGACCTTGGCCTCCAGCCGGGTCAGGATCCGCAACGTCTGGGCGTTGCCCTCGAATCCGCCGATGCCTGCCGCGACGTCGTTCAGCGCGTCCTCGCCGTTGTGCCCGAACGGCGGGTGGCCGAGGTCGTGCGCCAGCCCGGCAGCATCCACCACATCGGGGTCACAGCCCAGCGCCGCCCCCATCTCGCGGGCGATCTGGGCAACCTCGAGGGAATGCGTCAGCCGGGTGCGGGGAAAGTCGTCCTCACCCGGAACGACCACCTGGGTCTTGTCGGCGAGCCGACGAAAGGCGTAGGAGTGCAACACGCGGGCTCGGTCACGTTGGAATTCGCCACGATGATCGGCCCCGGCCTGCGCGTCGGCCCGCTTCGGCGGCTCGACCACCCGGCGCGCGCGGGCGTCCGCGTCATACCGCGACACCCTCAGACCTGCTCGTCCACCCAGTCGACGAAGCGCAGCAACGTGTCGATCCACATGCCGACTGTGTACTTGAGTTGGCCCCGGGTAACGCCCATCTCGTAGTCGAAGCTCTGCTCCGCGCAGATGCCGACGAATCCGTCGTCCGGCAACACGGTGTACGCCTTCGGGAACAGCTTGGTGCGGTTCCAGTCGTCGAGCATCAGCGCCACCGCGGCCCGGGTATCAACCGAGAAGCGGCGGTTGAGGTAGGTGCGCGCCTGCAGCACCTCATGTCGTTCGCCGTAATGGAAGAAGTACACGCTGCACTTTTCCCACCGCACGGCCAGGTCGCCGTCCTCGTCCACGGAGTGTTTCAGGCCGTACTCGTCGAGGATCTGCTGCAGCACCGGGGTCGTCGGCACAATCAGCGTGCTGCCGATATCGCCGGACCCGCGAGTTCGGAGCGGTGCAACAAACTCGGCGAAGCGATCGTGGGAGCGGCGACGAAACACGCCCCTGAGCCTACCGAGGGTCGCTAACGGCGCGGCCCGCCTCAAGCCGCGCAATCGGGACCCGGAACGGCGAGCAAGACACATAATCCAGCCCGACCGACTCGAAGAAATGGACCGACTCAGGATCACCGCCGTGCTCACCACAGACGCCGAGCTTGAGTCCCGGGCGCATCGAACGCCCGCGGTCGGCGGCGATCCGGACGAGTTCGCCCACGCCCTCGCGGTCGATCGTCTCGAACGGCGAGATGCCGAAGATACCTTTCTCCAGATATGCGGAGAAGAACGCCGCCTCGACATCATCGCGGGAAAAGCCCCACGTCATCTGGGTCAGGTCGTTGGTGCCGAAGGAAAAGAATTCGGCGGCCTCGGCGATCTGGTTGGCCGTGAGCGCGGCGCGCGGCAGCTCGATCATCGTGCCGATGAGGAAGTCGAGCTGAATACCCTTCTCGGCGCGCACTTCGCGGGCGACCTGGATGATGTCCTGCTTGACCGTCTCGAATTCCTGCACCGCCCCGACGAGCGGGATCATGATCTCGACGCGAGGCACGCCACCGGCCAGTTGTCGTTCGGCTGCGGCTTCGAGGATCGCCCGAGCCTGCATCGCGAACAGTCCAGGGATGACGACACCCAGACGAACACCACGCAGCCCCAGCATCGGATTCTGCTCATGCAGTCGGTGCACAGCCTGCAGCAGCCGCAGATCACCTTCGCGCGGTTCACCGCGGGATTCGGCGACCGCGACCCGCACGGACAGCTCGGTGATATCAGGCAGGAATTCATGCAGCGGCGGGTCGAGCAGCCGAATCGTGACGGGCAGCCCGTCCATCGCGGTGAGCACGCTGATGAAATCGGCTCGTTGCAGGGGCAGCAGCTCGGTGAGCTCGCGCTCTTGCTCCTCGTCGGTGTCGGCCACGATCAGCGCCTGGACGAGTGGCCGCCGGTCGCCGAGGAACATGTGCTCGGTACGGCACAGCCCGATGCCCTGAGCGCCGAACCGCCGGGCGCGCTCCGAGTCCTCGGCATTGTCGGCGTTCGCCCGCACCGCCATCCGTCGTACCCCGTCGGCGTGCCGGATGATTCGATGAACGGCTGCGACCAGCTCGTCGGAATCGGCGTCGAGGTCGCCCTCGAAGTAGCGAACCACCGGCGAATCCATCACCGGCACCTCGCCGAGGAACACTTCCCCCGTCGTGCCGTCGATGCTGATGACGTCGCCCTCGTGCACCTCGATGCCGCCTGGCGCCAAGAATCGACGCTGCTTGGTCCGCACGTCGAGCGACTCCACGCCGCAGACGCACGTCTTGCCCATGCCGCGGGCCACCACGGCGGCGTGCGATGTCTTGCCACCCCTGCTGGTCAGGATGCCCCTTGCGGCGATCATGCCATTGAGGTCGTCGGGGTTGGTCTCACGACGGACGAGGATCACGTCCTCACCCGATCTCGACCACTTGACCGCGGTGTAGGAGTCGAATACGACCTTGCCGACAGCGGCACCCGGCGAGGCGTTCATGCCCTGCGCAATCTTCTTCCTCGGGACCGAATCGTCGAAGCGCGGGAACATCAGCTGGCCGAGCTGCGCGCCGGTAACCCGTTGTAGCGCCTCGTCCATGTCGATCAGACCCTGGTCAACCAGTTGGGTCGCGATGCGGAACGCCGCAGCCGCCGTGCGCTTGCCCACCCTGGTCTGCAGCATCCACAGCTTGCCCCGCTCGATGGTGAACTCGATGTCGCACAGGTCGCGGTAGTGCTCCTCCAGGGTCTGCATGATGGACATCAGCTCGTCATAGGCCGCCTTGTCGATCTTCTCCAGGTCGAGCAGCGGAAGAGTGTTACGGATACCGGCGACGACGTCCTCGCCCTGGGCGTTTTGCAAGTAGTCGCCGTACACGCCCTGCGCGCCCGAGGCCGGGTCGCGGGTGAACGCGACGCCGGTGCCGGAGTTCATATCGAGGTTGCCGAACACCATCGAGCAGATGTTGACAGCCGTGCCGAGCTCGGACGGGATGCGTTCCTGGCGGCGGTAGATCACCGCGCGCGGGGTGTTCCAAGACTCGAATACCGCCCGCACCGCAAGGTCCATCTGCTCGCGCGGATTCTGCGGGAATTCCCGGCCGGCATGCTTGACGACCACGTCCTTGAACGTCTCCACCAAGGTACGCAGATCGTCGGCGTTTAGGTCGAGGTCGTCGGTGGTGTCCTTGGCGTGTTTCGCCGCATCCAGTGCCTCGTCGAACTGTTCGCCAGAGATGCCCAGCACGGTCTTGCCGAACATCTGGATCAGCCGACGGTAGGAGTCGAACGCGAAGCGCTCGTTGCCCGACTGCGCCGCCAGCCCGCGCACCGACTGGTCGTTCAGCCCGATGTTCAGGACGGTCTCCATCATGCCGGGCATCGAGAACTTGGCGCCGCTTCGCACCGAGACGAGCAATGGGTCGTCGGACTGGCCGAGCTTCTTGCCCATTTGATGCTCGAGCGCAGCGAGGTGTTCGCTGACCTCGTCGGCGAGCTCAGCCGGCTCGCGACCTGACTTGAGGAAGACCTGGCAGGCCTCGGTGGTGATCGTGAAGCCGGGCGGCACTGGCAGGCCTAGGTTCGTCATCTCGGCCAGATTCGCGCCCTTGCCGCCTAACAGGTCCTTGAGGTGTCTGTTGCCCTCGGCGAAGTCGTATACGTACTTAAACATGACAGGCACCATCCCGGGTTTCATCGAGAATTGTCCGAAGGCTAATTGCTGGTAGCGCTATCGGTCTGTGACGGGTGCAACGCATTCGGCCGATGGCGACGATGCTCACAATGCGGACGGAGGACACGCGGGGGTGATCAGCCACCGGAATGTGCCAGCTCGGCACCCGCCGGCACGGTGCGAGCGGCGCGGTCGTCGAGCCAGCCGGACGGCAGTGCCACCGGGCGGCCGCCGGTAGTTCTGCCCCGTGGCCGGCCGACAACCTCCTCCGGCCACGGCTCAGCGGGATCAAGTTTGCCCAGCAGGTCGTCGAGCTCGGCCAGCGAAGCGACGGTGCCGAGCGCGGCGCGCAGATCGCTTCCGACGCCGAAGCCCTTCAGGTACCACGCGATGTGCTTGCGGAAATCCGGCAGTCCGCGAGGTTCGCCGAGCCAATCCGCAAGCAGTTCGGCATGCCGCCGCATCGTTGCCAGCACCGCGCCGAGAGCCGGCCGGAATCGTTCCGGACGGCCGGCGAATGCCGCGGCGAGGTCGGCGAACAGCCACGGCCGGCCGAGGCAGCCCCGCCCGACGACCACGCCCGCGCAGCCAGTCTGCGCGACCATGCGCAGCGCATCGTCGGCCTCCCAGATATCCCCGTTGCCCAGCACCGGGATGTCGAGCATGGTGACGAGTTCAGCGATAGGCGCCCAGTCGGCTTCCCCGCCATAGAAGTCGGCGGCGGTTCGTCCGTGCACCGCCACCCAGGCGACGCCGGCGTCCTGCGCTCGTAGTGCGGCGTCGCGGTAGGTCAGGTGCTCGTGGTCGATGCCCAGGCGCATCTTGATGGTGATCGGGATCGCCCCGCCCGCTGCGCGGACCGCGGCCGTGACGATGTCGTCGAACAGCTCGATCCGCCAGGGCAGCGCGGCTCCGCCACCCTTGCGGGTAACCTTCGGGACCGGGCAGCCGAAGTTCAGGTCGACGTGATCGGCCAACTGGTCGGCCACCACCATCCGCACCGCGGCACCCACAATCGAAGGGTCGACCCCGCAGAGCTGCAAGCTGCGGGGTTGTTCGTCAGGCGCGAACGTGATCAGCCGCATCGTCTTCGGATTGCGCTCGACCAGGGCACGCGACGTGATCATCTCACTCACGTACAGGCCTGTCCCATCGCCGGATTCGCGGCACAGCCGCCGGAACGCGACGTTGGTGATGCCAGCCATCGGCGCGAGCACGACCGGCGGATCGACCATGAGTCGATCCGTCAGACGCAGCGACGTGCTAAGCGCTCTCACCACAGATCTTCGGTGAGCCGCCCTCGGAGATCAGCGTGAACTTGGCCGAGCTCTTGTTCGTCGCGGTGCCCTTGCTGGCGGTGATGTTGTAGGTCAGGACGATCTCGCCCGCCGAACCCGGCGCGGCCGAGGCGAAGGTGTACGTGGCGATCGTCACCGTGAAGTCGCCGGTTGGTCCGTCGATCGACGCGCGCCACTGGGGCCGCTTCTCCACGCAGATCAACGTTTCGGCGTCGGTGCGATCCTGCTTGTTGATGTCGGCGAAGTAGCGCTCGACAACGGCACGGGCAGCTGCCTCGGTAGGTGCCGTTCCGGTGCCGGACGGTGTCTCGGATGAACTCGGCTGCGTGCTTGTCGACGGGCTCGGGAAATCATTGCTGGTTGTCGCGACGCTCGGCGGGTTCACCGCGGGGGTCGGGGACTTGGCAATCGGCTTCCCACTGTCGCGGGTGAGCAGGATGGCGGCCACGATGCCGGCGGCGAGCAGCAGTAGTCCGACGACGGCGATGATCGCAATGCGGGTGCGGTTGGCCCCGTTCGGCGGGGGCGCGCCATAACCGGACCCCGCGTAGGGCGCTCCCCCGTATGGGGGTTGCCCGTACGGGGGTGCGTCGTAGGCCGGCTGCCCGGGTGCTTCGTACGGCGGCTGCTGATCGTAGGGCGACTGTTGCCCGTACGGCGGCTGCTCACCGTATTGTGGCTGACCGTACGGCGGCTGCTGACCAAGGGGCGACTGTTGCCCGTACGGCGGCTGCTGACCAAGGGGCGACTGTTGCCCGTACGGCGGCTGGTTCTCGTGACTGGTCGGGCCGCCCGATCCGGGGTTGCTCATCGGCGAGGGTTCCTCTCGGTCGAATCTCCGATGCCGACGCCGTCAAGCACCGACGAGCCGGGCGGCCAGGTAGGACTCGACCTGACCGAGTGAGACCCGCTGCTGCGTCATGCTGTCTCGTTCGCGGATCGTCACGGCGTTGTCGTCCAGCGTGTCGAAGTCGACGGTAACGCAGAATGGCGTGCCAATCTCATCGTGCCGCCGGTAGCGGCGTCCGATCGCCTGCGCGTCGTCGAAGTCGACGTTCCAATGACGACGCAGCGCGCCCGCCAGATCGCGCGCCTTCGGCGACAGGTCGTTGTTGCGCGACAACGGCAGCACCGCCACCTTGATCGGGGCCAGCCGGTGGTCGAGTCTCAACAGCGTGCGCTTCTCGAGCACGCCCTTCGCGTTAGGTGCCTCGTCCTCGGTGTACGCGTCGAGCAGGAAGGCCAGCACCGCACGGGTCAAACCTGCTGCCGGCTCGATCACATAGGGCGTCCAGCGCTCATTGCGCTCCTGATCGAAGTAGCTCAGATCGGTACCAGAGTGCTTTGAATGCGTGGTCAGATCGAAGTCGGTGCGATTTGCGACGCCTTCCAGCTCAGCGAACTCGGTACCACCGAAACGGAAGCGGTACTCGATGTCGACAGTGCGCTTGGAATAATGCGAGAGCTTGTCCTTGGGATGCTCGAAGAAGCGCAGGTTCCTCGGATCGATGCCGAGGTCGACATACCAATTCCACCGCTGCTCGAGCCAGTACTCGTGCCACTGCTCGTCGGTGCCCGGCTCGACGAAGAACTCCATTTCCATCTGCTCGAACTCGCGGGTCCGAAAGATGAAGTTGCCGGGCGTGATCTCGTTGCGAAAACTCTTGCCGGTCTGCGCGATGCCGAACGGCGGCTTCTTGCGCGCGGTCGTCATCACGTTCAGAAAATTGATGAAGATGCCTTGCGCGGTCTCGGGCCGTAGATAGTGCAAGGTCTCGGCATCCTCGGCGGCGCCCAGGTAGGTCTTCAGCATCATGTTGAACTCGCGCGGCTCGGTGAATCGGCCCTTGGTGCCGCAGTTCGGGCAGTTGACATCGACCAAGCTCGCCGGCGGCCGACTGTGCTTGGCCTCGAATGCCTCCTCGAGGTGATCGGCCCGGAACCGCTTGTGGCAGTTCAGGCATTCGACCAGCGGGTCGTGGAAGGCCTCGACATGGCCGGAGGCCTTCCACACGTCGCCGGCCAGGATGATCGCGGAGTCCAGCCCGACGATGTCGTCGCGACCGGTGACCATGGAGCGCCACCACTGCCGACGGACGTTCTCTTTCAGCTCGATACCTAGCGGGCCGTAGTCCCACGCCGAGCGGGCTCCGCCGTAGATCTCACTGGACGGGAAGACGAAGCCCCGTCGCTTGGCGAGATTGACTACGGCGTCGTTACGGTCGGCAGGCACGTGGTCTCCATGCAGCTCATCGGATCGGTCCTCCAGCCTAGCTGCGCGCATCGCCGGGGGAACCGAGGTCGCTGCGATGCATGACGAGCAAACCGTCCGGCCCGATTTCCGGCAGCTGCTCGAACGAACTCGGCTGTAGCCACGCGCTGGTGTCGTCAGTCGATCGTCCGACACCGCCGCGTAAGTACCCAGGTCGATCGGCCAAGGCTTGGAGTGCCCCGCCTGCCCGGTCGCCGAAGTCGGCGTCGTTTTCGTACGCCACGAAATGCGTCACCGAGATCATGACGGGACCACCGGTCCGGCGGCGCCGAAGCGACGGTCGCGTTGGGCGTAGGCCACGCACGCCTGCCAAAGATGGCGCCGATCGAAGTCCGGCCACGGGGTGTCGACGAACACCAGCTCGGCATATGCCGACTGCCACAGCAGGAAGTTCGAGGTACGTTGCTCGCCGGACGTCCGGATGAACAGGTCCACGTCAGGCAGACCGGGTTCGTCGAGGTGGGTGGCGATCGTCCGCTCGTCGATCTTGTCGGGATTCATTTTTCCGGCGGCGACCTCTCGGGCGATCGCCCGGGTGGCGTCGACGAGCTCGGCACGACCGCCGTAGTTCACGCAGAACTGCAGGGTGAGCCGGTCGTTGTCGCGGGTGAACTGCTCGGCGTCCTCGAGCTGGTCGATCACTGAGCGCCACAGCCGCGGCCGGCGGCCGGCCCATCGAATACGCACCCCGAGAGCGCCCAGTTCGTCGCGGCGGCGGCGGATGACGTCCTTGTTGAAGCCCATCAGGAACCGCACCTCCTCGGGTGACCGGCGCCAGTTCTCGGTGGAGAACGCGTAGGCCGAGATCGTGGAGATGCCGAGCTCGATCGCCCCGTGCAGGACGTCGAGCAGCGCGGCTTCTCCGGCCCGGTGCCCTTCGGTGCGGGGCAGGCCTCGCTCGTTGGCCCACCTGCCGTTACCGTCCATGACGATCGCGACGTGTTTCGGCACCAGATCTGCCGGGATATCGGGCGGCAGCGCACCGGACGGATGCGGCGGCGGATCGGGCCACTGCTGGCCCCGGCCGAACAGTCGGGATGCGGCGGGCGGGGGCACGCGGAGCACGGTAGCCCGTCGCGCCGAATGCGCCGTCAGGCCCGGTCGACGAAAGGCAGCGAACGCAGGCCCCGCTCGAGATGCCACTGCAGGTGGGCGGCGACCAGTCCGCTGGACTCGCGGCGTGGCGCGACATCGCTCGCGTCCGCCCGCAGCCAGTCACCCTCCAGCAGCGCCGCCATGAGTTCGACCGTGTCGCGTTGCGGGCGGGCGGCTCCAGCCGGGCGGCACGTCTCGCACACCGAGCCACCCGCCGCCACGTGGAACGCCGTGTGCGGGCCAGGAGCACCGCAAGACGCGCAGGTACGCAGCGCGGGTTCCCACCCGGCGACGGACATAGCGCGTAGCAGGAACGCGTCGAGCACGAGACTTGGTTCGTGCTCACGCTCGGCGAGCGTGCGCAGGGCGCCCACGACAAGCAGGTACAGGCGTAGGGCCGGCTCGCCCTCTTCGGAGGTCAGCCGCTCGGCGGTCTCGCAGATCACCGACGCAGTCGTCCACCCGGCATAGTCCCCGGACAGCTGCGCGCCGTAGGCAGCGATTGACTCGGTCTGCGTGACGGTGTCTAGCCTGCGCTGCGCCGGGGCGTCGGCGCCTTGTGCGTTGCGGGTCAACAGCTGGACGTCGATGTGGCTGCCCGGTTCGAGCCGAGCACCGAACTTCGAGGTGGTCCGCCGTACTCCTTTGCCGACCGCGCGCACCCGCCCATGGCGGCGGGTGAGCAGGGTGACAATCCGGTCGGCCTCACCGAGCTTGTGCACCCGGAGCACGACCGCCTCGTCACGGTAGAGCGGCATACTCTCGATGGTCCCAGATTCAGCCGACGGGCACCGGCCGCGACGCGTCGGCTGGCGCGGAAACCCGACGATAGAGCAGGGCGGCAACGGCGCCGACCAGCAGGCCGAAGCCGACCGGGACGACGAACGCGGTGCGCGCCCCGTACTGGTCGGCGATGCCACCGACGATCGAGGCGGCGAGCCCGTACCCCACCGACAAGCCGGTGGTCAGCCAGGCCATTCCTTCGGTGAGCGACGCCGACGGCACCAGCTCGGCGATCAGCCCGAAGCCGGTGATCAGCGCCGGAGCGATGGCAAGCCCAGCAACGAATGCACATGCCGCGAGCACCGCGATGTTGACAACACCGAGGAAAGCCAGCGGCATTACCGCGAAGACCAGCGCCTGCAGACGGAAGCGCGCCAAGATCGATCGGGACCGTGGCCGCGCGCCATAGATCAGACCAGAAACCCCGCTGCCGAGCGCGAAACAGGCCAACACCAATCCGCTCAGCTCGGTGCGGCCGTGCTGGCCGCAGAAGGCAACCATCGTCAGTTCCACGCTGGCGAAAACCCCGCCCATGCCGAACGAGGCAACCGTCATCAGCCCCATCCCGCGCGAGCGCAGTGCCGACGGGCGCGGCGGAGTTCCTGCCTGGTGCGCCGGGGGTTCGCTCGCCCGCAGCGTGCGCAGCCATGCCGAGCCGCTGACCACCAGCACCGCGCCGAGCCCCAGTCCGAGTACCGGATCGAGTTGCGTGGCGATCACGGTCACCAGCAGAGGCCCGACCATGAAGATCACTTCGTCCAGGGTGGACTCCAGCGAGTACGCCGTCGTCAGCTCGGGCCTACCGGCCAGGACGTAGGACCAGCGCGCCCGTGCCAGCGACCCCATGGGCAGATAGCAGAACCCAGCGAGCACAGTCGGCGCGACAAGCGTCGAGTCCGGCGCGTTGACCTCGGCGAGGACACACACGGCCGCGATGGCAAGCCCATGACCGCCAGCCGACCACGGCAGGATCCGACGCTGGCCGTGCCGGTCGACCAGGCGCGCGAGCACGGGGTTGCCGACCCCGTTGGAGAAGACATACATCCCGCTCAGCAGCCCGGCGAACCCATAGTGGCCGGTGCGAATCGAGACGAGCAGCACCAGGCCGATCGGGTAGAGCGCGATCGGCAGCCGTGCGATGAATGCCGCCGCGCTGAACGCGACGGAGCCCGGGGCGCGGAAGGCCGCGCGGTAGGTGCCGAACATCGCTCAGAAGCCCAGCCGGTCAAGCTTCTTCGGATCGCGCTGCCATTCCGACTCGACCGCTACGTGCAGATCGAGATGAACGCGTGCGCCGATGAGCTGCTCGATCTGAGCCCGGGCGGTCGAGCCGATCCGCTTCAGCCGCGCACCCTGCGCGCCAATCACGATGCCCTTCTGGCTGGAACGTTCCAGGTGCAGGGTGGCGAAGATCTCGGTGAGGTCGGCACGGCCGTCGCGCGGGCGCATCTCCTCGACGGTGACCGCGATCGAGTGCGGCAGCTCATCGCGCACCCCGTCCAGCGCCGCCTCGCGGATCAGCTCGGCAATGCGCGAGTCAATGGCCTCGTCGGTGGCAACGCCGAGCGGGTACAACTGCGGCCCCTCGGGAAGCTGGGCCATCAGCAGGTCAGCCAGCAGCTCGACCTGGTCGCCTGTCACCGCCGATACCGGGACTACTTCAGTGAAGTCGCCTAGCGCGCTGACGGCGATGAGCTGCTCGGCCAGCTGAGCCCTGTGGGCGGCGTCGGTCTTGGTGACGATCGCTACCACCGGCGCGCGCAGCGTGGCGAGCTCGGCGGCGATGTACCGGTCACCCGGCCCGACCTTCTGGTCGGCGGGGACGCAGAACCCGACGACGTCGACCGCGGCGAGGGTCGCGCGGACGACGTCGTTGAGCCGCTCGCCGAGCAGGGTGCGTGGCCGGTGCAGACCCGGCGTGTCGACAAGCACCAGCTGCCCATCCGAGCGGTTCAGGATGCCGCGCACCGCGCGCCGGGTGGTCTGCGGCTTGTCGCTCGTGATGACGATCTTGCTGCCGACAAGCGCGTTCGTCAGCGTCGACTTACCGGCGTTGGGTCGGCCGACGAGGCTGCAGAACCCGGACCGGTACGTCGACACACCTCCAGTGTCCCATCCATTCATCCGGCGCCTTTCTCCAACTTTGCCCCGCGGTGGCTCGCTGGGAGGCCCGCTCAGCGTGTAGCCGCGGGGCAAAGGGTTAGCGGGACGAGGCGATGTACTGAATGACGGCGGACGGTGCGAGCTCGCGGACCGCGGCCGCGCCTGCTTCGTCGGCTGACTCGTCGCCAAGCACCACCGCGGCCTCGACTCCGAGCGCTCCGGACGACACCGCCATCGCGACTGCCACCTGCAGCGCCGACAACCGCAGCGACGGCAGCGCGACGGTGACCCCCGCGTAGCAGCGTCCATCGGTGTCACGCAGCGCAGCTGCCTGGTCGGCGCCAGTCCGCACACGCGCAGCCATGGCCAGGGTGACCAACTTCCGCTGCTCAGGATCGAGCTCGTTCACGCAGACTCTGCCTCTGGTCGCGCCGGCTGGGGCGGTGCGTCACCGTCATCTTCACGTAGCCGGCGAACCAGCACCGTGTCGACCCGATTGCGGCGGCCACCGGCGCTCTCGGCGACCAGCTCCAATCCGTTCACCCGGGCGGTAGCGCCTGGGATGGCTACCCTCCCCAGCCGCTCGGCGAGCAGACCGCCGACGGTCTCGACGTCGTCACGCTGGGGCAGATCGAGGTCGAACAGTTCCGCCAAGTCCTCGACGGCCAGCCGGGCGGTGACCCGCGCCGTATCGTCGTCGATTCGCTCGATCGGCGGCTTCTCGACGTCGTATTCGTCGGCGATCTCGCCGACGATCTCCTCGAGGATGTCTTCGATGGTCACCAGCCCCGCGGTGCCTCCGTACTCGTCGATGACGATCGCAGCATGCGTTCGGTGGCTCTGCATCTCGCGCAGCAGCTCGTCGACCGGCTTGGACTCCGGGACGAACACCGGCTCGCGCATCACCTCGTCAACGCGCGTCACGCGGGCCCGATCGGTGTCCCGTTCGCGCCGTGCGAGGTCTTTGAGATACGCAACCCCCACGATGTCATCGACGTTCTCGCCAATGACGGGGATGCGGGAGAACCCGCTGCGCAAGGCGAGCGCCATGGCCTGCGGCACCGTCTTGCTGCTCTCGATCCAGACCACGTCGGTACGCGGCACCATGACCTCGCGGGCGATCGTGTCACCGAGCTCGAATACGGACTGGATCATCTGCCGCTCACCGTGTTCGACCACGCCGCCGCGTTCGGCCATGTCGACGAGTTCGCGCAGCTCCACCTCGGAGGAGAACGGGCCCTCGCGGAATCCCCGTCCGGGCGTCACCGCGTTGCCGACATTGATCAACAGAGATGACAAGGGACCGAAGATGCGACCCAGAACGCGCACCGCCGACGCAGACGCGAGCGCCACCCGGTAGGGATGCTGGCGACCGACCGTTCGCGGGCCGACCCCGATCAGGACGTAGATCACCACCACCATCAAGGCGACCGTCAGCAGCGGCACCGGCCAGCGGCCGCCGAACTGGGCCCGCGCGACGATGGTGACCAGGACGGTGGCGGTCAGCTCGCAAAACGTCCTGAGCAGGAGCAGCAAATTCGTGTGGCGCGCGCGTTCGGCAAGGATCAGGCTTAGCTGGCCGGCCGCGCGCTGGCCTTCGCGGTGGAGTTCCTCCACTCGGGCAACCGACACCCTCGCCAAGGCCGAGTCGATGCAGGCCAGGACGCCGCCGATCGGCACCAAGCAAATGGCAACGGCCAGGACGATGACGTCGGACCCGCTCACGGCTGAGTGCCCGGCGCCGCGCCCCGAACCTCAGCGCCAGTGCCAGCGGTCGGTACCTGGATCGGCGGCCTGCCGGTGGACTGCGCCCAGCCGCCGACGATCCGGGCCTGCAGCTCGAACATCTCGCGCTCGTCGTCGGGCTCGCCATGGTCGTAGCCAAGCAGGTGCAGGATCCCGTGCGTGCATAGCAAGTGCAGCTCCGCTTCGACCGAGTGCCCCGCCGTTGCGGCCTGCGCGGCGGCCACCTCGGGGCACAGGACGACGTCACCGAGCAGCGTCTGCGGCGGTCCCTCGTCCGAACCGGGTGGGCGCGGCGGCTCGGCGCCGGCACCCGCGTCGAGCGGTGAATCCCCACCGTCCATGGGAAAGGCCATGACGTCGGTCGGCCCGGCGATGTCCATCCACTGCTCGTGCAGCGCCGCCATCGCGGGACTGTCGAGCAGCACGACTGACAACTCGGCCATCGGGTTGATTCGCGTGCTGTCGAGCACGTAGCGCGATAGTTGCACGAGCGCCACCTCGTCGACCTCGGCGCCGGACTCGTTGTTGACCTCGATGGTCATCGCGGCCTAACGACGCTGATGGGAACCGGACGAGCGGTGCGGCGGCGAGCCTGGCCTGCTGCCACCGGAGTCACCGGCCTGCTCGTCCCACCGCGCGTAGGCGTCGACGATCTCGCCGACCAGTCGGTGCCGCACCACGTCGGTACTGGTGAGGTAGGTGAAGTCGACATCGTCGATGTCGGTGAGGATGTCGCGCACGACCTTGAGCCCGCTGCGGCTACCGCCGGGCAGGTCAACCTGGGTGATATCGCCCGTCACGACGATCTTCGACCCGAACCCGAGCCGGGTGAGGAACATCTTCATCTGCTCGGCCGTGGTGTTCTGCGCTTCGTCCAGGATGATGAATGCGTCATTGAGGGTGCGGCCGCGCATGTAGGCCAGCGGCGCCACCTCGATCGTGCCGGCTTGGGTGAGCCGCGGAATCGACTCCGGGTCGACCATGTCGTGCAGCGCGTCGAGCAACGGGCGCAGGTACGGGTCGATCTTGTCGTAGAGGGTTCCGGGCAGGAAGCCGAGCCGTTCGCCGGCCTCGACGGCCGGACGGGTCAGGATGATGCGGGTGACCTGCTTGGCCTGCAGAGCCTGCACCGCCTTCGCGACCGCCAGGTAGGTCTTGCCGGTGCCTGCCGGGCCGATGCCGAATACGACAGTGTGCTTGTCGATCGCGTCGACATAGTGCTTCTGGTTCAGCGTCTTGGGACGGATGTTCTTGCCGCGCCGGGACAGGATGTTCAGGCTGAGGACCTCGGCCGGGCGCTCGCCGGAGGCGGCCGTGAGAATGCCGAGCGCGCGTGACACGGAGTCTGGTGTCAGGTTCTGGCCGGCCTTGATCAGTTCGAGCAATTCCTCGAACAGCCGGACGGCGACGGCGTTGTTGCCGGGCTCGCCGGTAATCGTTATCTCGTTGCCGCGGACATGGATGTCGCTGTCGAGCTTGCTCTCGATGACCCGCAGCAGCTCATCACGCGAGCCGAGAAGGGCGACCATGGCTTGCTCGCCAGGAACGACGAGGGTGGTCGAGGGACGCTGCGGCGTCGGGGGGGACTCGCTGGAATCCGACAAGTCGCGCTTTCTGATCGAGGGACGCGGACCGGCTCATCTTAGCGGGGAGGACGCGACAGGGCGGGAATTCAGCCGGGTGGCCAGCTCATCGCCCGGCCGCCAAGCACGTGGGCATGGACGTGGAACACGCTCTGGCCGGCCTCCGCTCCGGTGTTGAACACGGTGCGGTAATCGGTCAGCCCGAGTTCGTCGGCACTTGCGGCGACGGCCCGGACTACGGCGATGCTCGCCTCGGTGTCGGCGCAGAGCGCGGCGAGATCCGGGTAATGCACCCGGGGAATGACGAGCACGTGGGTCGGCGCCTGCGGGTTGAGGTCGGCAAACGTCATCGTCTGCTCGTCCTGCCGGCGGATCGTCGCTGGCACGTCACCCGCGACGATCGAGCAGAACAGACAATCCGCAGCCATGGACGCAGGGTATCGGGCGGCGGCCCGGACCAGACCCCGCGGCCGGCGAGGTCAGGTCAGGTCAGGTCAGGTCAGGTCCAGCGTCCGACACGCGCCGACAGCACCGCCAGCGCAGCTGCGCCGGCGGTTGACGTGCGCAACACCGGGTCGCCCAGACGCACGGCGCGGGCCGGCCCGAATCCGGCCAGCTCGACGTCGGTGATGCCGCCCTCGGGCCCGACGACCAGCGTGATCGTGCCGTTCGACGGCAGCTCGGCGGTGGACAACGCGACTTTCGCGCTCTCGTGCAGCACGAATGCCGTCGATGCGTCGAGCCGGGCGGCGACCTCGGCAGTGCTGGCCAGCTCGGTGATCACCGGCAGCCAGGCCCGACGGGATTGTTTCGTCGCTTCACGGGCGGTGCGTCGCCACCGGTCGAGGGCACGCGTCGCACGCCCGTCGCGCCACTGTGTGACCGAACGGGAGGCAGCCCAGGGCACGATCTCGTCCACGCCCAGCTCAGTGAGCAACTCGACGGCGAGCTCGGCTCGCTCGCCTTTCGGCAGCGCCTGGACGACGACCAGTCGCGGATCCGGAGAGGATTCATCGCGCCGCGAAACGACCGCTGCCTCGACCCGGTCGGCTGTCACCGAGCTGACCACGCAGGTCAGCACCGCCCCTTGACCGTCACCGACCAGAACTTGCTCGCCGACTTCGAGTCGCTTCACCCGCGCGTGGCGCCCCTCGTCGCCGTCCAACACGACCACATCGGTCGACGGCAATTGCTCGACCAGGAACAGGGCAGCGGTCACCGGGCTAGCGCCCGCCGAAGGCGTCGCGCACCTTGCCGAAGAGCTTTCCCCGTGCCCCGGAGACGGAGACCTCCTCATCGCGTAGGCCAGCCAGTTCGCGCATCAGCCTTTCCTGCGCATCGTCGAGTCGAGTCGGGGTCCGGACCTCGACATGCACGTGTAGATCTCCCCGCGTTGTGCTGCGCAGGCGCGGGACGCCCTTGCCGCGCAGGGTGAGCACCGTCCCGGTCTGGGTGCCGGCGCGGAGGTCCAGCTTTTCCTCACCGTCAAGGGTCGTGAGCACGAGGTCGGTGCCGAGCGCCGCCGCGGTCATCGGGACGGCGACCGTGCAATGCAGGTCGGCGCCATCACGGGTGAAGACGTCGTCGGCCTGCTCCGACACTTCGACGTACAAGTCGCCCGCCGGCCCGCCGCCGGGGCCCACTTCGCCCTGGCCGGACAGCCGGATCCGCATGCCGTCCTCGATGCCGGCCGGGACATCGACAGTGACCGTGCGCCGCGCACGTACCCGGCCCTCGGTCCCGCAGGTCGGGCATGGCGTCGGGATCTGTTGCCCGGTACCACCGCACGCCGAGCAGGGGCGGGTCGTCATCACCTGGCCCAGGAACGAGCGCTGCACAGACTGGATTTCACCGGCTCCGCCACACACCTGGCACGTGCGCGGGGAGGTGCCCGGCGCGCAGCCGATGCCGTTACAGGTCTCGCAGAGGACGGCCGTCTCGACACTCAGTTCGCGGCGCACGCCGAATGCGGCCTCGGTGAGCGTCAACTCGATGCGCAGCAACGCGTCGGCTCCCGCCCGTACGCGGCTCCGCGGGCCGCGGCCGCGCCCGCCCCCGCCCGCTCCCGTGCCCCCGAAGAAGGCCTCGAACACGTCACCGAAACCCCCGAACCCGGCGAACGGATTGCCCGCCGTTCCGGCTCCGCCTGCCGCGGCGAGCGGATCGCCGCCCAGGTCGACGATGCGCCGCTTTTCTGGGTCGGACAGCACCTCGTAGGCCACGCTCACCGCCTTGAACCGTTCCTCGGCGGACGGATCGGAATTGACGTCGGGGTGCAGCTCACGCGCCAGCCGTCGGTAGGCACGCTTGATCTCTTCGGCCGTGGCCTGCCGGGATACTCCGAGCAGCGCGTAGTAGTCACGCGGGGAATCAGCCACGGGTCGTTCTGCTCTCTCTTCTCGGAAACTGGCACTCGCCTGCGCCGAGTGCCAGAGACCAGTGTACGGATCAGCTGGCGCTCACCGATCAGCCAGCAGCTCTCCGACGTAGCGCGCCACGGCGGCTACCCGGGCCATGGTGTGTGCGTAGTCCATTCGTCGCGGGCCGAGCACACCGACCGCGCCGAGCGCTGCACCACGTGCCCCGTAGCCGCTCGTCACCACCGACGTGGACTGCAAGCCCTCATCGACGTTCTCGTTGCCGATCCGCACGAGGATCTGGGTTGAGGACACCGACTGGTCGAGCAACCGCAGCAGGACGACCTGTTCCTCCAAAGCCTCGAGGACCGGGCCGATTGCCGGAAAGTCCATGGCTCGGTCGGTGAGGTTCGCGGTGCCACCGAGAACGAGGCGCTCACTGGCCTGTTCGACCAAGGTCTCTAGCAGCACCGTACTGAGCGTCGCGACCAGGACGCGGAGTTGCGGCGAGACGGTCTGCGGCAACTCGGCAACGATCTCCGGGGTTTCGGCGAGCAGCCGATCACGCAGCCGCGCGTTGAGGGTCGTACGCAGGTCGGCGACCGCCTCGTCGGACACGGGCGCGGGCAACTCGATCACCCGCTGCTCGACCCGTCCGGTGTCGGTGATCAGCACGAGCATCAGCCGGGACGCACTCAGCCCCACGATCTCGACATGCCGTACCCGGCTGCGTGACAGCGATGGGTACTGCACCACGGCGACGTTGCGGGTCAGCTGGGCAAGTGTGCGTACCGCGCGGTGCAGCACGTCGTCGAGGTCGACCGCGCTGTCGAGAAACGTCTCAATCGCCCGTCGCTCGGCCCCCGACAGCGGCTTGAGGGACGTCAGCCGGTCGACGAACATCCGATACCCGGCGTCGGTCGGCACCCGTCCGGCGCTGGTGTGCGGCTGGGCGATCAGGCCCTCCTCCTCCAGCGTCGCCATGTCGTTGCGGATCGTCGCCGGCGAGACGCCCAAGTTGTGCCGCTCGGCGAGTGCCTTGCTGCCGACCGGTTCGCTGGTGGCGATGAAGTCCTCGACGATTGCCCGCAGCACCTCGAGCTTTCGCTCTTCCACGCTCATCGACCGCTTCGCCCCTTCGTCTGCGTTCAGGTCCTAGTTTACGGAGTGTTCGCTAGGCTGCCCCGGCCGAACCTGGTCGTGGGCGGCGCAGTTGCGAGCAATTCGGTGGTGAGCAGCGGTGATCTTCAAAGGGGTGCACGACGGGCGCCCATATCCGGATCACGGATTGTCCGCGCGGGACTGGGCGAATGTCGCCCCGCGCCAAGTACGGCTCGACGAGCTGATCACCACGAAGAAGGAGCTGGCACTGGACAAGTTGCTCGACGACGACTCGACGTTCTATAGCGACCTGTTCCCGCATGCCGTGCTCTGGGACGGCGAAATCTACCTCGAGGACGGGCTGCACCGGGCTCTGCGCGCCGCCCTGCAGCAGCGGCACGTCCTGCACGTCCGGGTGCTCGATTTGGACGTGGTGTCGCCGAAGGCCACCCGCCGCTAGCCGTCAGCAGAGCAGGTCGCGAACGACGGCGTCGGCGAGCAGCCGGCCGCGCTGAGTCAGCACCACCCGCTCACCCTGCCCGGAGGGCCGCTCGACAAGGCCCCATGAGTGCAGCTGGGCCAGCTTCGTCCTCGACCGGTCCGACAGGTGGCCGATCGACAGGCCTTCACGCAGCCGGACGCCGAGCATTACCTGTTCGGCGTGCCGAGCGCGCTCGTCGAGCAGCTCGCGCCCTGCTGCCGGGCTAGCGCCGGCCTCGAGCAGCGCGGTGTAGCGGACCGGGTGTTTGACGTTCCACCAGCGGACGCCGCCGACGTGGCTATGCGCGCCCGGCCCCGCACCCCACCAGTTCCCGTCGCGCCAGTACAGCAGGTTGTGCCGGGATTGCGCGGACTGCGACCGCGCCCAGTTCGACACCTCGTACCACTCGAAGCCGGCCGCCCGCAGCGTCCCGTCGGCCTGGACGTAGCGGTCGGCCAGCGTGTCGTCGTCTGGCGCGGGTAACACCCCCTGCGCGACCTGCCGGGCCAGCGCCGTGCCCGGCTCGACCACTAGGGCGTACGCGCTGATATGATCAGGTTCCGCCGCGATCGCGGCATCGAGTGATGCCTGCCAATCGCCCTCGGTCTCGTGCGGCGCGCCGTAGATGAGGTCGAGATTGATGTGCTCAAAGCCGGCAGCACGCGCCTCTGCCACCGCCTGCTCCGGGCGGCCTGGCCGGTGTTGACGATCCAACACCTTCAGGACGTGCGGGATGGCCGACTGCATACCGAGCGACACGCGGGTGAACCCCGCTTCACGCAACCTTGCGAAGTACGCCGGGGTGACCGACTCGGGATTGGCCTCCGTGGTGATTTCGGCGGCGGGCGTCAACCCGAACAACTCACGAATTTCGGCGACGATCACGCCCAGGTGTTCGGCAGGCAGCAGCGTCGGCGTGCCGCCACCGAAAAAGATCGTCGACGCGGGTGGCACGGTCGTGCCGAGCACGTTCCGCGCCAGGCGCAGCTCGAGCAGCACGGTGTCGGCGTAGCTGCCCCGGCTAACACCCGGCCCGAGCTCGGTCGCGGTGTAGGTGTTGAAGTCGCAGTAGCCGCACCGGGTCTGGCAGAACGGGACGTGCACGTAGACGCCGAACGGCGCGTCGGCGGCAGTGGCCAGGGCACTGGCTGACAGCCGCCCGTCGGGCGGCGCGGGCTCACCGGACGGCAGGGCAGCGGGCACGTTGTCCAGTGTCACCGCTCGGAGTGCCGCGGCCGTGCGCGACCCGCCGGATCACCGGCGGATACGCAGTTGCAGCGGCCGACGCGAGCCCGCCGAGTCCGCGATCGCCTGGTCGAGCACCGTACGCAACGCCCGCGCATCGGCCGCCGGAGCGGCCGTCGGAACGCTCCATTCGAGGATGACGGGTCCTTCGGGCAGCCACGACAAGTCGCGCAGGACATCTGCCAGCCCGTCGAGGTTTGTCGCCGCCCACTTCGGCGCTTCTACGGCTGCGTAGATCGCGCGAATCGCGTCGCGTTTCGTGCGCGCCCGGGCAACCCGTCGAGGCGCGTTCACCGCGTCACGTCCACTGGGACGAACGTCTCGTAATGATCGGGGGTGTAGTAGTACTGCCCATTCTGGCCGATGATGATTCGCCGCGCCCCGCGATCGGGCGAGCCGGGCGTCCGCACCGTGTACTCGTGGTAATAGCCGCGTTGTCGGATCGGCAGCCGGCGCTCGAGGTTGGCAAAGACCACCCCGTCCTGCCGGTACGGGAACGGGCCGCCAAGCTCGATCAGGCGCACGGTGTCGGTGACCTGCGGGGGGAGCGTCGAGAGTGCGACGTTCGCCGAAGAGCTCACCGTTCCGCCCGCTGGCGGCGCGCTGGCGCTCTGCGTCGTCGCCGCCGGCGCGGCGGTACCGCGATCGCGCAGGGCGTTGGCGGTGTAGCCGAGGACAAGCACGGCCACCAGCAGTAGCAGCGCGATCTGTGGACGACGTACGCCGCGCAACCAAGGCCAGGGGCGGCGCACCACGGTTGATCACTGTAGGCGCGATGCAGGGCCTAGGGTCGCAACGTGCGAGCTGCGTACGCCACATCAGCGAATCCAGATGATCCCCTGTCGGCACTGGCGATCGGTGAGCGCCCGGACCCGTCCCCGCCGAGCGGCTGGACCACCGTGCAGGTCAAGGCCGCGAGCCTGAACCACCACGACCTGTGGACGCTGCGCGGAGTGGGCATCAGCGCCGACCGGTTGCCGATGATTCTCGGCTGCGATGCGGCGGGAATCGACACCGCCACCGGGCAGGAGGTGGTGGTGCACTCCGTGATTTGCAGTGACGGGTGGGCCGGCGATGAGACGCTCGACCCAGGACGCTCGCTACTTTCCGAGAAGCACCAGGGCACCTTCGCTGAGCAGGTCATCGTCCCGTCGGCGAACGTGGTCGCCAAGCCGACCGAATTGAGTTTTGCCGAAGCTGGCTGCCTATCGACTGCCTGGCTGACCGCCTACCGAATGCTGTTCGTGAACTCGGGGCTGCGCCCTGGACAGACGATGCTGGTCCAGGGCGCGTCCGGCGGCGTCGCGAGCGCGTGCATCGCGATGGGGCAGGCAGCGGGATACCAGGTTTGGGCCACCGCGCGCAACGAAGCCAAACAGGCGGCCGCGCTCGACCTGGGCGCACACCAGGCGTTCGCGTCCGGTGCGCGACTGCCCGAGCGCGTCGATGTCGTCTTCGAGACCGTAGGCGAGGCCACCTGGGGTCACTCGCTGCGCTCGCTGAAGCCGGGCGGACGAATCGTGGTCTGCGGGTCCACGTCCGGGCCGAACCCTCCAGCGGAGCTCAACCGAATATTTTTCCTGCAGCTGTCGGTAGTCGGTTCGACGATGGGCACGCGGGCCGAGCTGGCCGACCTGCTCGGGTTCTTGGTTGGTATCGGGCTGCGGCCGCGGATCGATCGGGTGCTGCCGCTCGAATCCGCGGCTGAGGGCTTGGCCGCCATGGCGGCCGGCGAACTGGTCGGCAAGATCGTCTTGGAGGTCCCGGCGTGACTTCGGTCGCGCTAGCTGCCCCGGGCGGATCAGCCGAACGGGAAACGCTGGTGCACCTGCCACCGACCTGCTCGACTGGCCATCAGCGTCAGGGCCGCCACCGTCGCGGACAACGGCAACTGCCGCTCGATGCGATCGACAGCTTGCTGCACTTCGGCCGGGCCGAGACCCCGCGCGACCGTGAGATGCGGGATCGTCTCGGACCCGAACTCCCCGCCGTACGGCGGATAGGTTGGCCACCGGTTGACGACCGCAGCGGACAGCTCCCGCACCACCCCGGCCGGTTCGGGAGCCAACCACAGGACCTCGGGGAACCTGCCCACCTCGGCAAGTGTCAGCTGCACGGGCTCGTGGGCTGCGGCCAATTCGCTCAGCGCGCGACAGTCCTGCTCCGTCAGCACCGGTAGTGGGACGAAGGGGTACAGCACGGTGACGTGTGCGGGCATCCGCCCGGCGATGGCCACCGGGTCATGCCAGGCGCTGACGATTGGCTCGGCCTCGGGAACGATCAGCGCCAAACCGGTCAGGCCGTCTTGGAGCACGTCACTTCTTCGCTGCTTCGGGAGTCTCGCCGGTGGACAACGCGGCGATGAACGCCTCCTGGGGTACCTCGACCCGGCCCACCATCTTCATCCGCTTCTTGCCTTCCTTCTGCTTTTCCAGCAGCTTGCGCTTGCGGGTGATGTCACCGCCGTAGCACTTGGCCAGCACGTCCTTGCGGATCGCCCGGATGTTCTCGCGCGCGATCACCCGGGAACCGACGGCCGCCTGGATCGGCACCTCGAACTGCTGGCGTGGGATCAGCTCGCGCAGTTTGCCGACCATCATCGTCCCGTAGGCATAGGCCTTGTCCTTGTGCACGATCGAGCTGAACGCGTCGACCGGCTCCCCCTGCAACAGGATGTCGACCTTGACCAGCTCGGCAGCCTGTTCGCCAGCTGCCTCGTAGTCGAGGCTGCCATAGCCGCGAGTGCGCGACTTCAGCTGGTCGAAGAAGTCGAAGATGATTTCGGCGAGCGGCAGCGTGTAGCGCAGTTCGACGCGTGTCTCAGACAGGTAATCCATGCCAAGCAGCGCGCCCCGGCGCGACTGGCACAGTTCCATGATCGCGCCGATGTACTCACTCGGCGCGATGATCATCGATTTCACGACCGGCTCGTACACCTCGGCCATCTTCGGCCCGCTCGGCCAGTCGGAGGGGTTCGTGACGACGTGTTCGGTGCCGTCCTCGAGCAGTACCCGGTACACGACGTTCGGCGCGGTGCTGATCAGCTCGAGGTCGAACTCGCGCTCGAGCCGATCACGGGTGATCTCCAGGTGCAGTAGTCCCAGATAGCCGCAGCGAAAGCCAAAGCCGAGTGCGGCGGAGGATTCCGGCTCGTACACCAGCGCCGCATCGTTGAGCCGCAGCCGGTCCAGGGCGTCGCGCAACAGCGGGTAGTCCGAGCCGTCGAGGGGGTAGAGCCCCGAATACACCATGGGCTTAGGGTCGCGGTAAGCGCCGAGGGGCTGGGCGGCCGGCTTCAAGGCGTCGGTGACGGTATCGCCCACCCGCGACTGTCGGACGTCTTTCACGCCGGTGATCAGGTAGCCGACCTCGCCCACGCCGAGGCCTCTGGTGGCTACCGGCTCGGGGGACATGACACCTACCTCGAGCAGCTCGTGTGTCGCGCCCGTCGACATCATCCTGATCCGTTCGCGCGGGCTGATGAACCCGTCGACCACCCGGATGTAGGTGATCACGCCGCGGTAGATGTCATAGACCGAGTCGAAGATCATCGCTCGGGCGGGCACATCGGCATCGCCCACCGGAGCTGGCACGTCGCGGCAGATCAGATCGAGCAGCTGCTGCACACCCTCGCCTGTTTTTGCGCTCACCCGCAGCACGTCGTCCGGATCGCAGCCGATGATGTGCGCAATCTCAGCGGCGTAGCGCTCGGGCTGGGCCGCGGGCAAATCGATCTTGTTCAGGACCGGAATGATGTGCAGGTCGCTCTCAATCGCGAGGTACAAGTTGGCCAGCGTCTGCGCCTCGATGCCCTGTGCAGCATCGACGAGCAAGACGGCGCCTTCGCACGCGGCGAGCGCCCGGGACACCTCGTAGGTGAAGTCCACGTGGCCCGGGGTATCGATCATGTGCACCGTGTAGCGCTGACCGTGGGCAGTCCACGGCATCCGGACGTTCTGGGCCTTGATCGTGATGCCGCGCTCACGCTCGATGTCCATCCGGTCGAGATACTGCGCGCGCATCTGCCTGGGATCGACGACGCCGGTCAGCTGCAGCATGCGGTCGGCCAGCGTGGACTTGCCGTGGTCGATATGCGCGATGATGCAGAAGTTGCGGATCCGGGCCGGATCGGTCCGGCCCGTGGGCTGCTGAGCGGTCACAGGCTGCTTTCAGTGGCTGGTCTGGTCCGTTCCATGGTCGCACGCGGGACGCAGGATGCCGTCACGGTTGTCGTCCCGCCTGCGCGGGCAGCGACGAGCATTGCCCGGGCACCGTCCCCCCTGCGCGAGCACCGCCGACCGATCGGGAAGGATGCCCACATGAGTTCATCCCAACACCTCGCAGATGCCCGCACCGTGGACGAGTACCGCATTCCCGCGGTGTCCCTGCAACCCGGAGACTTGGTCAACACCTCCCCCGGCGGCGACGACGATTGGCAGCAGGTCCTCGGGGTCTACCTCTCGCCGTCCGATCCGGGTGGGGCATCGCCTGAGGTGCGGTCGCTGGTCGAATCACTCGAGGGTCGCTACGTCGTGGTCGAGCTCACCGACATCGCGCCGGTGGACTCGAATGTCTACTACGCGGACGGGGTGGCGATGGCCGTGTCGGCGGAGGACGGCGCCGATCAGCCGATCGTAGACATGGTGAGCTCGGAGGACGGAGTGCGTACCTATCTGTACACCAAGTTCGAGCTGGTCAGCGTCAGACGCTGATCATGGCCGCGCGGGCGAGCGGCACGCGCTGACCATGGCCGCGCGGGCGAGCGGCAATTTGGGCGGTCCTCGGCTCCGCTGGTAGCCTTTGGAGGTTGACCTGCTGTCGGTGGCACGCCGGCGAACTGGCAGGCCGGCACAATCTGACCACTTGCGAACGTTGAGGCTGCCCCGTGGCGAACATCAAGTCCCAGATCAAGCGCATCGGCACCAACGAGAAGGCGCGGCTGCGCAACAAGAGCGTCAAGTCCTCGCTCAAGACCGCAGTGCGTGGCTTTCGTGCCGCCGCCGACTCGGGCGACCGCGAGGCCGCCGTCACCGCGCTGACTGCCGCCTCCCGCCAGCTCGACAAGGCCGCCGGCAAGGGAGTCATCCACCCGAATCAGGCCGCTAACAAGAAGTCGGCGATGGCGCAGCGGGTCAACGCGCTCTAAGTGCGGGTCGTCCGGGCGTCGGCCAATCGGCCGATCGCTCGTTCCAGAGCATAGGTCGGATCGACGGCGGCGCCTTTGACGTCGGCGTTGAGGTCGGCGACCACGCCGAGCGCGCGTCCCAGTCCCTGCTCGGACCAGCCGCGCGCCTGCGACTGCGCCCGCTTCACCTTCCACGGCGGCATGTTGAGCCGAGCAGCTAGCTCGTAGGGATTGCCCCGCCCGGCAGCGCTCACCGATGCCACCGCTCTCACCCCGGCGGCAATCGCGTCGGCGATGACGACGTGCGGGACGCCGACCGACACCGCCCAGCGCAGGGTTTCCAGGGCTCGGGGACGGTCGCCGACGACAGCATGATCCGACACCGCGAAGCCAGTCACCTCGGCCCGGCCGCGGTGGTAAGCCGAGACGGTCTGCAGATCGATGGCGCCCCCGGAATCGCCCACCAGTTGGGTAGCGACCGCGGCCAGCTCGCGCAGGTCGCTGCCCACGGCGTCAAGCAGCGCAACGGTGGCGTCCGGACTGATCGTTCCGTGAACCCGGTGGACCTCAGCCCGGACGAAGTCCCGCCGCTCCTCGGCCCGGGTCAATCGCGCGCACACGATCTGCCGGGCGCCCACACTCCGCGCTGCGTCGAGGACCGCTTTACCTTTGGCTCCTCCGGCATGCTGCAACACAATCGTCGCATCATTCGCGGGCTCGGAAAGGAACGGACGAACCGCGTCGAGTGCCAAGCTTTTGATGTCGTGAGCGGCACTCACCACCAGCACCCGGCGGCCACTGAACAGCGAAGGGCTCAACAACTCGACTAGCTCGCCTACATCGAGGTCGCCCCCTGCCCGTTCACGCACGTCGGCGTTCGGATCGGCACGACGGGCCGCGGCGGTGATCTGCTCGATCGCTCGGGCGATGAGCAGTTCTTCCTCGCCCAGGAGTAGGACGATCGAGGGCAGGTCGTCGGGCGGCCCGTCGTCCGTCGCTTCGTCGACTGCGGGACCTGAGCGAGCCGGCACGCAACCATGGTGGCATGCGGCGACGACATGGTGCCCGCGGGCCGAGCTGTCGCAGCCTCCGCTGTCCCGGAAAGCGCGGGCTGGCGCGAAAGCGAGCCGACCGTGCTGCCCCTGGTCCCGCGCAGGACGGTGCCCAACCCGCCGGCTGTTGCCGCCACAGCGATATCGCCGTCGTCATCGGTGCGCCGCACCGGAACTCCGAGCCGGGCTAACGCGGTGAGCAGCAAGGGGGAGGGATGGCCGTAGTCGTTATGCCGGCCGACGGAGATTACCGCCAGCCGAGCGTGGACGGCGGCCAAGAAGTTGGGGTCGGAGTAGGCACTGCCGTGATGTGGCACCTTCAAAACGTCGGCGCCGAGGTCGGCGTGCGCCGCTAGCAGAGACTGCTGGGCGTCGATCTCAGCGTCACCCGGCAACAGGAAGCGCACGCCCCCGACGGTCGCCCGCAGCACCACCGAGGAGTTGTTGGGGTCGGAACGGGTGCCCCGAAACGGCGCACCGGGACCGAGCACATCCAACCGCACCCGCCCGGCTTCGATCTGCTGCCCGGTGCTGACCCCGCTCACGGGCACCCCGCGCATGCTTGCCTGCTCGCTGATCAGGCGAGCGCCGGACAACGGCTCGGGCAACTGACCGGTGATGATCCGCTGCACCTTGCGCCCATGCAGGACGCCGCCCAGTCCGCCCACATGGTCGAGGTGATCGTGGGTAAAGATCAGCAGCGCCACGTCCGTGACTTCGAGGTCGCGCAGGCAACGGTCGACAGTTACCGGATCGGGGCCGGCGTCGACGATGACGGCGCTATGCGGGCCGGCGGCTAGGACGAGCGCGTCGCCTTGCCCGACGTCGCAGGCAACCAGCAGCCAGCCCGGGGCGGGCCAGCCCGGCAGCACGGCGCGCACCGGGATCTGCAGCAGGACGGCGACCAAACCGGCCGCGAGCATGGCGTGGCGCGGTAGCCGACGTCGAGCCAGCCGCCACAGCACGGCGCCAACGACCACCAGGGCCAGGCCGCCGGCGAGACCGGCCGGCCACGGCACGGTGGCCCCGTGCAATCCCCCGCAGAACTCAGCGACCCAGACCAGCCATCGACACGGCCAGCCGGCGAGTTGAGCCAGAATCGACCCTACGTCGAGGCTTAACGGGGCAGTAAGGGCGGCGCCGAAGCCGAGCACCGTCGTCACGGCGACAACCGGTTCGGCGAGCATGTTGGCCACCACGGCAACGAGGCTCACCCGTCCGGAAATGGCGACGATCAGCGGTGCCGTAACGAGATGAGCGGCCGCCGCGACAGCCAACGATTCCGCGATGCCGGGCGGCACGCGTCGCCGCGCGAGTGCCGCTGCCCAAGCCGGCGCAATCAGCAGCAGCGCTCCGGTAGCGAGCACCGACATCGCGAAGCCGACGTCGGGAGCGAGTGTCGGTTGCCAGACGAGCAGGCCGAGCACGGCGGCCGACAGGAGCGCAAGCCCGTCCCGCTGACGTCCCGATACCAGCGCGACGAGTGCAATCCCGGCCATGACCGCGGCCCGTAGCACGCTCGGAGATGGGCGGGCCACCGCAACGAACCCCACGAGCGCCACTCCGCCGACGACGGCGCAGGTCAGCGGTCCGAAACGAAGTCGACGCAACATGAGAAGCACCGCACCGACAACGATGGAACAGTTCGTGCCGCTGACGGCGACCAGGTGGGTGAGCCCGGCGATCCGGAACCGTTCCGCGAGCACCGGATCCAGATCGGTGATGTCGCCGTCGACCAGCCCGGGGAGCAGTCCGCGAGGCTGCGGTGGCAACGGTGCGGACGCCTGCCGTAATGAGGACCGCACTGTCCCCGCCATCCGCTGCCACCAGGGCGGGCCGCCGAGTGGTACCGGGTCGGATCGGGCGACCATCGTCGCCGTCAGCAAGTCGTCACCCAGGGGCGGCTGCAGCCGAACATCAAGTCGAACTCGCTGACCAGGCAAGACGTGGCGCCATGAGTCGGCGGGCGCCAGAACCAGAACCGCACCGCCCAGGTCGCGATCGGCGGCACCGACACGCACTGACCGCACCGTGGCGTCAAGCGCAATTCGCGATGAACCGGCTACCCCTTTGGCGCGGAGTGGTCGCGGGTCGGACGTCACCGTAATCACGACCGTCGCCTCGGCACCGTCGCGAGCCAACCGCGCGAGCGGCGATTCCCGGGCACGCGCGAACCTGCCGGCCAGCGGCAAAGCGACCAGAGCCACGCAGAACATCGCCAGGGCGAGCGCCGTCACCAGGCCGCCCGAGCGCCGACCGAGCAGCAGCGCAACCACGCCCACGCACGAGGCGGCCAGGCCGAGCGCGCAACTGAACATCGGACTGCGACCCAATCCGAGCAGCGCCGCTGCCCATCCGGCCACTGCCCCGCAGGCCAGGCGCAGGTCGACTTGCGCGGCAGCAGCCGGGCGCCGCACAAGCGCGCTCGTCACAGCTCACACCGTGACCAGGGGGCGCAGCGAGGCGAACTTGCTCGGCCCGATGCCGGAGACCTCACGCAACTGGTCGATCGATTCGAACCGGCCATGTGCTGTTCGCCAGTCGAGGATGTGCTGGCCGAGTACCGGACCGACGCCGGGGAGCACGTCCAGCTGGCTGAGCGTGGCGGTATTCAAGTCGATGGGTGCGCCCGCGGAGCCTCCAGGAGAACCTGACGTCGCAGATCCACCCGCGAGCGCCGGCGCGCCCGGCACGCCAACCGCGATCTGCTCGCCGTCAGACACCTTGCGCGCGAGGTTGAGCGGGGTGAGATCGACGCCGGGCAACGCCCCGCCCGCCTTCGCGACCGCATCGAGGACGCGCGCACCGATTGCGAGCCGATACACCCCTGGACGGCGCACCTTGCCGACCACGTCGACCACCAACAGCGAGGCTGCGGACCCTGACGCGCCGGTGGACCCTGCCGATCGTGCGAACGCAGACCCCGAGCCAACGGCGGACGATGCGGCCTGGGCGGTGATTGCCACCGCGTGTGGACGTCCGAGCAGCACCCACCATCCGGTGACCGCCGCAGCGGCCAAGGCAACCAGCCCGATCGCCAGGGCGGCTCGGCGGCCGGGGTCGACGCGGATCCCGGCACGTTCGAGCAGGTCGGCCAGTCCCAACGCAGGAGCGAGACCGGATGTGGCCACGGCGGGGTTCACCGAGGTCGACCTACCGTCGTCGGCGTCACCACCGTCGATTGCTGTGCCTGGGCGGTCGAGATCCACGCCGGGTAGCCACCTCCTGCAAAGCGGGTCGGGCACCTCGAGCGGGCCGGGCACCTCGAGCGGGTCGGGCACCTCGAGCGGGTCGGGCACCTCGAGCGGGTCGGGCACCTCGCGCGGTCGTGCGGCGGCGCCGGGAGCGGCCGCGAGCACCGCCCGAACCCGGCGCGCGACTCGCCCGCGCTCCCCTTGCCCTGCCCTGCCGCAATGCCTAGGCACGACGCGACGCTAGGTATCGCGGCAGTCCGGCGAGGGCGCGATCTCACCGATGTGGACAACCTGCCGTCCTGTGGATGACAGACTGGCGAACCGTGGAACAGGCCGGTACGGTCCGCGCGGCGGCGCCCCGTGCCCGGCGCAGCTCGATCTTCCACGCTGTCCGGCTGGCCGGCTCCCGCCCGGTGGCGGCACCGGAGCTGCTCGCCGTCCTGGTTGCTGCGGCGCTGGTCATCGGGTATCTGCTCGCGGGACTCATGGGCGGCGACCTGACCGCGCAGATCGCGCGCGCCGACTTCGCGGCCGACCACCCGCTGAGCCCGGTCGACCTGCGGTGGTTCGCTGGCTTCCAGCCGTTCGGCTACTCGCTGTGGACGCCGTGGGTGATGGCGATCATCGGGGTCCGGGTCACCGGCGCGGGGTGCACGATCGCCGCGGCCTGGTTGACCACCCGCCTGCTGCGGGTCACCGGCGCGGCGCGTCCAGCCTGGGGTGGCGCAGCTGCTGCGATCACGCTGACCAGCAACCTGGTCGAGGGGCGGGTGACGTTCGGCTGTGGAGCCGCACTCGGCATCGCCGCGCTTTTGTTGCTCACCAGACCCGGACCCAACCGGCGCGTCCTCGCGAGCGGGTGTGCCTTCCTTGCCGGCTCAGCCAGCCCAGTCGCCGCGATGCTGCTCACCGTCTGCGCGGTCGCGCTGCTGTCTCGTCGCCGGCTGGCGGACGCGGCGATGGTGTCGGTACCTGCCCTCATACCCGCGGTAGCGCTGTCCTTGGCGTTCGCGGATCCGGGGCGCGCGTTGTTCTCCGGCAACGACGCGTTGCGGGCAATCGGGGCCAGCGTGCTGGTCGCGATCCTGGTGCCGCCGCGGCTGCGAATGCTGCGACTGGGAGCGCTCCTCGGAGCAGCGCTCGTCCTGGCCGCATATCTGCTACCCAGTCCGATCGGGGTGAGTGCGGCGCGGTTCAGCCTGCTGTTCGCCGTGCCCGTCGTGGTGGCCTTCGCCCGGGTGCCGCGCGGGCTCGTTCCGATCGCGGTGGCGGTAACGGTCGCCGTGCAGAACCCGATCACATTCGGCACGCTGCGCGACGTCGACCAACCAGCCACTCATGCCAGCTACTACCGGCCGTTGTTCGCCGCCATCGCGTCACATGGACCGGTCACCGGGAGGGTCGAGATCCCCGAGCTAACCGGGCACTGGGAGGCTGCGTACGTCGCGCGCGAGCTGCCGCTGGCCCGCGGCTGGATCCGACAGACCGACATCGGGCAGAACGATGACACGTTCTACGCGCACGCCCCAACCGCGGCCAGCTACCGGACGTTCCTCGATCGGCTGGCCGTGCAGTACGTCGCCGTCGCCGATGCCCGCCCGACGTTCTACGGTCGGCGCGAGTCCAGGCTGATCGCGGCCGGGTTGCCCTACCTGCAACGCATCTGGACGGACGAACACTGGACGCTGTACGCCGTGCAGGATGCAGCCTCGATCGTCAGCGCCCCGGGTGTGCTGCAGAGCAGCGACGCCGCGAGCGTCACGCTCACCGCCCCGGCCGGTACACAGATCCGGCTGCGCCTGCGGTGGTTCCGCTGGCTGTCGCTCGACAGCGCCGACAGCGGTGCCTGCCTGTACCGCGACGGCGATCAGGTGATGCTCCGGACGGGGACGGGTGGCATATACCGGTTGTCCTCTGAGCTGGAGCCGCACGCGGCGGTCTGCGGATGAGGCGCGTGCTAGCACTCGGCGTCGCGGGGGCGGTCGCGATCGGCGCGAGTTCCTGGTGGGTCGCCGCCGTGCCGGTGACGTTCCGGCAGGATCGTCCGGGCGTCGTCGAGTGGTTCCCGCTCGGCGGCGCGGTACCACGAGTCGCGTACTACGCCGGGCTAGGGGCGCTCATCTTCAGCTGGCTGATGGTCGGACGCCGGCTGCTGCTCGGCGAACGGATTCCATCCGCGCAGATTGGCAGGTACGCGATCTGCTGCGCCCTGCCGCTACTGCTCGCGTTGCCATTCGGACGGGACATGTGGGCGTACGCCGCCCAAGGAAACCTGTTCCACCACGGACTGGACCCCTACGCCCACGGGCCGGCGGATCTGCCCGGCGCATACAGCGACGAGGTCAGCCTCGTCTGGCGCCGCAGTACCACCCCGTATGGCCCGCTGTGGATGCTCCTCAGCCGGGCGGCCGTACCGGCAAGCGGCGAACATGTGCTGCTCACCGCACTTCTGTTGCGGCTGCCCGCGTTCGCCGGACTGCTGCTGTGGATCAGGGCACTGCCGAAGCTCGCCGCAAACGTCGGCGCACGTGCCGATGTCGCCCTCTGGCTGGGCGCGGCATGCCCGCTGACCGTCGTGCTGGGCATCGGTGGAGGCCACAACGACCTGCTGATGGCAGGACTGATGGTGGCCGGTGTCGCCCTCGCCAGCCGGGGTGGCCCGCTGCCCGAATTAGCCCTCGCCGGTGCCGTCGTCGGGTTGGCTGTCGCAGTCAAGTCCCCAGCAGCGGTGGCACTCGCGTTCACCGTTCCCCTTTGGCTGCACGCCAGGCACTTTCCGATGACCGCGCGGCGAGTGCTCGTGGCTGG
This sequence comes from Actinomycetota bacterium, assembly GCA_040003255.1. GTDB lineage: Bacteria > Actinomycetota > Actinomycetes > Mycobacteriales > Jatrophihabitantaceae > JBDUCV01. The sequence goes on from JBDUCV010000002.1 coordinate 41,542, forward strand.
TGCGGTCGCGCTGTCCGGCGCGCTGGTCGCGTTCGCCGTGATCACCGCCGTCAGCGGGCTGGGCCTCGGCTGGACGAGACAGGCCAGCACCGACGTCACGGTGGTCAGCTGGCTGTCGCTGCCGACCGCGCTGGCGATGCTGAGCAAGGTGGTCACCGGGACGCTGGACGGGGCCACCGCAGTCGATGGCACCATGCGCGCGATCCGTGCCGTCGGCGAGGCCGTCGCCGCCGCCACCGTCGCGGCCCTGTCGTGGATGGCGTTTCGCCGAGCACCGCTGGCCTGGCTGACGATTGCGCTTGCCGCGGTCGCGGTGCTCGTGCCGGCCGTCCAGCCGTGGTACTTCTGCTGGGCCTTGGCCTTCGCCGGCCTGGTCGTCGCCCGGCGATCCGCCCTGCTCGCACTCGCCACCCTCGTCGTGGCTGCCGTCGTCCTGGTGCGACCCAATGGGCAAGGTTTGGAAATGAAACCCGCCGCGCTGCCGATCATTGCCGGATCGCTTTTCGTGTGCTGGTTGGCGTTGCGCGCCGTGCCCGGCCGATCAGCGCCGGACGACGACCGTACCGAGCACGCCCGGGCCGAGGTGCGCGCCGACGACGGCACCTAGCTCGGAGGTGTGCAGCAGACGAAGGCCGGGCAGGGCGCCGCGCAGCTGCTCGGCCACCGCAGCGGCGCGATCCGGTGCGGACAGGTGATGCACGGCGACATCGACCGGACCGGTCCCCGCCGCGCCGGCGGTCAGCTGCACCAGCCTCGCGATCGCCTTCGCCGAGGTGCGCACCTTTTCCAGCGGCATGATCTGGCCGTCCAGCATGTGCAGCAGGGGCTTCACCGACAGCGAGGTGCCCACCAGCGCGGCCGCGGTGCCAATCCGCCCGCCCCGGCGCAGGTACTCCAGGGTGTCGACGTAGAAGTACGTGCGGGTCCGATCGACGGTCGACACAGCCGTCTGCTGTACTTCCGATACCGTGCCACCCTCCCGCGCAGCTGCGGCGGCGGCCAGCACCGCGAAGCCGAGCGCCATTGCCGTCGATCGCGAATCGACCACCCGCACCGTCCCGTAACCGAAGTCCTGCGCCGCGAGAACTGCGGACTCCCAGGTGCCAGACAATGCGGCCGACAGGTGGATCGACACGACGTTGCTCGCCCCGGCCTCCAGCGCGGACTGATACGCCGCCGCGAAGTCACCCGGCGTCGGACGGGACGTACGGACGAACATTCGCTCGCGCAGCGCCTTCGTCACGTCGGTCGGGGTGATATCGACGCCGTCGGTTCCGGTGCGATCGCCGATCGACACGTGCAACGGCACCACCGCAACGTCGAACTCGTTGGCGACGCCCCGCGGCAGGTACGAGGTCGAATCGGTGACGATCGCGACCGCCGGGCGCCCTGACATGCCGGGAACTCTAGGCTGCACAGATGATCTCGCTCCGGTGGTGGAACTCGGCCGGGATCATCCGCCGGGACGATGCCGCGGCCCGCGCGCTCGCCCTGCAGGAGTACCCACCGGCCGTCGACCGTGGATTCCGGCTACTCACAAGGTCGGCGGACAGGTCGGTGCTGTGGCTGGGCATCGCCGCAGGTCTGGTCGCAACGCGTGACCGGCGTGCCCGCCGAGCCGCGGTCCGTGGGGTCGGCTCGATCGCAGTCGCCAGCTTGCTCGCCAACCAGCCCGCGAAACGGGCCGTGCCGCGCCGTCGCCCATTGCTCGCCTACCTGCCACTGGCCCGTGTTGCCCACCGGGTGCCGACATCGAGCTCGTTCCCGTCAGGTCACTCCGCCTCGGCCGCGGCGTTCGCGGTGGGTGCGGCATTGGAGCTCCCACCCCTCGCCGTGCCACTCGGTGCGCTCGCCGCCGGGGTCGCGTTCTCTCGGGTGTATACCGGCGTCCACTACCCGAGTGACGTCGTTGCCGGCGTCGCACTCGGTGCCACCGTGGCGGCGGTGGGACGGGCCGTCGTCCCCGCGCACAGCCGCGAGCCACGATGCATCGGCAGCGAAACGGCTGCGCCGCAGCCGCTCCGCCCGACAGGAAGGGGGCTGATCGTCGTCGCCAATCCCCTCTCAGGGCGAGGAGCGGCTGTTCGTACCGGCGACGTCGTTCGGCAAGAACTGCCCGACGCTGAGGTGCTCGAGCTGGACGAGGACGACGATGTCATGGAAAAGCTGCGGGACGCGGCGAAGCGCGCCGAGGTGCTGGGCGTGGCCGGCGGAGACGGAACGGTGAACACGGCCGCGACCGTCGCTGTCGAGACTGATTTGCCGCTGCTTGTCCTGCCTGGGGGCACCTTCAACCACTTCGCGAGGGACCTCGGCCTGGCTGAGATGGCAGACTCGATCGAGGCACTCGCCACCGGACGCGCGGTCCGAATCGACGTGGGAGACGCGAGCGGAGCCTTGTTCGTCAACACCTCGAGCCTGGGCAGCTACCCGCACTTTGTCGCGGTGCGCGAACGCTGGGAGCGGCGCGTGGGCAAGCCGATTGCTGCGGCGATCGCGATCCGACAGGTGCTGCGAAAGTGCCCACCGCTGGCGGTCACGATGGACGGCGTGCCCCATGAGCTCACCATGCTGTTCGTCGGCAACAACGTCTACCAGCCGCGAAACTTCGCCCCTCGGTGGCGCCCGCTCATCGACAGCGGCGAACTGGACGTGCGCTTCGTCGACGCCCGGCGACCGGGGACGATGCCTAGGCTCATGTTGGCAGCACTGGTGGGTCGACTGCACCGCAGCCCGCGTTACGTCCAGCTGCGGCGAACCGAACTCGTCGTGCGGATGACTGGCGAGCCCGGGTTGCTCGCCCGCGACGGCGAGATCACCGACGCCCCGAGCGAGGTTATTTTCACCGTGCGGCGCAGGGCGCTCGTGGTGTACCGCGGCCCTGACTGATCAGACGACAAAGTTCACCAGCCGACCCGGGACGTTGACGACCCGCTTGGGCTCGCGACCGTCCAGTGCGGCAACGACCTTCGGATCCGCGCGGGCGGCAGCCTCGAGCACCGCCGGGTTGGACCCGGCCGCCAGCGCCAGCACCGAACGCACCTTGCCGTTCACCTGCACGGGCACCTCGACCGTGTCGTCGGCCAGCAGCGCGGGATCAGCAACCGGGAACGGCTGCCAAGCCAGCGACTGCTCGTGGCCCAGCCGCGACCAGAGTTCCTCCGCAGCGTGCGGGGCGAGCGGCGCCAGCATGAGCACCATCGGCTCGACAACCGAGCGGGGTGCGCCACCGTCCGGGTAGGCATGGGTCAGCGCGTTGTTCAGTTCAGTGATCCGTGCGATCGAGGTGTTGAAGCGCAGCGACTCGAATCCATCGCGCACGGCCGCGATCGTCTTGTGCAGCAGGCGGTTCAGCTGGTCGGGTGCCGCGTCGTCGGAGACGTGCGCCCGTCCGGTGTCCTCGGATACAACGGTGCGCCAGATGCGCTGTAGCAGTCGGAAGGAACCCACGACCGCCTTCGTGTCCCACGGCCGATCCTGCTCGAGCGGACCGGTGAACATCTCAAACAGCCGCAGGGTGTCGGCGCCGTACGCGGCGTACATCTCATCCGGCGTCGTGACGTTGCGGAGCGACTTGCCCATCTTGCCGTACTCGCGGTTGACCGGCTCGCCGTCGTATAGGTATGTCGTCTCGCGGCCCTCGACCTTTTCCAGCACCCGCTCGGCCGGCACGTACGCCCCCCTGGCGTCGGTGTAGGCGTAGGCCTGCACGTAGCCCTGGTTCACCAGCCGATGGAATGGTTCGTTGCTCGATACGTAGCCCAGGTCGTGCAGCACCTTGTGCCAGAACCGGGCGTAGAGCAAATGCAGGACGGCGTGTTCGACGCCGCCGACGTAGAGGTCGACACCACCGTGCGGGCGATCCGCGTCCGGACCCATCCAGTACCGCTCGATCGCCGGGTCGACCAGCCGCTCGGCGTTCGTCGGATCCAGGTAGCGCAGCTCGTACCAGCAGGAACCCGCCCAGTTGGGCATGGTGTTCGTCTCGCGCCGGTAGGTCTTCGGGCCGTCGCCAAGATCCAACGTGGCGGTGACCCAATCGGCCAGCCGGCCGAGCGGCGGCTCGGGCACGGAGTCGGCGTCATCGGGCGCAAAGGCAATTGGCGAGAATTCGTCGGTGTCGGGCAGCTCGATGGGCAGCATCGATTCAGGCAACGCGAGCGGCAGTCCGGTCTCGTCGTACACGATCGGGAACGGTTCTCCCCAGTACCGCTGCCGCGAGAACAGCCAGTCGCGCAGCCGGTAGGTGACCGCGCCGCGTCCGGCACCGTGCTGCTCGAGCCAGCCGATCATCTCCGACTTGGCCTGGTCCACCGGCAGGCCGTCCAGGAATTCCGAGTTGATCGCTGGCCCGTCACCCAGGAACGCCTTGCCGGCAAAGCCCCCCGTTGGTTGGACGGTGCGGATGATCGGCAGGCCGAAAAGCTCCGCAAACTCCCAGTCGCGCTCGTCCTGGCCGGGCACCGCCATGATGGCGCCGGTGCCATATCCCATCAGGACGTAGTCCGCGACGAAAATCGGCAGTTCGACGCCAGTGACCGGATGGGTGGCGAAGGATCCGGTGAAAACACCGCTCTTGGTCTTGTCCTCCTCGCGGTCCAGATCGGTTTTCGTAGCGGATTTCGTCTGGTACAGGGCGATGGCCTGCGCGGGGGTCCGGTGCCCACCGGTCCGGGACTGTGCGGTGCCCGCGGGCCAGGACGGCGCGGTGAGCTCGGCGACCAGCGGGTGCTCGGGCGCCAGCACCAGGTAGGTCGCACCAAAGATCGTGTCCGGGCGGGTGGTGAACACCTCGATCGAGCCGGCGCCGGAGGAAAACTCGACGTGCGCCCCGCTCGATCGGCCGATCCAGTTGCGCTGCATGGTGCGCACTTTCTCGGGCCAGTCGATCCCGTCCAGGTCGGCGATCAGCCGGTCGGCATATGCAGTGATCCGCAGCATCCATTGGGGCAGCGGCTTGCGGAACACCTGGAAGTTGCCGCGCTCGCTGCGCCCGTCCGCCGTCACTTCCTCATTCGCCAGCACCGTGCCTAGACCCGGACACCAGTTGACGACCGATTCGGCTCGGTAGGCAAGCCGGTGATTGTCAACGACCTGCCGGCGTTCGACATCGGAGAGCTGCGACCACAGCCGGCCGCCGTCGACCTTGCGGCTGCCCGACTCGAACGCCGCGATCAGTTCCGCGATCGGACGGGCCCGGTCGGTGTCGACGTCATACCAGGAGTTGAAGATCGTCAGAAAGATCCACTGGGTCCAGCGGTAGTAGGACGGGTCGGTCGTGGCGAAGGTGCGGCGCCGGTCGTGGCCCAGTCCCATCCGGCGCAGCTGGCGCTTGAAGATTTCGATATTCGCATCCGTCGTGGTAGCTGGATGGGCACCGGTCTGTACGGCGTATTGCTCGGCCGGTAACCCGAACGCGTCGAAGCCCATGGTGTGCAATACGTTCTCGCCGCGCATCCGCAGGTACCGGGCGTAGACGTCGGTGCCGATGAAACCGAGCGGGTGACCGACATGCAGTCCCATGCCGGACGGGTAGGGGAACATGTCCATGACGAAGCTGTGCCGCCGTCCGGCGACCGCTTCGAAGCCCTCGCTCAGCGGGCCGTGCGGATTAGGGGCGTTGAAGGTGCCCTCGCGCTCCCACCGGTCCTGCCAAGAGTTCTCGATCTGATCGGCGAGCGCGGCCGCGTACCGGTGCGGGGGAATGTCGTCGGTGTTCACCATGATCTCCTGAACGTCGTTCGTTGTCTGTCGGCAAACGAAGAGCCCCTGCGAGGTGATCGCAGAGGCTCGGCCGCACTGACCCAGCTGGTGGTCAGCGCGGCCCGATAAGGAGCAGTCGCGCAGCACGCATAGCCGCATCGTAGCCGGATCGGGCAACACGCCAGTTCACGCCTGCGCGTCGGGCGCATCTTCCTCGACGGCGAGGCGCGGGATGACTGGCCCGGGCGGACCGGCGTTGTGCGCCCGCAGCTGCCAACGGACTGCGCCGTTCTGCTCGCACCGCAGCTCCGACCAGTGGCAATTGGCGAGCGGGCCCAGCACGTGCCGCTCCTGCGAGAGACCGAGCAGTTCCGCGCACAGGGCCATTGCCGTGGCGCTGTGGGTGACCAGCACGGAAAGTTCGACGTCGGGCAGTTCGTCGAACACGGCGCGGGCTCGGTCCGCGACCTGCTGGCGGGTCTCGCCGCCCCGGCGGCTGACGTCGCGGCCGTCGAGCCAGTCGGCGAATTCGTCCGGGTATCGCTGAGCAACCTCGTCCCGGGTCAGCCCTTCCCAGTGGCCGAGTGATCGCTCGCGCAGGCGCGGGTCGACATGGACGGGCAGGCCGGCGATCTCCCCCAACGGGGTCGCCGTCTGCATCGAGCGTGACGCGTCAGAGCTGACAATCACGGCCGGACGAAGCAGCGCCACCAGGGCGGCCACCTCGTAGGCCTGCGCTCGGCCGACATCGTCGAGCGGCGGGTCGGCCTGACCTTGGTAGCGACGTTCGGCGTTCCATGCCGTCCGTCCGTGCCGCAGCAGCAGAACTCGCCTACTCATCGCCAGCCGGTGCCGGGTGCGGGTCGAAAAAGATGAAAGGGCAGTCCTTCCAGAGTCGCTCGAGGGCGTAGAACACCCGCTCCTCCGCATGCTGGACGTGCACCACGATCTCGGAATAATCGAGCAGTACCCATCGTCCGTCGCGGCGACCCTCGCGGCGCAGCGGCTTGACGCCCGCGCGGCGTAGCTGCTCCTCGACCTCGTCGACGATGGCCTCGACCTGACGTTCGTTGTTGCCTGTAGCGATGACGAACACATCGGTGATCGCGAGCCGGTCGCTGACGTCGATCAGGACGACGTCGCTCGCGAGCTTGTCGGCGGCCGCATTCGCCGCGACCAGGGCAAGATCGCGTGCGGTGTCGGTGGCGGTCACGGCCCGAGCTTACGGTCAGCCAGACGCCGGAGCCGCCGTGTCGCGGTACAGCCGGTGCTTGGCGATGTATTGCACGACGCCGTCGGGCACGAGATACCAGATCGGGTTGCCCGCCCGCACCCGATCCCGGCAGGCGCTCGACGAGATCGCCATGGCGGGCACGTCCACCAGCGTCACGGTGTCCATCGGCAGGTGCGCGTCAGACAGCTCGTAGCCCGGGCGCGTCACGCCGACGAATCTGGCCAGCCGGACCGCTTCCTCGTGCTCCTTCCAGGACAGGATCTGCGCGAGCGCGTCCGCCCCGGTGATGAAGAACAGTCGCGCGTCCGGACGCTGCGCGGCGATGTCGCGGATCGTGTCGATGGTGTACGTGGGTCCGGGCCGGTTGATGTCGACCCGGCTCACCCAGAACCGCGGATTGGACGCAGTGGCGATCACCGCCATCAGATAGCGGTGCTCAGCCGGACTGACCGCCCGGGCACTCTTCTGCCACGGCGCGCCGGTTGGGACAAAGATCACCTCGTCCAGCCCGAACCGCTGCGCCACCTCACTGGCGGCGGTCAGGTGGCCGTGGTGTATGGGATCGAACGTCCCGCCCATGATGCCGACACGTCGGGCCTGCGCGGCTGCGGTCATGGCCGCCCATCCTACGGACGCATCCTTGCCACCGGGCTAAAGGTTCTCCTGCCCCGCCCCCGCAACAAGCCGACCGCAGGCGCGACGACGGGGTCGGTTGCCGAGCCGGCTGATATTGACTTCAGCGGGTCTGCCCGTCGCCGGTCACGATCCACTTCGTCGACGTCAGTTCAGTAAGCCCCATCGGCCCACGGGCGTGCATCTTCTGGGTGGAGATGCCGATCTCGGCGCCGAACCCGAACTCGGCACCGTCGGTGAATCGTGTCGACGCATTGACCATGACGGCCGCGCTGTCGACGCGCTCGACAAAGCGCTGCGCCGCTAGTAGATCGCGCGTCACGATTGCCTCGGTATGCCCGGACGACCAGCGTCGGATGTGCGCGATCGCCTCGTCGAGGTCGGCTACGACGCGGGCGGCCAGATCGAGCGACAGGTACTCGCTGCCCCAGTCTTCGTCGGTTGCCGGCCGCACATCGGGATCGGCCGCGGCGAAGGTCTCGTCGCCGTGCACGACCACACCTTGCGCATGCAGCGAAGCGACGATGCGCCCGACGAACTGCTCGGCGACCGCCCCATGCACAAGTAGGGTCTCAGCCGCATTGCACACGCTCGGCCGCGACACCTTCGCGTTCAGGACGATGCGTTCGGCCATGTCGAGATCTGCATCGCGGTCGACGTACACATGCACGTTGCCGACGCCAGTCTCGATCACCGGCACCGTGGCGTTCTGCACGACATAGTCGATCAGTCCCGCCCCGCCGCGGGGAATAACCAAATCGACCAGGCCACGTGCCCGCAGCAGGTAGCCGACGCTGTCGTGATCGGTGCCCGGCACGAGCTGAACGGCATCGGGGGGCAGCCCCGCCTTCTCGGCGGCCCTAGCCAGAATGTCGACCAAGGCCGCGTTCGAGTTCTGCGCCGACGCTGATCCGCGCAGCAGCGCCGCGTTGCCGCTCTTCAAAGCCAGCCCCGCCGCATCGACAGTCACATTCGGGCGGGCTTCGTAGATCATTGCGACTACGCCAAACGGCACCCGCACCTGACGGATCTGCAATCCGTTTGGCTGGGTGTAGCCCCGGATGATCTGACCCACCGGATCCGGCAACGCTGCCACGTCCCGAAGCCCCACGGCCATCGCGGCGACGCGCGTCTCGCTCAATGCCAGCCGGTCGAGGAGCCCCTGCGACATGCCCGACGCACGGCCGGCTTCGACGTCGCGGTCGTTGGCTTCCAGCACCCGGCCGACCTCGTCGTCGAGGGCATCGGCCATGGCGCGTAGCGCGGCGTTTTTGGCCGCAGTGGTCAGCGCGCCGAGTTCGATGGCGGCGTCCCTGGCCCGCATGGCGGCGGCGCGAACCTGCTGCTCACTCACGCTCCGAGGGTACGACTGGCAGGGTAACGGTGTGTCGTTGCCTACCCTGTGACCATGTCGGCGACTCAGCAACCTGCCTCGGTCACGGGCCGGCAGGTTGTGGAGCCACCCGTAACCGTGCAGCTGGCCGCCGAGGAGAAGGACGGCCGATCCGACCGCAAGGCGGCGGCGTGGGCGTCGTGGCTGATTGCGCCAGCGCTCTACCTGATCGCGGCCATCATCCTGTACTCGCGGTTCCTCGCCCACCCCAATCGCGGCGTCCCGGGGGGAGCAGACGGGCTGCTTTACGCCTGGTACTTCGAGCACATCGAGCAGTCGATCATTCACCTGTCTAACCCGTTCTTCACGACCGCCCTGAACGCCCCGGACGGCGTGAACATCATGTGGAACACCTCCGTCTTCGCCGTCGGCGTCCTGCTGGCCCCATTGACCGCCACCATCGGGCCGGTGGCCACCACGAATGTCGCCCTGACGCTGGCGCCGGTGCTGTCCGCGACAACTGCCTTCTACGCGCTGCGCCGATTGACCGGAACGGTCTGGGGGGCGGCGCTGGGTGCCGCGCTCTACGGCTTCGGGCCGTACTTCCAAGGCCAGGCCGGGCACCTGCACATGATCGTGGCATTCTTCCCACCCCTGCTGCTGTTGATCGGCCATGAATGGCTGGTCAGTCAGCACAGGACTCCGGTGCGCACGGGGATCAAGCTTGGCGTGCTGACCGGCCTCGCGCTGTTGGCGTCGGAGGAAATCGTCGCACTCAGTGCGGTGCTCGCGGTGTTCGCAGTCCTTTTCCTGGCCGCGCTGTTCCCCGGCGAAGTGGCGCCGCGGATTCGCTATGCCTCGCACGCTCTGGGCGTCGGCTTGGCGACAGCCGTTGCACTGGCGGGCATTCCGCTGGGTTACCAGTTCTTCGGTCCGCAGGCGCTACCCGGCGGCGTGTTGCCGTCCTCCCAGAAGCTGGACCTGGCCGGCTTGGTTCGGCCCGGGGAGCTGCAACGCTTCGCTTCGGCCGCCGACATTGCGGCCAACCGGGCCTTCCCGGCCAATGTCGTCGAGAACACCGGCTACCTGGGCTGGCCTCTGCTGGCGCTGGTTTTTGGCATCATCGGATGGCTCCTCGCGCGCGGCGAACGGTTCGCCCTGTGGTGGTTCCTGACGTTCGCAATCACGGTCGTGTTCGCGCTCGGACCGAAAATCGAGATCAACGGCGCGGATGCCGGGTGGGGGCCATGGGCAGTCATGCGAAGCCTGCCGTTGATGGACGGCGCGGTCGCAGTCCGGTTCACCTTGTGCACGACGTTGCTCGTCGCACTGTTGCTGGCGTGGGCGCTCGCGAGAGTGGCCGGCGCGGCCCTTGTCGCGGGTGTTGCCGCGGCCGGCGTCGCGTTCGTCCCGCTGCTGCCGGCCGACCGCTACGACGCGATGCTCATCCTGAAAACCCCGCGATTCTTTACGACTTCGGCGGTCGACGTGATCGAACCCGGCAGCGCCGTGGTGCTTCTCCCCCGTGGCGGCTCACCAGACGTGCAGGCCGCCGGCATGCTGTGGCAGATGCGCACCGATCTGCGCTTCAAGATCATCGGCGGTTACAGCGTCATCAACGACCACGGCCAGATGACCTATATCGCGCCGGATCCGCCGTTCGCGCAGGTGCTGCAACAGGTCGGCGACAGCGGCGTGCAGGCGTCCCAGCCCGTACTGGGCGGCGCGCGGGCGTCGATCGGGGCAAGCGGCGTGCGCTACATCGTGATCACCGACCAGCAGCTGAACGCCGGCCTGGTGGCTGAGGCGGCGCACCGGATGACCGGCTGCGTGATCCGTCCAGTGGCCGATGTCCAGCTCTGCACGATTCCGCCCACCGCCTGATCGGTTACGCTGCCCGCTCGGATCGGACCAGAGCTGGCACGGGAGTTGATGGACGCGGCATGAAGCTCTCGATCCTGATGCCCGTCTACAACGAACGCGCGACACTGGCCCGGGCGGTGAAGGAGGTCCTGGACGTCACATATCCGTGTGACGTGGAGCTGATCATCGTCGACGACGGCAGCACGGACGGGACACGTGACCTCTACGCCGACCTCGCCGCCGACCGCCAGGTCCGGGTGCATCTGCAACCCGTCAACAGCGGCAAGGGAGCGGCGATCCGTACCGCTGCCGAGCTGGCCACCGGCGACTACCTGATCATCTGCGACGCCGACCTCGAGTACGCGCCGCGCGAGATCCCGACCCTGCTCGAGCCGATCATTCGCGGCGACGCGCAGGTGGTGTACGGCACCCGAACCTTCGGCAGCCACAACTCGTACTCCTACACCTACGTCCTGGGCAATCGGGGGGTCACCACGGCGGCGAACGTCCTGTTCAATTGCTACATCAGCGACCTTGAGACTTGCTTCAAGCTGATGCCGACCGAGCTCTACCGATCCCTCGACATCCAGTCCGCCGGTTTCGGCATGGAGGCTGAGATTACCGGCAAGCTGCTGCGCCGCCGGGTTCGACTGCACGAAGTACCGATCAGCTACAGCGCGCGTAGCCGCGAGGCCGGCAAGAAGCTAACTTGGCGCGACGGAGTCGAGGCGCTGTGGATCCTGCTGCGCGAACGGGTCCGCCGGGTACCCGCGGCCTAGAGCAGGATTAGGTCGTCGCGATGGACTACCTCGCGGCGGAACTCGGCGGGGAGCTCGCCGGTCTTGCGACCGAGCAGCGGGGGCAGGTCCGCCGACTCGTAACCGACCAGGCCCCGGGCCACGACGGTGCCCTCGGAGTCAACCAATTCGACTGGGTCGCCGGCGTCGAAATCCCCCGCGACGGCCATGATGCCGGCCGGCAGAAGGGACGCGCGGCGCTCTACGACAGCGGTCACGGCGCCCGCGTCCAAGACCAGTCGGCCACGAGGCGTGGTGGCATGCCGCAGCCAGAACAGCCTGGAGGTGGTGCGCTCACCGGACGGCTGGAACAGCGTGCCAACGGCGCCGTCGAGCGCCTTGGCCACCTCGGCTGCGGCGGCCAGGATCACCGGGATGCCCGCGCCCGTCGCGATGGCGGCCGCATCCAGCTTCGTGCCGATCCCGCCGGTACCGACGCTGCTCCCAGACCGCGCGCGGCGCGCACCGTAGTGAGTCAGTGGGTCCGCATCCGGGCCGACCTCGTCCACCAGCTGCGAATCCGGCAGGCGCGGATGGCGGCGGTATAGCCCATCGACGTCTGACAACAGGACGAGCGCGTCGGCGTGGATCAGATGGGCTACCAAAGCGGCCAGCCGGTCGTTGTCACCGAACCGAATCTCATGGGTGGCGACCGTGTCGTTCTCGTTCACGATCGGCAGGACGCCCAGTGCCAGCAGCCGTTCCAGCGTACGGTTGGCGTTGCGGTAATGGCCGCGGCGGTGCAGATCGTCGGCGGTCAACAGCACCTGTCCTACCCGCAGGTCGTGCCGGGCGAAGGCCGCGGCGTAGCGCTCGATCAGCAGCAGCTGACCAACGCTGGCAGCCGCCTGCTGGGTGGCCAGATCACGGGGTCGGGCGCGTAACCCCAGTGGACCGATACCCGCGGCGACGGCACCGGAGGACACCAGCACGACCTGCCCGCCAGCGGCCCGACGAGTGGCAAGCGCCTCGACAATCACGTCCAGGCGTGCTGGATCCAGGCGGCCATCCGTGGTCAGCGACGACGAGCCGACCTTGACCACGACGCGCGCGGCCCGGGCGATCGCGTCGCGGGTCATGACTGGTCCGGGCCGTCGTCCGGCTCGTCGGCGCCCTCGTCGCGATCTGGGTGCCCGCGGCGGGCCCTTTTCGCCGCCAACCGCTCGAATGCTCGCGGTCGCGCGTTCGTGTCCAGCCGTTCGTCCGACCCCCGACGGGACGGCGCGAACTCCTCCGCCAGTCCCGCGGCCGGTTGGAAGTCAAAGGTGACCTCGCCGATCGTCACCGCCGCACCGGGCTGCGCACCGAGCCGGCTCAACTCATCCTCGACGCCGAGCCGGGCCAGCCGGTCGGCCAAGAAGCCGACCGCCTCGTCGTTGGCGAAGTTCGTTTGCCTGATCCACCGTTCCGGCTTGACGCCCTGCACGACGAAGCCGCCGACGTCCGAGGGGTCCGGCGACACGGTGAAGCCGCCGTCGTCGACAGCTCGTGGCTGCAGGACGATGCGCGTCGGTTCGGCAGCGGGACGAGCTGCCCGGTCGGCCTGAACCTCGGTCGCGAGGGCGAATTGCAGCTCACGCAGCCCGGCCCGGCTCACTGCCGAGATTTCGAACACCCGCAGGCCGCGCGCTTCAAGCTCCGGGCGGACCAGGGCCGCCAGCTCGGCGGCCTCAGGTATGTCGATCTTGTTCAGGGCGATCAGCCTCGGGCGGCGCAGCAGGTCACCCAACGCCGACTCGTACTGGCCGAGCTCAGATTCGATCGCGTCGAGGTCGCTGATCGGGTCGCGACCCGGCTCGAGCGTCGCGCAATCCAGGATGTGGAGCAAGACGGCGCAGCGCTCGATGTGGCGCAGGAAGTCCAGACCCAGTCCTTTGCCCTGCGCGGCTCCGGGGATCAGCCCCGGTACGTCGGCCACGGTGTATGTCGTTTCTCCCGCGCTGACGACGCCCAGGTTCGGCATCAGCGTCGTGAACGGGTAGTCGGCGATCTTCGGGCGGGCCGCCGAGATGGCGGCAATCAACGACGACTTGCCCGCGCTGGGAAATCCCACCAGGCCGACGTCAGCGACGCTCTTGAGTTCCAGGACGACGTCGCGCGCCTCACCCGGTTCGCCGAGCAACGCGAAGCCGGGGGCCTTGCGACGGGTCGACGCGAGAGCGGCGTTGCCGAGACCACCTCGTCCCCCATGGGCGACGACGAAGCGGGTCCCGGCGCCGGTCAGGTCGGCGAGTTGCGTCCCGTCGGCGGCCACGACGACTGTTCCGGTGGGGACCCGTAACTCCAGGTCGGCGCCGTCGGCTCCGCTGCGGTTGTTGCCCGCGCCCGGTTTGCCGTTACCAGCCCGCTGGTGCGGGTGGTGGTGGAAGTCCAGCAGGGTGTGCACGTTCGGGTCGACGATGAGAATGACATCGCCGCCGCGGCCGCCGTTGCCGCCGTCCGGACCCCCTAGCGGCTTGAACTTCTCCCGGTGGATCGAGGCCACCCCGTGTCCGCCGTTACCGGCTGCCAGGTGCAGCAGGGTGCGATCGATGAATGCCACCAAGCGGACCTCCTGCCGAAAGCGAGCCGAAAGCGAAAGGCGGGCCGGTCGAGGACCGGGCCCGCCCTGCGCGGATGTGTGGTTGGCCTGCGGGGCGGCGGCCTCAGACGCCTGCCGGCACGATGCTGACCGTCTTGCGGCCGCGCGACTGACCGAACTCGACGCTGCCCTCGACCAGCGCGAACAGCGTGTCGTCACCTCCGCGACCGACGCCGGCGCCGGGGTGGAACTTCGTGCCGCGCTGGCGGACGAGGATCTCGCCCGCGTTAACAGCCTGGCCGCCGAAGCGCTTGACCCCGAGCCGTTGCGCGTTGGAGTCGCGGCCGTTGCGCGAGCTGGACGCACCCTTCTTGTGAGCCATTACTTGCCGCCTGCCTTGACCTTGGTGACGATGTCGATGACCTTCAGCTGGGTCAGCTTCTGGCGGTGACCCATCCGCTTGTGATAGCCGGTTTTGTTCTTGTACTTGTGAATGCTGATCTTGGGCCCCTTGGTCTGGCCCACCACTTCGACGGTGACAGCCGCCTTGGCCAGGCTCGCCGCGTCGTGCGTGACGGTTGCGCCGTCGACAAGCAGGATCGCCGGTAGTGCGATCTCGTCACCAGGGGCTGCGTCGAGCTTCTCGACCTCGACGATGTCACCGACGGCGACCTTGTACTGTTTGCCGCCGGTCTTGACGATCGCGTACATCGCGGGACTTCTCACTCTCAGCTGTTAGGTCTGCTCTTGCTCGACAAGGCCGCGCAGCCGAGACGATCCGGGGTACACGCGACAATGGCCCACCAGCTGATGGGCCGCTGATCAGGATACGTCACCTCGCGCAGCCGAGGCAAAGCCGCCCGGTCAGCTGGTTACCAGCACCGGAGGCCCGGCCGGCCGGCTGGCCGTGCGACGACGTCCCCGGCGAGGGGCGGAGGCAACGAGGTCGGTCGGCTGGTCGTCCGTCGTGGGCCCGGGCTCGGCGATCTCGGCGAAAGTCCCATCATGGCCATCAGTAAGGGTCTCGCCCTGACCGTCGGCGCGGTCAATGTCAAGCCCGTCCTCGGTCCCAGCGACGTCCTGCTGGTTCGCACCGGCAATCGCCGCCATCGCGCTCGCTGCCTTGCGGCGCTGATCGTCATCGAGCGCCGGCTGGGCACTGTCGACGGCGTCGATCGGCTCGATCCCCTTGCCCCTCTTGCCCCTGCGCCGGGCGGGCTTGTCGTCCGCCACATCCTCGACACGTCGATTGTCGATGGGGTCACTGTGCACGAGCACCCCACGTCCGCCGCAGGTCGGACATGGCTCGCTGAATGCCTCGAGCAGGCCCTCGCCGACCCGCTTGCGGGTCATCTGGACCAGCCCGAGGGACGTGACCTCAGCGACCTGGTGTTTCGTGCGGTCACGGCCCAGGCATTCGGTGAGCCGGCGCAGCACGAGGTCGCGGTTGCTTTCGAGCACCATGTCGATGAAGTCGATCACCACGATGCCGCCGACATCGCGCAGCCGCAGTTGACGGACGATCTCTTCGGCCGCCTCGAGATTGTTGCGCGTCACCGTCTGCTCGAGATTGCCGCCCGATCCGACGAACTTGCCGGTGTTGACGTCGACGACGGTCATTGCCTCGGTGCGATCGATCACCAGCGAGCCTCCCGACGGCAGGAACACCTTGCGTTCCAGCGCCTTCGTCAACTGCTCATCGACCCGAAGGTCATCGAACAGGTCGGACTCGCCGCTGCGCTGGCGCAGCCGGGGCACGAGATCGGGCGCGACCTCGGCGAGGTAGTCCGAGATGGTCGTCCAGGCATCCTCGCCTTGTACGGCCATCGACCCGAAATCCTCGTTGAACACATCGCGTACGACACGGATCGCGAGATCGGGCTCGCCGTACACCAGCATCGGCGCACCCTTCGGCTTGGCGGCCTTCGACTGGATCGACTCCCATTGCGCCTTGAGCCGATCGACGTCGTGCGTCAGATCCTCCTCGCTCGCTCCCTCGGCTGCCGTGCGGATGATCACTCCGGCGTCTTCGGGAACGATCTTCTTCAGAATTGACTTGAGCCGGTGCCGCTCGGTGTCGGGCAGCTTGCGGCTAACGCCGGTCATTGCGCCGCCGGGGACATAGACCAGAAAGCGGCCGGGCAGCGACACCTGGCTGGTGAGCCGGGCGCCCTTGTGCCCGATTGGATCCTTGGTGACCTGCACCAGCACGGTGTCGCCGGAGCTCAGCGCGCTCTCGATCGCGCGCGACTTGCCTTCCAGGCCGGACGCGTCCCAGTTCACCTCGCCGGCGTACAGGACACCGTTGCGGCCCTTGCTGATGTCGATGAACGCGGCCTCCATACTCGGCAGCACGTTCTGGACCCGCCCGAGATAGACGTTCCCGACGTAGGACGTGCTGCTCGCCCGCGTGACGTAATGCTCGACGAGCACGCCATCCTCTAGCACGGCGATCTGAGTGCGGTCGCCGAGCTGACGAACCGCCATCACCCGGTTCACCGCCTCGCGGCGGGCGAGGAATTCTGACTCGGTCAGGATCGCGGGACGACGGCGTCCGGACTCGCGCCCGTCGCGACGACGCTGGCGCTTCGCCTCGAGCCGGGTGGAACCCCGAACACCGCGTACTCCGTCGCCGCTCTCGGCCGCCTTGCCCCGGGTGTCTCGGACGTGCACGACGGTGTCCGGCGGGTCGTCCCCGTCCGGGGTGTCGACCGGGTCGCCGTCTGCGCCCCGTCGGCGGCGCCGGCGGCGCCGACGCGCGGTGGAACCGGTTTCCTCACCCGACGGCTCGTCGGCGTCCTCGGCCTCCGCCGACACGTCGGCTTCGGTATCTTCGGCTGGCTTGTCGTCGGTCACCGCTTCCGGCGTGTCATCGGTGTCTCGACCGCGAGCGCTGCCCCGACCGCGGCGACCACGGCGGCGGCGGCGCCGAGCGCCCGTCGCTTCCTCGGCGGCAGCCTCACGGATTTCATCGGGATCCTCGACCTCGACGGTGTCGACGATCGGGTCGGCCGCGCGCGGCTCCACGACCTCAGGTGACGCAACGGCTGATGGCTCGGACCTGCGCCGTCGGCGCGGGGCGGCAGGCGCGGGCAGCAACGCTTCAGACGGCGTGACGAACACCATTCCAGGCGGCGCCGCCGGCACATCGGGCGCAGTCGGGGCGGTGCTGGCATCCAATGTGCGCTCGGTCAGCTCGGGCGCGGTGACCTTTCGGGCCCGGGAAGTCCGCTTGCGCGGGGGCGGCGCTTCGTCGGTCGGGTTTGGCGCGACCGGCTTCGTGAGCTCCGGTTCAGACGGCGTGGGAGCGGTCGGCGGCACGAAGTCGGCCGCCGCCTGGACGTCGGCGCTCGGGGTCGCCCTGCCGGCCAACGCCTTGCCGGCCGCCTTGCGGACCGTCGCCTTGCGGGCCGTGGCCTTGCGCGGAGTCAATCGGTCCGCGCCCAGCGGAGTCGAGGCGTCCGCATCCGGCCTGGTCGAGCCGTCCGCGGGCAGCGCGGCGGACAGGTTCGCGGCCGGCGTCACCGGGTGATCGACGGGCGGCTGAGCTGCCGCCGTCCGCGCTGTGACCTTGCGAGGCGACGCCTTGCGGGCCGTGGCCTTGCGGGCGGTCGCCTTGCGACCAGGAGTCGGCCCATCGGGCGGGCCGGGGTCGTTCGTGGGGTTATCGGTGTCGAGCATCGCTCGGATCGCTCCGTTCGGCCTCCGGGCGCGGTCCAAAGGAATCTGGACCGCGGCCGCACGGAGGCGGTTGAGGCGGGGGCCCCGAACTCAGAGCGCCCGCGAAGTCTGGGCTACGACGGCGTCTGCTGCGCTGTTCGGTCCGGTTCCAATGGATCGCGGACCGACCCGGAACCGTCGAGCGGCCCCTGCGCCAATCGCATCGCGCGGTATTCCCAGCGCGGAGCGTCAGAGGCGAGACCGGCGACGGACCGCAGAGCGGCAATGACATCGTCGGGTCGCACGGCGGGAGTTGCTTGCCGTACCACCAGGTCCAGTATCGCACGTTGGGACGATTCGAGGCTGCCGACACCGCGGGACGCCGTCGCGCTCAACACGGCGCCACGCGCGTCGATCATCCGGCGGCCGTCCTTCGTCAACCGCTCGACGGTAACTACGCCGGCCGCCAGAAACGCCGTCAGCGCGTCTTGCACTGCATCAACACCTAAGTCGAGCTCGATTCGCCAGGTCGAGGCTTGCATGCGCTCGGCCAGCGAGCCGGGGCCAGCCAGGACGGCTTCGAGGATGTCCAGTCCGTCTGGCATCGCCCGGTTCAGGCCAGCTCGAAGCACTTGGAGGTCAAGCTCTGTTGCCAGTCCGATCTCGAGGTACTCGGCCTCACTCGCAACCCCGGTCGGCGTTGCGCCGACGTAGGAGATCTTTGGATGCGGAGTGAAGCCGGCGGAATAAGCCATCGGGATCTCCGCACGTCGCAGCGCCCGTTCGAAGGCGCGGGCGAAGTCACGGTGGGAGGTGAAGCGCAGTCGTCCGCGCTTGGCGTACCGCAGCCGCACCCGCTGCACGACAGGCGGCGGCGGTGGTCCCTCGGGCGCACGCCTAGCCATGCTCGGCGGTCGACCGCTGCGACTGGACGTGGGGCTCGGGCACGCGGTCAGCGTAGGCGCGTCGTCGGCCGGGCTGACAGCATGTGCGCATGGCCACCTCGCTGCCGTTCGAAGCACACCTCGCAGAGCTAGCAGCCAGCGGAGCCGCTTTCGGCGAACGCGCCGGCGCAACAGCGGCCGATGTGCGCGTCCCTAGTTGCCCGGCCTGGACCGTTGCGGAGTTGGTCGCGCATCAGGGCATGGTGCATCGGTGGGCGACCGCTCATCTGCGCGGCGGCGATCTGTCGGGCGTGCCGAACCAGACCGACGTACTCAGCTCGGTTCCGGACCTGCTGAGCTGGTATCGCGATGGGCTGCAGCTGCTCCTGCAGACGCTGAACGAGGTACCCGACGACATTAAAGCGATGACATTCCTGCGGGATGCCCCTCCGCCGAGGCGTTTCTGGGCGCGCCGTCAAGCGCACGAGACGTCGGTGCACGCCGTCGACGCATTGGCCGCGCGGCTCGGGCGGCTGCCCACCGCGCCCGAGGCCGGCATCGGCACCGCGTTCGCGCTCGACGGCATCGACGAGCTGGTCAGCGGTTTCTTGCCGCGTAGCAAGCATTCGCCGCTGAGCTCCGACGAACCGTTCACAATCGTCATCCGGCCGACCGACGCGGACCGGGCATGGACGTTACGCGTGGCCGAGGGCGCCGTTGTGACCCGGCCCGGATCGGCTGAGAACGCCGACTGCACCTTCATCGGAACGGCCGCTCAGCTCTACCTCGGTGTATGGAACCGCGGCGACGAAATCACCACCGACGGCCGGCCCGGCGCGCTCGAACTATGGCGGGCAAAGCAGCGCGTCTCCTGGTGAGGCTGTGCGGCCAGACCCCGAACTTAGCCGACGGGCGGGCGCACGTTGATCATGGCCGCTTCGCGGCCAGTGGCAGCAGCGTGCGTCCGGTGGGACCGATCTGAATATCGGTGCCCATGGTCGAGCACACCCCGCAGTCGAAGCACGGTGTCCAGCGGCAGTCGTCCTGCTCGAACTCGGCGAGCGCGTCCTGCCAATCGTCCCAGAGCCACTGCTTGTCCAGCCCGGAGTCCAGGTGATCCCAGGGCAGTACCTCGTCGGCATCGCGCTCACGGGTCGTGTACCAATCGAGCCCGCCCGAGCCGAGAACCTCCTCGGCCGCGTCGACCCACCGCTGGTAGGAAAAGTGCTCACTCCAGCCGTCGAAGCGGCCGCCGTCGCGGAACACCCGCTCGACGACAGCGCCGACCCGGCGGTCACCTCGTGAGAGCAGTCCCTCGATCATCGACGGTTCGCCGTCGTGGTAACGCATGCCGACGTTGCGGCCCAGCGAGCGGTTGGCGTTGATCGCGATACGCAGCTTGCGCAATCGCCCGTCGACGACATCTGGCGCAGCCTGCGCGGCCCACTGGAACGGGGTATGCGGCTTGGGCACGAAGCCGCCGATCGAGACGGTGCAGCGGATGTCCTTGCTCCCGGTGGCCTCCCGTCCGGCCCGGATGACATCGTGGGCCATCTCGGCGATCTCGAGCACGTCCTCGTCGGTCTCGGTCGGTAGCCCGCACATGAAGTACAGCTTCACCTGCCGCCAGCCGTGCGAGTATGCGGCCGTGACGGTCCGGATCAGGTCGTCCTTGCTGACCATCTTGTTGATCACCCGGCGCAGCCGCTCGCTGCCGCCCTCCGGCGCGAACGTCAGCCCGGACCGCCGCCCGTTGCGCGAGAACTCGTTGGCCAGATCGATATTGAACGCGTCGACGCGGGTGGACGGCAACGACAGCGAGACCTTTTCCTCTTCGTAGCGATCGGCCAGCTGCTTGGCGATCGGTCCGATTTCAGAATGGTCGGCGCTGGACAGCGACAGCAGACCGACCTCCTCGAAACCGGTCGCGGCCAGACCCTGCGCGACCATCTGGCCGATTCCTTCGATCGAGCGTTCGCGGACCGGACGGGTGATCATCCCTGCCTGGCAGAACCGGCAACCCCGCGTACACCCGCGGAAGATTTCGACACTCATCCGCTCGTGCACCGACTCGGCCAGCGGGACGAGCGGTGTCTTTGGGTATGGCCAGTTGTCCAGGTCCATGACGGTGTGTTTGCTGACCCGCTCGGGAACGCCGGCACGATTGGGGGTGACCGCGGCCAGCCGGCCGTCCGTCAGGTAGCTGACGTCGTAGAACCGCGGGATGTACACCCCACCCGTCGCGGCCAGGCGCAGCAGCAACTCGTCGCGGCCGCCGAGACGTCCCTGGTGCTTCCAGTCGCGGACGATGGTGGTGATCACTCCGACCGCCTGCTCGCCATCGCCCAGCACGGCGGCGTCGACGAAGTCCGCGATCGGCTCGGGGTTGAACGAAGCGTGCCCGCCGACCACGACGACCGGGTGCGAGTCGTCCCGATCGGCGGCGTGTAGCGGGATACCGGCCAGGTCCAAGGCAGTGAGCAGATTGGTGTAGCCCAGCTCCGTCGACAACGAGACGCCGAGCAGGTCGAACGCAGCGACCGGACGGTGCGCATCAACGGTGAACTGTCCGATGCCCTGCTCACGCATCAGCGCCTCGAGATCGGGCCATACCGCGTAGGTGCGCTCGGCCAGCGCGTCGGCACGCTCGTTGATGACCTCGTACAGGATCTGGACGCCCTGATTCGGCAGCCCCACCTCGTAGGCGTCCGGATACATCAGCGCCCAGTGGACGGGCACCGAATCCCAATCCTTGACTTGCGCGTTCAGTTCGCCGCCGACGTACTGGATCGGCTTGCTGACGCGCGGGAGCAGCGGTTCGAGCCGCTCAAAGAGGGACTGCACGGGTTCTCATGCTACGGGCGGGTGGTGAGCCGAAGCGGGTCAGGTGCTGGACCTGGGTTGCGGGTGCGGGATCCCGGTTGCCCGGGTGCTCACCGATCGCGGATACCGGGTGACCGGCATCGACATCAGCGAGGTGCAGCTCGATCGCGCGCGCTGGCTTGTCCCTTCGGCGACGGTCCTGTGCGTGACAGCGGCCAAACCTCTTCGCCGCGCATCGTCCGGTACTCAACCAGTGAGGGCGGGAAACCAGAGCGCGATCTCGCGTACTGCCGATATCGGGGAATCCGAACCGTGCACCAGATTCTGCTGCACTGGCAGGCCCCAGTCGCGGCCCAGATCGCCGCGGATCGTCCCGGGCAGCGCGACGGTGGGGTCGGTTGCCCCGGCGAGCGCTCGGAAGCCCTCGATCACCCGCTGGCCTTCGGCGACGACGGCCAACACCGGCCCGGAGGACATGAAGGCGACCAACGGCTGATAGAACGGCTTGGCCACGTGCTCGGCGTAATGCTGCGCGAGCAGCTCGACGGTCGGTACTCGTAGGTCGATCGCAACCAGCGAATAGCCTTTGGCCTCGACCCGCCGAATCACCTCACCGGCCAACCCACGCGCGACGCCGTCGGGCTTGACGAGGATCAGGGTCCGTTCGATCGCAGCCGCCGTCACGCGGGCAGTCTAGGAGACCAGCATGCGCAGGCCGCCGGGCGTGCCGACGATGTCGTGGCGCAGGTTGAGCAGGTAAAGCCAAATCCCGATGAACACCACGCCGACCACGAAGAATGCGGGCACCCAGATACCGGTAGCAAAGAACGGCGCCTGGAGTGCGGATCCGACGCCGATGCTCCAGGGCCTGCGCAGCAGGAAACCCACCGCGACTAGAACGACCGCCAAGCCGATTAGCAGCGCCGTCTTGGTGGCGTCCACACCGACCGAGGTCTGCGCGATGGCGCGCGGCACCAGCAGCAGGCAGAACGCCTCGAGGCACAAGACGGCGGCGAGCGCGCCACGGGTGGCCTTGTTTGCGCGTACCCGCCGGTCGGCGACCTGCTCGTCCAGCGACGGCTCCTCGCCGGAGTCCAGCGACGGGTCCTCGGCGGAGTCGGTCATGTCCGGCCGCCCATCAGCAGCGTCCGCGCATCGCCGACGGTGATCACCGAACCGGTGACGAGAACGCCGGCGCCGGCTACTAGCTCGTCCGGACTGTCCTCGGCGAGCCGGATGGCCGCCTCGATCGCGTCGTCCAGCCGCGGTTCGACGGTGACCCGGTCGGCGCCGAACATTTCGGCGGCAACGGCTGCCAACGCTTCGGCGGGCACGGCGCGCGGCGAGGAGTTCTGGGTGACGACGATCTCGTCGAGCACCGGCTCGAGGAGGTTGAGCAGCCCACGCGCGTCTTTGTCGCCCAGTACTCCGACGACGCCAATCAAGCGCCGGAAGTCGAAAGCCTCACTGATCGCGGCGACCGTCGCCGCCATACCATGCGGATTGTGCGCCGCGTCGAGGAGCACAGTCGGTGCCGTCCGGACGACCTCGAGACGCCCTGGCGAGCGCACGGCGGCGAACGCGGCGCGCACCGTGTCGATGTCGACGGGCCCCGAGTCTGCCCCCGCGCCGAAGAACGCCTCGACGCCCGCGAGCGCGATCGCGGCGTTCTGCGCCTGGTGTGCACCGAACAACGGCAGGTAGACCTCGTCGTAGACCCCGGCCAACCCCTGTAATCGCAACAGCTGGCCGCCGACGCCCACCTGCCGATCGAGGAGCCCGAATTCCAGCCCCTCGCGGGCCACCGATGCCTCGACCTCGACGGCGTGGCGGAGGAGTTCGGCGGCGGCCTCCGCGGGTTGGGCAGCCAGGATCGCCGTTGCGCCGGACTTGATGATGCCCGCCTTCTCGCGGGCGATGGACGCCACGTCGGGGCCGAGGTATTGGGTGTGATCGATTCCGATGGGCGTGACGACGGCCACCTGCGCGTCGATGACGTTCGTGGCGTCCCATTCGCCGCCAAGGCCGACCTCCACGACGGCGACGTCGGCCGGCGCATCGGCGAAGATCGCGAACCCCATGGCGGTCAGCACCTCGAAGAAGCTCAGTCTGATGTCGAACTGGTCGTCGACGAGCTTGAGGTAGGGCACCAGCTCGTCATATGCCTCGACGAACGTCCGCGGCGAGACGGGGTCGCCGTCGAGGACGATCCGCTCGGTGATCCGCGCCAAATGCGGGCTGGTGAACCTGCCGGAGCGCAGGCCGAACCCGCGCAGCAGCTCATCGATCATCCGTGCCGTGGTCGTCTTGCCGTTCGTGCCAGTGAGGTGAATCGAGCGGTAGGCGCGCTGGGGGTCGCCGAGCAGGTGCAGCAGCGCCTCGATGCGCTCACGCGTCGGGTCCATCCGACCCTCGCCCCAGCGCGCGATGATTTCCGCCTCGGCGGCCCGCAACCGAGCCTCGTCCCGCTCTGCTGCCGTGCCTGCCACGGCAGCAGAGTCTACGGAGCTGCCAGCCGGTCGTTCCGCGCCAAGGTGCGGTGCGGACATGAAGGTCGCGGCCCGGGCGGCGTGCGGTCAGACGGGGGGTAGCGCCTCCAGCGCGGCGGTGACCCGGACGATGTCAGCCTCAGCCGTCTCGACGCGTCGGCGGACGTTCGCCACGACATCAGTGGGCGCCTTGCCGGTAAAGGCCTCGCTGCCCAGCTTGGCCGCGTTGACATCGCGCTCCTTCAGCGCGGCGGCCAGCTCCTTGACGAGCCGGGGCCACTGGGCGCGCGCGTCGACGGACAGGTCCAGCTCTACGGTGACCCCGGTCGGGGTCGTCAGCGCCGCGGTCGCCACGAAGCTGTCGTTGGGTAGCGCCAATCGCAGCAGCGACCGGATTTCGGCC
>JBDUCV010000095.1:0-7510 GCA_040003255.1 Actinomycetota bacterium
GTGCGGTAGAACTCTGCACTCGCTCTGAGGTCCGTCACCCGAACCCCGACGTGGTCGATCATTCGGCCCGCTGACCCACTGAGCGGGGCGCGGATTCGAGCACGCCGGTGCGGTGTAGCGCGTGCCACCGTAGCCGCATCCCGTACGCCGCACTGGCCAGCGACTGGATCACCACGAGGTACATGAGCTGGCGGTACACGACCTGCTGAACGGGCAGCGCCCACAGCGGACGAAGACGCTCCCCGTCTAGCGCGAACGCATACCAGGCGCAGACGTACTGCACGGCCAAAAACCCCAACCAGGTCAGGCCGATGACGCGCGCGTCTGCGGTGAACAAGCTGAAGACGGCCGCAAGGTCGATCGCCGGGGCGAGCACCGGCAGCGCCACCTGGAACATGAGCAGGTAGGCGACACCCCGTCGGCCCAGGCGCCCAGAAGCCCCACGTGCGGCCATCGCATGCCGGTGTTTCCAGATCGACTGCAGCGTGCCGTAACACCAACGGTAACGCTGCCGCCACAGCTGACCCAGCGTCGCCGGGGCTTCGGTCCACGCACGCGCGTCCGGCGCGTAGACGACCCGCCAGCCGGCGCGACACAGCGCCATCGTCAGATCGGTGTCCTCGGCAAGCGTGTCGTCACTGATTCCACCGACGCCAGCTAACGCGCTGCGGCAGAATGCGCCGACGGCACCGGGAACTGTGGGCATGCACTGCAGGACATCGAACATCCGGCGATCGAGGTTGAAGCCCATGACGTACTCGATGTGCTGCCAACTCCCGATCACGCCGCGACGGTTACCGACCTTTGCATTACCCGACACTGCGCCCACTGCAGGATCGGCCATCGGCTTCACCAGCTCATGCAGCGTGCCCGGTTCAAAGATCGTGTCGCCGTCGACCAGGACGAGCACCTCGTAGCGAGCGGCTGCTATCCCGGTGTTGAGGGCGGCCGGTTTGCCGCCGTTGTGCTGGCGAATCACCCGCACGTTTCTCAAGCCGAGGCCGTGGACGAGGGCGGCGGTGCCGTCGGTTGACCCATCATCGACCACGATTACCTCGAACATTGGGTAGTCGGATGACGCGAGCGAATGCACGCACGCCTCGATACCCACGCGTTCGTTGTAGGCAGGCACGACGACCGAGACTGCCGGCAGCCGATGAGGCGCCACTGTGGTGGGTGGGCGGGTCGCGTGCCGCCGGGCGAGCAACAGCAACACCACGACCCTGAGGACGGCAAGCGCGCCGACGGCGAGGAACAGCGTTCGCAGCAGGCCGACCACCCAGCCGGATGCGACGACGGCGCCGATCACAACGGTGCCGCGAAGGCGCTGCGACCCGGTCGCTCGCGCCCAGGGTGACTGCACCCCGATCGCGTGCGAGACCGTCTCAAAGCGGTAGCCGCGGGCCTGCAATGCCGGGATCAACCGCTCGAGCGCCGCAACCGTCTGGGCCCGGTCACCGCCGCCGTCATGCATCGTCACGACTGCCCCGGCTACACCGGGTGGAGTGGCCGCCGCGACGATCGCGGAGATGCCCGGGCGGGCCCAGTCACGGGTGTCGAGATCGGTCAGCACCACTCGGTAGCTGCCTGGCCGTGCCATCGCCCTCCACTCCGGCAGTGTCAGCGCGTTTGGCGTCGAGGAGAACGGCGGGCGCAGGAGGTTGGTCGTGTAGCCGGTCGCCGCGGCGAGCGCGAGTTGCGTGGTGTCCAGTTCCAGCCGCTCGCGCCGGGCGGTGGTCGCCCCCAGGTCGGGATGGGTGAAGGTGTGAACTCCGATCTCGTCGCCGTCCTTCACCATCCGACGCAGCGTCGCCGGATTCGCGCAGACATGCGCACCGATCACGAAGAACGTGGCGGGCACGTGAAATCTCTCCAGCACGTCGAGGATCTGCGGGGTGTAGCTGCTCGGACCGTCGTCGAAGGTGAGCACGATCGTCTGGTCCGGCACGTGCATTCCCGGCAGCAATGGCTGGGTCGAATCCAGTACCGGCCCGCCGTTCAGGACCGCAGCGGGCACGTCCGACCCGCCTGCGCGCCTGGCGAAATGCTGCGGGTTCTCGCCGTGAGCGCCGCCAATGATCGCGGCGACGCTGAGCAGCGCGATCAGTACGAGTAACACCGTGACGAGCAGCCCCCAGTGTGCGCGCGGAGTTCGCTCATCCCTCACGGCGGCGACGGTGTGGGCGAAGGCCGGCCGTGACTGATGCTTGCCTTGCCGGGCGGGGCTGTACGCGACGGCGCGCCATGGGTCGGCGACGGACTCGGGGTAGCGCTCGAACCGCTCGGCGTTTGGGTTGGCGTGATCTGCCCGGCCGCGCTGGTGGTCGGCGCCCCGCCGGTTACCGCGGCGACGGTGCCGGATGGTGAGGGCGAGTTCCCGCCCGTCGTGCCCCTGCCGAAACTACCGAGGCTTGGGCTGGGTAAGCCGGTAGTCCCGGAATTGACCTGCTCGTCCGACGGCAGCGAGACCGGCGGGGTAAGGCCGGGCAATGGCACGTCACCGAGGAGACTGACGAAGAAGGCTCCGACGCCAATAACCAGCAATGCGATCAGCACCCGCAAGCCAGCGCGCGCGAGAACCGCGCGGCGACCGGAGTCGTCGACGAAGATCGCGGCGCGGGAACGGTGTTTGCTCATCGCTCCGAAGACGTCATTTCATCTCAACCCCGATCGCGAGCACCTCATTGATTGGCGGCACCGGTCGGCCGGTCTGGGGTGCTCGAAGCATGTTCCGCGTCGGCGTAGAGGGTAATGGACGTTCGCCCGCCGCCGCGCGGGGCCGGTAAAGCTGAGAATGGCCAGGCATGCCGTCGCGGCTGGCCAGCGCCTGATGAGACGATTGGTGGGTGGCTTCAACCGACTCGGCGGCGCGCACCGTAGCCTTCCAGCCGCCGAGGCGAGGAATGGGCGGTTTGTATCCGGACCGGCTGTTGCGCTATCGCAGACCCAGATGGTGGCAAGAGTTCGGCCTCATCGCGATCGGGTACTGGCTCTACGGTCTGGGCCGCAACGCCGTGCCGGAACAGGCATCGATCGCGATACGACACGGGCGCACCATCCAGCACATCCAGGACCTGCTGCGACTGAACTTTGAGCGCTCGTTGAACCATTTCGTAGCCGCAAACGAGTGGCTCGCGCAGATCATGAACTACTACTACGCGACGCTGCACTTCATCGTCACCGCTGGCACGCTCATCTGGCTGTTCTTCGCTCATCCGAGCGTGTATCGCGGCGGCCGGACCGTTCTGGCCGTGACGACGGTGGTTGCGTTGGTCGGCTTCTACCTCTACCCGCTGGCGCCGCCCAGGCTGATGCCGGAGTACGGCTATATCGACACGCTGATCAAGTTTCACACCTGGGGCTCGCTCGCCAATCCGAAGATCGCCGAGCATTCCAATCAGTTCGCCGCGATGCCGAGCCTGCACATCGGCTGGGCGGTGTGGAGCGCCACCGCGATCGTCATATGTGCGCGCCGGACGTGGGTCCGGGCGCTGGGTGCGCTGTACCCGGTCGGGACGCTGCTCGCAATCGTCGGCACCGCTAACCACTTCATCCTGGACGCCGTGGGCGGCGTCATCGTCGTCCTGATCGGTCTGACCGGGCAATGGCTGATGTCTGGTCGAGGCGCATTTACTCCCCCACCGGATGCGCCGCCACGTGCTCCCGTGCCACGCCCGCGGCTGCTCGCTCACTCGGCCGCGCCGTAGAAGATCTGCTCGACGACTCGCCGGGCGCGGCGGGCGGCGCGCCGGTAGTCATCCACGAGCTGGCCAGGGTCAGCGCCCGGCGGGTACCCGAGTACCCGGGCGGCCGCAACCAACACCTTGCCTTGGCTGGGCAACTGGTCGTCGGCCCTGGCCCGCACCAGCATGATCGCGTTGCGCGCTCCGGAGGCAAGCCGCCAAGACGCTTCGAGAGCATCGGCGTTGCTGGGTGAGATGAGCCGCGCCAGCGCCGCAGCGTGCAACGCGTCGAGCGTGCGCGGGGTACGCAGCCCGCTGTGCTCCCGCGCGTGCATCAGCTGCAGTAGCTGCACCGTCCACTCGACATCGGCTAAACCACCTCGTCCAAGCTTGAGGTGGGTGGACGGGTCGGCGCCCCGTGGCAGGCGCTCGCTGTCGATCCGGCCCTTGAGTCGCCGGATCTCCGCCAAGTCCGGCGCCGCGACACCGGCTGCCGGGTAGCGGATCACGTCGATCATGGCCATGAACCGGCGGCCCAGCTGCTCGTCGCCTACGGCGAACCTCCCGCGGAGCAGCGCCTGCGCTTCCCAAACCGACGACCACTTGGCGTAGTAGCTCGCATAGGACTGCGCCGAGCGCACGAGTGGGCCGTTGCGCCCCTCGGGACGCAGATCGGCATCGACCCGCAGAGGTGGATCAGCGGACGGCATGGCCAGAAGCGTTCGCAGCCGCTCGGCGACGTCGTGCGCGATCCGGGCTGCTTCGGCCTCCGCCGTGGCGGCATCGCGGGATTCGAACACGAACAGCACGTCGGCGTCCGAGCCGTACCCGGCCTCCGACCCTCCGAGCCGGCCCATCGCGATGACCGCCAACCGGATGGGCAGCGCCTCAACGCCGAGCTCAGCGGCAACCGAACGCCCGGCCACGTACAGCGCGGCAGCGAGTGTCGCGTCGGTGGTGGCGCTGACCGCATCGGCGACCTCGGTGACGTCGAGGCGGCCGAGCAAGTCGGCGAACGCGATGCGCAGCAGTTCGAACCGGCGCCGACTGCGCGCGGCAGCGACCGCGCGAACGGCGTCCAGTTCGCGAGCCGCCGCGTCGACAGCCGCTGCCCGTAGCTCCCCCGAAGGACGCGGACGCAGATCGTCGTCGTCGGCCAGCAGCTGCAACGCCTCGGGCGCGCGGAGCAACAGATCGGCGACGTATCGGCTCGTGCCCAGCACCTGAGCCAGCCGGGATGCCACCGCGCCTTCGTCGCGCAGCAGCCGTAAGTACCAGGGTGTCGCACCGAGAGCGTCGGACACCTGCCGATACGCCCGCAGGCCGGCGTCGGGGTCGGATGCATCGGCGAAGTAGGACAACATCACCGGCAGCAACGCGCGCTGCAGTGCCGCCCGCCGGGTGAGGCCAGCCGTCAGCGCGTCGATGTGGTGCAGCGCGCCGCGCGGGTCGCTAAAGCCCAACGCGGCCAATCGCCGCTTGGCCTCGCTCGGGGTGAGCCGCAACGCCTCCGACGGCACCCGTGCCACCGCGTCGAGCAGCGGGCGGTAGAACAGCTTCTCGTGCAGGCGGCGCACCTCGCGGCTGTGCAACGCCCACTCCGCCCGCCACACCGTCCTGGCGTCACCTCGCGGATCCGGCCGGAAGCCCATCGCCCGCGCAAGGGTCAGTAGCGCTCCCTCGTCGTCGGGCACTAGGTGTGTTCGACGCAGGCGAAGTAGCTGCAGGCGGTGCTCGGCCGCGCGCAGGAAGCGGTACGCATCGCTGAAACTCACCGCGTCGTCGACGCCGACATAGCCGCCATCGCGCAGCGCGTCAAGGGCCGAGAGCGTGTCGGCCCGCCGCAGTGACTCGTCGCCCCGCCCATGCACCAGCTGCAACAGCTGCACGGCGAACTCCACGTCGCGCAATCCACCAGGACCGAGTTTGATCTCTCGATCGGCGATGTCGGGCGGCAGGTGCTCGACGACCCTGCGCCGCATCGCCTGTACGTCCGAGACGAAGCCCGGGCGCTCTGCCGCCGTCCACACCATGGGCGCGATCACGTCGAGATAGCGCTGACCGAGCTCGGCGTCGCCGGCAACTGGACGGGCCTTGAGCAGCGCCTGGAATTCCCAGGTACTCGCCCACCGCTCGTAGTACGCCTGGTAGCTGGCCAGGGTGCGCACCAACGGGCCGGCTCTGCCTTCGGGTCGCAGCCCCGCATCGACCTCCCACGCAGCCGCGCCACAGATTCGCACCGTTTCGGCCGCGAGCCGGATCGCGGTCTGCAGGGCGGCCGGCTCGTCGACCGAACCGTCGGCGGGCTCGGCGACGAACACCACATCGACGTCAGATACGTAGTTGAGTTCGCGCCCACCCGCCTTGCCCAATGCGATGATCGCCAGCCGGCACGATGCGCTGCCAGGCGGCAATCCGGCGGTGGCGACGTCGAGCGCGGCTCGTAGCACGTAGCCGGCCAGATCAGCCAGCGCAGCCATCACGGCGGGCAGCTCGAGTTCTTCGGGCAGGTCGCGGCCGGCGATGGCGACCAGCTCGCGCCGGTACGCGCGGCGCAGGGCGACTACCGGATCCGATGCCCCGCCGACGGCGGTCGCGAGCCGGGTCGGTGCCGTGGCCAGGTCGTGCTCGCCCACCAGCACCTGCCAGTCCGCGGGACACTCGGCCAGGTGCTGGCCCAGTGCGATCGACGCGCCGAGCACCGCGACGAGCCTGGTCCGTAGCGTTGTGTCCTGTTCGACCGCGAGCCGCAGTTGCGGACCGGCGGCCTGCACGAGGCGGGCGAGCGATCGCACCGCACAGTCCGGATCCGCGCTGCGGCCGAGCGCCGCGACGATGCCCGCCGCGGCGTCGTCGACCGGGGCATTCGCCGCCACGTCCCACCAGCAAAGGGGTTCGGCAGACAGCAGGTGTGCCGCTTGTTCGGCGTCGGCGAATCCCAGCCTGGCCAGCCGTCGGGCGACACGCGTGTTCGGGACGGCGGGCAGCTCTGCGTTCGTCACTCCGCGGTCGGCCATGGCAGCGGCGACGAATTCGCCGGCGGGCGGGAGGCCTGCATCTCAGCGGCCAGCGCCGCGCGGATTGCGGCGGCGTCGGTGACCGGTTCGGCTGTCGCGCTCACCATCCGGCGCGCGGCCGGCACGGATGAGGGGTTGCGGACGACGTCGGCGAAGGAAACCGCGAACGGGCGCCATACTTCGGTGATGTCGACGTGGACGGCGTCGCTGCGGGCGAGCAGCCGCTCGACGTCATAGCCTGCGAGCATCCGGGCATCGTTGGCGGCCCAACCCCGAACGATCTGCGGCGTCGTCTCCAGGTGGAACTGGATGCCCCAGGCGAGCCGGCCGATCCTGAACGCCTGCACATGGCAGGTCGGCGAGCTGGCCAGCAGCACCGCTCCGGGCGGCAATTCCAGCACGGCGTCGTAATGCCACTGGATCACGTCCGGGGTGATCGGCATGGCCTTGAACAGCGGGTCGTTGGCCGTCGCGGCTCGCTTGGCGATCAGCTGTGCGCCGAACTCCGGCCCGTCTGGGTTGCGGCCGACCCGACCACCGGTCGCCAGCGCCAGCAGCTGCGCACCCAGGCATACTCCGAGCGTGGGCAGCTCTCGGGCAACCGCTGTCGCGAGCAGCGCGCGCACGGCCGGCAACCACGGGGCCTCCACGTCGTCGGCCCCACCCATGCCACCCCCGAGGACCACCAGCCCGGCTACACCGGTGAGATCCTCGGGTAGCGCGTCGCCCGCCGCGAGGTTATGCAGGCCAACCTCGAGTCCAGCGCCGGCAAGCCATTCGCCCAGCCGAGCGGGCGGGTCGGACGGGTCG
>JBDUCV010000003.1:0-65798 GCA_040003255.1 Actinomycetota bacterium
CTGCCGCTGGTGGCTATCCGGGGCAGCGATGTCGCCCGCCGCAGGTTGCCTGCGCTGCCGGCCGGCCCGGTGCTGCCTGCGCACGGGATCCGGGTCTTGGATCTCACGCGTGTCATCGCGGGGCCGGTCGCCGGTCGGGTACTCGCCCTGCTCGGCGCTGACGTGCTGCGGGTCGACTCGCCCGCGCTACCGGAGATCGCGGCTCAGCACCTGGACACGGGCCTCGGCAAGCGGTCGACCCTGCTCGACCTCGGCGATGCTTTTGATCGGGGCGCCTTCGACGCATTGCTCGCCGGCGCGGACGTGCTGATCACCGGCTACCGCCCGGGTGCGCTGGACAGGATGGGGCTGAGCGACCAAGAGGTGCACGCCCGCTGCCCGGGGCTTGTCACCGCCTCGTTGAGCGCGTGGGGCGATGTTGGCCCATGGCGCGAGCGACGTGGCTTCGACAGCCTCGTGCAGGCGGCGACTGGCATCGCCCGCATCGAGGCGGGCGGTACCCGCGAGCCCAGCGCCCTGCCGGCGCAGGCCCTGGACCACGCGACCGGCTACTTGCTCGCTGCGGCGGTCCTACGTGGCCTGTCCGCGGAGCGCGGCACCCGGATCTCGGCCTCGCTCGCCCGGACGGCACAGTGGCTGATCGCCGCCGGACCGGCTGAATCGTCCTGCGACGGCGCGGGCGAACTCGATCTCGCCCAGTGGCTGGTAAGACGGCGCAGCCCGCAGGGCTGGCTGACCCACGCAGCGCCTCCGTTCGTGTTGACCGGGGGGCCGCGGACCTGGGCCAGCCCGCCAGTAGCCTGGGGCAGCAGTCTGCCGATCTGGGGCTAGCCGAACCGGGCTCATCCTTCGCATTTGCCCCGTCCTGACACGCTGTGCGGGCCCCGCAGCGTGTCACCGCGGGGCAAAGGCGGGGTGGCGGTGGGCTGCGGCACACCGGGTGCGGGCCGGGATCACGAGCGGGCTGAATCCGTTCGCTCACCGCGAAACGAACCCAGTGGTAAGGCGCCTGGGGCATGCCGCGGCCAGCCTGCTGGTTGTATGGGTCGTGACAAGCGACCATGAAGTTCTCTCAACGCAGAGCTTGAATGAACGGGAAGAGGGTGTCTTGACCTCGACATTGACCACCAGTCCGCTGACTGCCGCAGACCGGTGCGACCGCTGCGGGGCTCAGGCCTACGTGCGAGTCACGATGCTCTCCGGCTCGCAGCTTTACTTCTGCGTGCACCACGCTCGGGAGTACGAACCGGGCCTGCGCGCGCTTGCTGCAAGCATTGACGATGAGTCGCAGCGGTTGTCCGAGCTGACGGCTGCAGCTGAATAAGCCCGACCTGATCCACGAAGGCCCTGTCCGCCGCGGACAGGGCCTTCATCGGTTGGCTAACGCGTTGGGCTCAGTCGAGGTAGTCGCGCAGCACCTGAGACCGCGACGGGTGGCGCAGCTTGGACATGGTCTTGGACTCAATCTGGCGGATCCGTTCGCGCGTCACCCCATAGACCTGGCCGATCTCGTCCAGGGTCCGCGGCTGGCCGTCCGTGAGCCCGAAGCGCAGCTTGACCACGCCGGCCTCACGCTCGGAGAGCGTCTGCAGCACCGATTGCAGCTGGTCCTGGAGCAGCGTGAAACTGACCGCATCGACGGCGACGACGGCTTCTGAGTCTTCGATGAAGTCGCCGAGCTGGCTGTCGCCCTCGTCACCGATTGTCTGGTCGAGGCTGATCGGCTCCCGCGCGTACTGCTGGATCTCGAGCACCTTGTCGGGGGTGATATCCATTTCCTTGGCGAGTTCTTCCGGCGTCGGCTCACGGCCGAGGTCCTGCAGTAACTCCCTCTGGATGCGGCCCAGCTTGTTGATCACTTCGACCATGTGCACCGGGATACGAATAGTGCGGGCCTGGTCGGCCATCGCGCGGGTGATCGCTTGCCGGATCCACCAGGTGGCGTAGGTCGAGAACTTGTATCCCTTGGTGTAGTCGAACTTCTCCACCGCGCGGATCAGCCCGAGGTTGCCTTCCTGAATCAGGTCCAAGAAGGCCATGCCTCGCCCGGTGTAGCGCTTGGCCAACGAGACGACTAGCCGAAGATTGGCCTCGAGCAGATGATTCTTGGCCCGCTCGCCGTCGCGCACGATCCAGCGCAAGTCCCGCTTGCCCTGCAGTGCCAGCTTCTTGCCGGACTCATCGAGTTGACGTAGCCGCTCGGCGCCGTAGAGGCCCGCTTCGATCCGCTTCGCGAGGTCGACTTCCTCCTCGGCGTTGAGCAGTGCCACCTTGCCAATCTGCTTGAGATAGGCGCGCACGGAGTCGGCCGACGCCGTCATCTCGGCGTCCTTGCGAGCCTGGCGCAGTGCCTCGGATTCTTCCTCTTCGTCCCAGGTGAACTCAGCCGACTCGACGCCCTCGGCGCTCTCGTCGGGTGCGGCGTCGACCACCGGCACATCGACGACGCCGGCCACCTCGATCACCTCGACGATGGCGGACGTGTCGCTGGCGAGTGCGCCGTTGGCGGCCGCCTTGGCCAGCGGCTTGGTGCTTGCCTTCGCCGGGAGCTTGCCGACCGGCGCCTTGCGGGACGCCGCCTTGTCCGCGACTGCCTTGTTGGCTCCGGCCGCCGTTTTCGGTGCACCGTGCTTGGCCGGCTTACCGGGTGCCGTCATGGTTGTTGCGTTCCGAGTCGCGGTCTTTGCCGCCGACTGGATGGCCTTCGTGGTTGGTCGAGCAGCGGATTTCGCTGGCTTGGTTGCCCGCTTGGTCGGCGTAGCAGGCTGCGTGCTCACTCGCCGAGTCGCAGTGGCCGCAGCGAGCACAGTGGCGCGCGCCGATCCGCCGCGCTCCGGCCGTGATATGCGCCGCGAGGTCGGCGTCGAATCGGGTTCAGATGATGTGCGTGTGGCCACGAACGCCCTTTCGCCACGGTGCTGCGCAAGCCAACGGACTGCGTCACACAGAATCGGTCCGCGGAAGCGGAGGGATGAGGTGGGCCGGCTCGCCGTCTGTGTGGTGGCTCAGGTTCGAGTCCAGTACGGGCGTAGCGTCCGCCGGTCATTGTACTGCGCGTCCAGGGATGCGCGAGTCGCAGTTCGCTATTCGCCGCGGCGCTCTGCGGCAGCCATGGCGGCGCCGACGATCCCCGCGTTGTTGAGCAGTTGTGCGGGCTTGACCGGGGCATGCAGGTCGAGCAGCGGAACCCATTTCTCGGCGTCCTTACTGACCCCGCCCCCGACCACGAACAGGTCGGGCGAAAACAGCCTCTCGACATGGCTGAGGTAGGCCTGCACGCGGACCGCCCACTTCTTGTAGGACATCTTGTGGGCATCTTTGACCGACGCCGCCGCCCGGGTCTCGGCATCGTGCCCATCTAGTTCGAGATGGCCGAGCTCGGTGTTGGGCACCAGCCTGCCGTCGACGAGCAGCGCACTACCGATGCCGGTGCCGAACGTCAGCAGGATCACGACGCCCGGCACCCCCTTGGCAGCACCGAAGCGGGCCTCGGCGATGCCCGCTGCATCGGCATCATTGAGCACAATGACGTCGTTACCGGTGCTCTTGGTGAAAACTGCGTCGACATCAGTTCCGATCCAGCTTGGATCGACGTTGGCGGCGGACTTCGCAACCCCGTTCTGGATCACCGCGGGAAAGGTCGCACCGACCAGCCCTGTCCATGAGGCCTGCGACAGCAACTGGGAAACGATCTCGGCGACGGCCTCGGGAGTCGCCGGGTGCGGGGTGGCAATGCGTACCCGCGGCGTGGCGAGCTCCCCGGTGGCGGTGTGCACCAGCGCGCCCTTGATGCCGGAGCCCCCGATGTCGATACCGAAAGCCTGATCGGGTGTGCCGTCCACGGGTACCCCATTGCTCTCACGCCGAAGCTGCTGTCCGCCGATAACCCTATCCCGCAACCTGCGATCCGACGGACCGCTGTTCTGCCGGAGCAATGTGCTGGGATGACCCAGTGGACAACGATCCCGTCGACCGTGAGCTTGCCGAGTTGGCGATCGAATTGGCCCTCGGCGCGGGAGAGCTCGCCCGGCATCGACGTGAATCCGGATTCGACATCAGCGCAAAGAGCACGCCGACCGACCTGGTCACCGCGGTGGATCGCGACGTCGAGGCGTGGCTGACCGCTCAGCTCGGCCGCCGTCGTCCCGACGACGCGATCCTGGGGGAGGAGGGCGCCGGCCGACCGGGATCCTCGAATGTGCGCTGGGTTCTCGACCCCATCGACGGCACGGTCAACTTCGTCCTCGGCTTGCCCTCTTGGGCTGTGTCCGTCGCGGCGGAACGAGAGGGAGTGGTCGTCGCGGGTTGCGTGTACAACCCTGCCTCGCGCGAGTTGTTCCGAGCTGAACGAGGCCGCGGAGCGTTCTTAGGGGACGTTCGCCTCGCTGGGCCTCGGACCGTGCCGCTGGAGCGGTCGGTGGTCGGTACCGGCTTCAGCTACGACGCGGACCTCCGCGCGCGGCAGGGAGCCGTGGTGGCGGCTTTGCTGCCGAAGGTGGCCGACATCCGACGGATCGGATCTGCAGCACTCGACCTGTGCGCCGTCGCGTCGGGTCGTTTGGACGCCTACTACGAGACGGGACTACAACCCTGGGACCGCGCCGCCGGGCTGCTCATCGCGACCGAGGCGGGTGGTGCGGCATCCGGCTGGCGGGGAGCTGGACCGGACGACCAACTGACCGCGGTTTGTCATCCGGCCATCGCCAGCGAGTTCATCGCCCTGCTCGAAGAGCTGGGTGCGGCCAGCGTCGGTTGAGCCGTGAGCAGGTGGGCGCACTCAGCAGTGGGCGGAGGACGACTTCGACGCAGAAGCCGATGATGCCCGAGGGGTCGGACCGTGCGCGAGGTTGACCGGCTTGGCCGGGACCTGGCTGACGTGTGCTGCCGCTATCGCCTGCTTCACCACGGGAGCGCCGGCGACGCCGGTGAATTTCGCGCCTAGGGAGACGATCACGCCCGTGTCGGACCGTTGCACGGGGACCAGGCTGGACCCGGGGAAGTAGAAGGACACCAACGTTGCGGCCGCCTTAGCCCTCGGGCCGTAGCGGATCTCGGCGACACCGTTCACCAATCCGGACGGGTCGTTGTCGTATGCGGGGTTGGGAAACCCGAGCTTCTTCAGCGACTCGCTCGTCGCCCGGGCCAGGCCGTTGCGCTGGGTCGAGTTCAAGACGGTTACCGGCACGCCCGCAGGTTGCGGGACCAGGGTCACTGACGCGATCGGCGGGCAGCTGGGGGCTGCGGTAGCGGGCTGATCATTGCCCGTGCGGTGGATGACACGCCACCAGACCAGCCCGGTCAGCAGCGAGAGAGCGAGCAGGAACACCAGCGCTGGCAGCGGACGCCGCGCAGATGCTCGAGCCACGAGTGGCCTCCTGACGGGCGCGCAAGGCAGGGCAATCGACCGGGTGAAGTCGAATCAGAGCTTAGCTCGCGACGCGCCGGGAATGCGGAGGCGTGCCTGTCGGTTCCAGGCGTACATGGAGGGTGTACGGTTCCGCGGCTGACGCTCGCGCGACCAGATCGCGTACTAGCGGCGCCAGCTGACCGCCATGACGCGGTTACTCATCTGGCACGGCGGCAACATCCGTACAGCGGGCACAAAACGCTCGGCCGATACGTTGCACCCGCGCGTCACCCGGCGCAATACCGCCCAAGGTGACGAAGAGTTCAACACGATCTACCATTTTGCGGCGATGCGATCAAGGAGTTGAAGGCCGATGGCGACCGATTACGACGCCCCACGCCGCGGCGATGTCGACGAAATGAGCGAGGACTCGCTCGAGGAGTTGAAGGCGCGGCGCGCCGAGGCCCAGTCCGGATCGATCGACGTCGACGAGACCGAGCTAGCCGAGACGCTCGAACTTCCCGGGGCTGACCTGTCCAGCTTGTCCGGCGAAGAGCTCACCGTGCGGGTGCTACCGAAGCAGGATGACGAGTTCACCTGCTCGAGCTGCTTCCTCGTTCACCACCGAAGCCGGCTGGCCCGGGAGAAGAACGGGCAATACATCTGCCGGGATTGCGCCTGACAGCATCTGGGTGAGAACGTGCGCGGTTGCTACAGCCCACCACGCAGTGTCAGCCCGCCGTCGAGCAGCAGCGTCTGCCCAGTGATCCAGCTCGCGTCCGTCGAGGCCAAGAAGGCCACGGCGGACGCGATGTCGTTCGGATCTCCGAGGCGGCCCAGCGGGTAGGACTGTGCGACTTGCTGCTCGCGACCCTCGAAGAGCGCCGACGCAAACCGGGTCTTGACGATCGCCGGAGCAACCGCATTGACGCGCACGTCGGGGCTTAGCTCGGCCGCGAGCTGCCGGGTCAGGCCGATGAGGGCCGACTTGCTCACGCCGTAGTAGCCGATACCGGGCGACGGGTAGATGCCTGCGATCGAGGCGATGTTGACGATGGCGCCGCCGGCGCCGAGGCCATGGCCGAGTGCCCGCTTGACCCAGGACAGCGCGGAGAACACGTTGACGTCCATGATCTTGCGGGCGGCCGACTCGTCGAGCTCTCGGAGCGGACCGAACGCCGGATTGATGCCCGTGTTGTTCACGAGGACGTCCAGCCGCCCGAACGCGGCCACTGTCGCCGCGACCGCCGCGCCTTGGTGCTCGCCGTCGTCACCGCGTCCGGCAACCCCGATGGCGTGATCCCGTCCGCCAAGTGACGTGACGGCCGCCTCGAGCGGCTCGGGCTTGCGGGCGGTGATGCACACCCGGGCTCCTTCGTCGACGAGCCGCCGGGCCGTGGCCAGCCCGATGCCGCGGCTGGCGCCGGTGACGATCGCGACCTTGTCCTGGAAGCGCTGCACGCGGGCAGGCTACCGGCCGGTTCGCAGCGCGCCGACAACCTGTTCCGGATGCCGGCTGCTGATTACCCAGTACGGGGTCGGGTCGTCCGCGTCGTCAAGCAAGATCTGTACGCCGGGCCCGATCCACGGACGGACGGACACGAATGCAGCGGGATCGCCCTCACGCCCGACGACGCGGCGCAAGGTGCGCGAATCGAGCGCGATTGCGCGGCTCACATAGCGCAGTGGCAGGTGCGCGCCGCGGACGTGCAGCTCGCCGTCGCGCACTGAAAGCTCACTACGGCTCAGCGACCATACGATGATCACCGAGAACGGCAGCAGCACGCCGAACGGGATCCAGTCGGTGAGCGGCAGGCCGCCGACGTGGAACTCCGCGGCGAGCAGCGCGGCAATCGCGACAGCGACCGGGTACCACCACCACGGGACGCGGAGCCGTTCGCGATAGACGATGCCCGTGACCGGACGCGCCGTATCTGCCGGGTCGATGGGTTGGCTCACCCGGTCGAGGGTAGCCGCGGCCGATCCCGGTGGCGGTAGATTTGCCCGCCGTGACCACCGCGCGGACAGCCCACGCAGCTGATGCCGGCGTGGCGGTGCAGGTATGCCGCCTGGACCCCGGGGTTGAGCTGCCGGTGTATGCGCTTGAGGGTGACGCCGGAGCCGACCTAGCGACCGCGGTCGACGTGGTCCTGGCACCGGGCGAGCGTGCGGTACTCCCGACTGGTCTGGCGATCGCGTTGCCTGCCGGATATGCCGCCTTCGTGCACCCGCGCTCCGGCCTGGCCGCCCGCTCAGGGCTTGGCCTGGTCAACGCACCCGGCACGATCGACGCCGGCTACCGCGGCGAGATAAAGATCGTGGCGGTCAACCACGATCCGGTGACGCCGATCGTGCTGCACCGCGGCGACCGAGTGGCCCAGCTCGTCGTTCAACGCGTGGAGCGTGCCCAGTTCAACGAAGTCGCCGACCTGCCGCCGGCCGATCGGGGCGAGGCTGGGCACGGCTCAACCGGCGGGGTACGGGCGTACATCGAGGGGGACCGATCCTGATGGCATTGCGCCGCAAACAGAAACGCACCGAGCGGTCCAAGCTAGACGCCACCCCGCCCTGGGAAGTTCGCCATCGCGAAGAGCCCGAGGTCACCGACGGACCGTTCGACGTGCGTGACGAACCCGCCGACACGCTGACTCGTATCGATCTCGGCGCGCTGCGGGTACCGGTCATGTCCGACGTCGACGTCCGCCTCGATCTCAACGAGGCTCAGCAGATTGTCTCGGTGACGCTGGCGAATCCCAACGGGCAGATGCAGCTCGGCGTGTTCGCCGCGCCGCGCAGCGACGGAATCTGGGACGAGGTCCGCGCCGAGATTGCCGAGTCACTGGCAGCCCAGCGCGGGTCGGGCAAGGACCGCGAGGGGGGCCCGTTCGGCACCGAATTGGTAGGTCGACTGCCTGGCGAAGGCGGTGAAGTCCCGGTGCGGTTCGTTGGCGTCGACGGTCCGCGGTGGTTCCTGCGGGCGATGTTCCTCGGACCTGTGGCCCTGGACGAGCAGACCGCCGCACCATTCGAGGCCGCGTTGCGCAACGTGGTAGTGGTGCGCGGCAGCGATCCGCTGCCCGTACGGGAGCCGGTGCCCCTGACCATGCCGACCGAACTGCAGCCCGGAGCGGGGGACGGCGCGGGGCAGGTCTGATCTGGCCCGCGCCGGTTACCCTGGACTCGTGGGTACCCGGCTCAGTCTGTTCCGTCGGCTCACAGCCGCCGCCGAGACGCTCGACGCGGTCCAGCTGCAGGACGACGTCGAGAGCGTCGACGCCCAATTCTGCCGGGTCCTGCACCGAGGCGATGTAGCGAAGGTCGCGGGACGGGTCCGGGCGGTGGTCTACAACCCGCGCGAGACCGTTCCGACCTTCACCGCCGAGCTGTTCGACGGATCGGCGTCGATCGACCTGGTTTGGCTCGGGCGGCGTCGCATCGCCGGGATCACCCCAGGCCGGACCATCTCCGCCCGCGGCCGGATCGGTGACCACGACGGCCGGCTCGCTATCTACAACCCGCGCTACGAGCTGCGGGCTTCCGAGTGACTTCGTCCGGTCCGAACGGCGAGCAGCACGGACGGGCGTTACCTACCCTCGAGCCCGATGGCCGGTCGTTGCCGACTCGCGAGCAGTACCGCCAGCAGCTGCTAGCCGGCCTCGGTGGCTGGTCGGGCACCGTCATCACCGCGATCCCAACCGTCGTCTTCGTCCTGGTCAACGCGACCACCGGTCTGCGTCCGGCGATCTTCGCCGCCATCGGCGCCGCCGCCGTACTGGTCGCCTACCGGCTGGCTCGGCGGCAACCCGTCCAGCAGGCGGTCAGCGGCCTGGCCGGTGTCGCCATCGCGGCGATGATCGCCGCGCGCACCGGTGAGGCGAAGGGCTACTTCCTTTTCGGCATCGTCACGAGCTTCGTCTGGGGTGCGGGGTTTCTCGTCACGATCGGCATCCGCCGGCCCGCTGTCGGACTGCTATGGGAGTTCCTCGACCCGACGCCTGGTCCGACGGGCGTGCGTTGGTGGCACCGCGCCCCCCTGCTCCGTGCGTACGTCGTCGCGACTCTCGCCGGGGCAGCGGTATTCCTTTCCCGAGGGGTTGTGCAGGTCACCCTGTTCCGGCACAACGCAACGGGTTGGCTGGCAGTGGCCCGCATCGCGATGGGCTACCCGCTGACGATCGCGGCAATCGGGGTGGCGTTCTGGGCGGTCCGCCGAGCTCGCCGGCAACTGGCCCGGCTACCCGTCGGCGCGTCGAACGAGCCGTCGGGAACACTCGCCTGAGCGGGCCGCTCAACCTCCGCAGACCGATGCGCGGATTGCCGGCTCGGACTCGGGCAGCGCCACGAACAGCAACTCGTCGGCCGGCTCGAGAGGTTCCTCGGGAGTCGGCACGATCACTCGGTCTCCGCGGACGATGGCGACGAGCGCGGCGTCCTGCGGCAGATTCAACTTCCGCACCGGCACACCGGCGCACGGGGCGTCGTCGGGAAGGGTGACCTCGACGAGGTTCGCCTGGCCGGCGCGGAAGCTGAACAGCCGGACGATGTCACCGACCTCGACGGCCTCTTCGACCAGCGCGGCCAGGACCCGGGGTGTCGACACCGCGACGTCGACGCCCCATGCCTCGGTGAACAGCCACTCGTTGGCGGGATGATTGATCCGCGCGACGACACGCCGTACCGAAAACTCGGTCTTAGCCAGCAACGAGACGACCAGGTTGACCTTGTCATCGCCGGTCGCGCCAACAACCACCTCGCATTCCTCAAGCTTCGC
Organism: Actinomycetota bacterium; assembly: GCA_040003255.1. Classification (GTDB taxonomy): domain Bacteria; phylum Actinomycetota; class Actinomycetes; order Mycobacteriales; family Jatrophihabitantaceae; genus JBDUCV01. The sequence continues at coordinate 10,119 of JBDUCV010000003.1, forward strand.
GTTCTCGAGGTTCTCCACCTCGCACGCGTCGCCCAGCAGCCACTCGGCGTCCGGGATCCGTTCCGGAGTGATCTTCGTCGGATCCTTGTCGATCAGAAGTACGGCATGTTTGTTCCCGAGCAGTTCTCGGGCGATAGATCTGCCAACCGCCCCGGCCCCGGCGATCGCGATCTTCATGAGCGTCTCGCCGTGGCCGCGCTCGCCGAGCCGGCTGCCACCTCGCGCACCAGCGGGACCTGTTTATCAGCGGCCAGGACGTGCAGCACGTCGCCGTCCTGCACGACCATCGACGGGGTAGGCAGTTCACCGAGCCCGAACCTGGTGACTAGGGCCACTCGGCTGCCGGTCGCCTGCTCGAAGTCGGTCAGCTTATGGCTGATCCACGATTCGTCTGGGGCGACCTGGAGCAGGACTACGGCACCGGAGGGATCACGCCATGCCTCAGCCGTCGCCTCGCCCAATACCGCCTTGAGCAGCCGACCGGCGGTCCAGGGGACGGTCGCAACGGTCGGGATGCCAAGGCGTTCGTAGACCTCGGCCCGTTTCGGGTCGTAGATGCGAGCGATGACGTTCCGCACGTTGAAAGTCTCGCGGGCCACGCGGGCGGCGATGATGTTGGAGTTGTCCCCGCTGCTCACCGCGGCGAAGGCGGTCGCTCGATCGATGCCGGCCTCGCCGAGCGTGTCTCGGTCGAAGCCCATTCCAAGCACTTGCTGGCCGCGGAAGTTCTCGCCGAGGCGTCTGAACGCGGTCCGATCCTGATCGATCACGGCGACGCTGTGGTCGAGTCGATCGAGGTGGTGCGCGAGGGAGGATCCCACTCGACCGCATCCCATCACGACGATGTGCACGTCCTGCACGTCTCCTTCCGCAGGTCGGAGTCCTGGCACGGCGGACGCTACACACCCATCCTGCGACATCGCGAGCGACGGGTGGACGACCGGCGTCGTATTGTGCGGCGCGTGAGCGTTGTGACCCGTGTCGCGAAGCGGTTGATCATCGGCAGCCCGGTTCGCTCGGACCGAGCGGGCCACACACTCCTGTCGAAACGACTCGCATTGCCTATCTTCGCCAGCGACCCGCTGTCGAGCGTGGCCTACGCGACGCAGGAGATCCTGCTGGTGCTCACGCTCGGCGGCACTGCGTACCTGTACCTGGCCCCCTGGATCGCCGTGGCCGTCATCGTGCTGTTGATGGTGGTCGTCACGTCCTACCGCCAGTTGGTGCGCGCCTACCCGACCGGAGGCGGTGACTACGAGGTCGCCACCAAGAACATCGGCAGGTCTGCCGGGGTAGTAGTGGCCAGCGCGCTACTCGTCGACTATGTGATGACCGTCGCCGTTTCGGTGTCCTCGGGCGTCGACAACATCATCTCGGCGATCCCGTCCTGGCAGGGTCACCGGGTTGCCATGGCGTTGGTCTTCGTCGTGCTGCTCGCGGCGATCAATCTGCGAGGCTTGCGGGAGGCGGGTACCGCGTTCGCGTTGCCGACCTACCTGTTCGCCACCGGCGTGTTCATCATGATCGGGACCGGCGTGTTCCGGACGATCGTTGGAGACGCTCCGGTGGCCGAGAGTGCGGCATACGGCGTGAAGGCTGCGGCGGGGTACGGCAACCTCGGGTTGCTGGCCCTCTGTTTTCTCACCCTACGAGCCTTCTCGTCCGGCTGCACCGCGTTGACCGGCGTCGAGGCGATCGCCAACGGAGTCCCGGCGTTCAAGCCGCCCAAAGACAAGAACGCGCAAAAGACACTCGTCATCATGGGCGCGATGGCGATCTCGATGTTCGCCGGCGTGACTGCGCTCGCGCTCATCGCCAAGGTGCGAATTGTCGACACCAAGGACACCTGCGACCTGATCGGCTTCACCGACTGTGCGACGCGTCCACAGCGAACCGTGATTGCCCAGGTCGCCTCGGCCGTATTCGGTGGGCCACATTCGATCGGCTTCTTCTACCTGCAAGCGATGACCGCGCTAATTCTCGTGTTAGCGGCCAACACGGCCTTCAACGGATTCCCGCTGCTCGGCGCCATCCTCGCGCAGGACAAGAATCTGCCCCGCCAGCTGCACACCCGGGGGGACCGGCTCGCCTATAGCAACGGCATCGTCTTCTTGGCGCTTGTCGCCAGTCTGCTGATTTTCCTCTACAAGGCGGACGTCACCCGACTCATCCAGCTCTACATCGTCGGAGTGTTCACGTCCTTCACCCTCGGCCAGACCGGCATGGTGCGGCATTGGAACCGGCTGCTGCGCACCGAACGCGACCCGTTAGAGCGACGCCGCGCCATGCGCTCACGGGCCATCAACGCCTTCGGCGCGAGCTTCACCGGACTGGTGCTGCTCATCGTCGTCGTCACCAAGTTCACCAAGGGCGCCTATTTGGTGATCATCGCCATGCCGATCCTGTACGCGATCATGCGGGGGATCAACCGGCATTACACCCGGGTGGGCGACGAGCTGGAAACCGAGGGACGCGGGCTGATCTTGCCCGCCCGCAACCACGTTGTCGTGTTGGTGTCCAAGGTGCACAAGCCGACGCTGCGGGCCTTGGCGTTCGCCCGGGCCACCCGTCCGGACACGCTGACCGCCCTGACGGTAAACGTAGACGACGTTGAAACAGAGAATCTGCTCGCGGAGTGGGAACGCCGCGACCTGCCGGTGAAGCTCACCGTGCTCGAATCGCCGTTCCGCGAAGTGACCATCCCGGTGGTCGAGTACATCCGCCAGCTGCGGCGCAACCGGCCGGGGGATGTCGTGAACGTGTTCATCCCCGAGTACGTGGTGGGCCATTGGTGGGAGCACCTGTTGCACAACCAGTCGGCGCTGCGGCTCAAAGGTCGGCTGCTGTTCCAGCCGGGCGTGATGGTCACCAGTGTCCCTTGGCAGCTTCGGTCCTCTCAGGTTCGGGCCGGCGCCCTGGATGCCGCCGGAATGCCGCTTACCTCGCCCGCGGAGGAGATCACTGCTCGGGTTCGACCCGAGAACGTGTCGACCGCAGCTGACCCCGTTGACGCGGCTACCCCGTCGACCGGAGTCGACCCCGTGACGCCGCCGACCGAACCGGCGGGCGCGGGACGAGGTGGCTGAGCCGACCTCGGTGGGCGCCGAGCTCGAGCTCACCGTAGGTGCCGTCGCGCACGGAGGCCACTGTGTCGCCCGGGAGGGCAACGCGCCGGGGGGTCGGGTGGTATTTGTCCGCCACGCATTGCCCGGCGAGCGGGTGCGGGCGGTCGTTACCGAGGACGCCGGTGGCTCGTTCAGCCGGGCCGATGCCGTCGAGGTCCTGGTCGCCTCGCCCGACCGGGTGGCGGCTCGGTGTATACACGCCGGACCCAGCCGCTGCGGCGGATGCGATTGGCAGCACGTCTCGCCGTCGGGCCAACGGGCGCTAAAGGCGACGGTGGTCGCCGAGCAATTCGCCCGGCTGGCCGGGCTCGAGCTATCCATCACCGTCGATGAATTGCCTGGCGGCCTACTCGGCTGGCGCACCCGCACGCTGTACTCCGCCGACCAGGACGGCCGGTTGGGCCTGCGCCGGCATCGGTCGCACGTGGTCGAACGCATCGGGCACTGCCCACTGGGCGCCCCCGGGGTGGGCGACAGCACTGTGCTCACCGGGACCTGGCCGGATTGCACGGGCGTCGAGGTCGTCCGCGGCGACGACCGAGCCGCCGCCGTGTTGGCGCACACCGCTGGGCGCTCCCCGCTGCGCCCTCGGGCACGCCGGTCGCCTGATCGGGTCGCGGTCGTCGACGGGCCGCCGCGGCTGCACCACCGGGTCGGCGGGCGCAAGTTCGAGGTGGATGCCGCCGAGTTCTGGCAGGTACATCCGGCGGCGGCAGCAACCTTCGCCGCGGCGTTGCTCAACGGGCTGCGCCCGCGCCCGGCGGAGCGGGTCATGGACCTGTACGCCGGCGCCGGACTGTTTACCGCACTGCTCGGCATGGAGGTCGGGGCCGCCGGGCAAGTGCTCGGCGTGGAATCGTCGGCGCAGGCAGTCAGCGACGCTCGGGGCAATCTGGCCGACCTGCCCTGGACGAGCGTGCGCCGCGCAATGATCAGCGCCGAGTTGATCCCCACGCTCCGGATCGTGCCCGACCTGATCGTGCTCGACCCGCCGCGGTCCGGGGCCGGGCGCGCTCTGATGGCTGCGCTGGTCGCGACCTCCGCCCGGGCGATCGGCTACGTGGCATGTGACCCGGCCTCCCTCGCCCGTGACGTCCGCGTGGCGCTGGATGCGGGGTGGCGGTTGGCGTCGCTGCGCGCATTCGATGCCTTCCCGATGACCCACCACGTCGAATGCGTCGCCGTCCTCGTGCCGGCCGATACCCCGGCGACGTAGGCTGGCGTGCTGTGAGTCGGGTGCTGGAGAAGGTGAGCTCGCCGGCGGAGCTGGCTGACCTGTCGCACGAGGAACTGGTGCTGCTGGCCGCCGAGATCCGCGACCTGCTGGTCCAGACCGTGTCGAAGACCGGCGGTCACCTCGGCCCTAATCTCGGGGCGGTCGAGCTCACGATCGCCCTGCACCGGGTCTTCGACTCGCCGACCGAGCCGATCCTGTTCGATGTCGGCCACCAGGCCTACGTCCACAAGATCCTCACCGGGCGCGCCGGCGTGCTCGCGACGCTGCGGCAGTCCGGCGGCATCTCCGGCTATCCCAGTCGCGCTGAAAGCGAGCACGACTGGATCGAGAATTCGCATGCGTCCACTGCGTTGTCCTACGCCGACGGGCTGGCGAAGGCGTTCGAGGTCCGCGGCGAGCGGCGTCCAGTCGTCGCCGTCGTAGGCGACGGAGCGTTGACCGGGGGCATGTGCTGGGAGGCGTTGAACAACATTGCGGCCGCCGACCGGCCAGTGATCGTGGTGGTCAATGACAACGGACGCTCCTACGCACCGACCACGGGCGGACTGGCCGACCACCTTGCGGGCCTGCGGCTGCGGCCGGGTTACGAACGCATGCTCGTCAGCGTGAAGGGCGCGCTGACTCGCACGCCGGTTATCGGCGCGCCACTCTTCGAAGCCCTGCACGGCGTCAAGCGCGGGGTCAAGGATCTGCTCGCGCCGCAGGGAATGTTCGAGGACCTCGGGCTGAAGTACCTCGGTCCCGTCGACGGCCATGATCGACTGGCGCTCGAACATGCGCTGCGCCTGGCTCGCCGCTTCGACGGGCCGGTCATCGTGCACGCCGTCACTCGCAAAGGTTACGGCTACCCGCCGGCCGAGAACGACGAGACCGATCAGATGCATCAATCGCGCGGATTCGACCCGGCGACGGGCGCGCCCATTACCACGTCGCACCGTGGCTGGACGGGCGTGTTCTCCGACGAGTTGATGAGCATCGCGGCACGCCGCGACGATGTCGTTGCCATCACTGCCGCGATGTGTGAGCCGACCGGTCTCGGGCCATTCGCGCGCCGTTTCCCAAAACGTTTTTACGACGTCGGCATCGCGGAGCAGCACGCACTGACGTCGGCGGCCGGCTTGGCGTCCGGCGGCCTGCACCCGGTTGTGGCGCTCTACGCCACCTTCCTCAACCGCGCCTTCGACCAGCTGCTCATGGACGTGGCGCTGCATCGGTTGCCGGTCACCGTCGTCCTCGACCGTGCAGGCATCACGGGAGAGGACGGAGCAAGCCACAACGGCGTATGGGACCTCGCGTTGCTCGGCATCGTGCCGGGTCTACGCCTGGCCGCACCACGAGACGAGCCGACATTGCGAGCGGCGCTCGAAGAGGCCATCGCCGACGACGGCGGACCGACCGTGGTCCGGTTCCCCAAGACCCTGCTCGGCCCCGACCTTCCTTCGCTGCGCCAGGTCGGCGGCCTGGATGTGCTCGTCGAGCCCCCGGCAAGCGAGTTCGTCGACATCCTGCTGATCGCCGTCGGCGCCACCGCGCCGGACGTGCTGATCGCCGCGGCTGCGGCACGCCAGGCTGGCTACTCGACCCGGGTGGTCGACCCGCGCTGGGTCATTCCGGCGCCGAGTGCCTTGATCGACCTCGCACGCGGCGCGGCACTGGTGGTCACTGTCGAGGACGGCGTCGTCGTGGGCGGCGTGGGATCGCGGATCGGCCAGCTGCTGCGCGAGGCGGGAGTGGACGTGCCGGTACGTGAGATCGGCGTCCCCCTGGAATTCCTCGACCACGGTTCGGTGGGCGACGTCCGGAGCCGGGCCGGGCTCACCGGCCACGACATCGGGAGACGAATCGTGGAATGGTCTGCGCTGGTCGCCACGGCCGCAGAGCAGGACCTGAGCCGGAACACCGGCGCACACCACGGCAAGAACGGGGGATTGACTGATGAGAATTCTCGTGGTCGAAGATGAGGTTCAGCTGGCCGAGGCAGTGGCTCGCGGACTGCGACGAGAAGGCATGGCCGTCGACGTTGCCTACGACGGGGACGACGGTTACCGCAAGGCGGCGCTGACCCGCTACGACGTCATCGTCCTGGACCGTGACCTACCAGGAATGTCGGGTGATGACATCTGCCGACGGCTCGGCGACGAGGGCGTGCTGACCAGGGTGATCATGCTGACTGCGAGTGGCACCGTCGAGGACAAGGTCACCGGGCTCGCTCTCGGCGCCGACGACTACCTGGGCAAGCCGTTCGCCTTTGCCGAGCTGGTCGCCCGGGTGCGGGCGCTCGGCCGCCGGACCACGCCAGCCGCTCCGCCGGTCCTGACCGCAGGTGACATCGAGCTGGACTCGGCGCGGCGCACGGTGTCGCGCGGCGGCGAGTTGATCGAGCTGACCCGCAAGGAGTTCGGCGTCCTCGAGACGCTGCTCGTCGCCCAAGGTGCCGTCGTGAGCAGCGAGGAGCTGCTGGACCGGGTGTGGGACGAGAATGCCGACCCGTTCACCACAACCGTCCGGGTGACGATGATGACGCTTCGGCGCAAGCTCGGCGAACCGCCGATCATCGACACCGTGGTCGGGTCGGGCTACCGCATCGACCACAACGCGCGGGCTAGCACAGAGCCCGTCGAGCAGGAGGTCGGATCGGTCCCGTGAGGCTGTTCCGCCCGACGCTTCGGATCCGCCTGGCGTTGCTCTACGGCGGGCTGGTTCTGCTTGTCGGCCTGTCGCTCCTGGTTGCCGCCGTCGTCCTGCTCAACCGTTCAGTGGCCGACATCGGAGTGTTCCGGGACAGCCGAGGCACAGTCACGATTCGGGATTCGACCCGAGAGATCTACTCTGGCTCCCCGGAAGACCTGATCAAGCAGGCGCACGACCAGGCATCGTCTTACCTGCTCCACACCGGTCTGATCTACTTCGCGATCATCGTTGCGATCGGCAGCCTGGGTGGTTACCTGCTCGCCAAGCAGGCGCTGCGCCCGATCGCGCGGGTCACCCACACTGCGCAACAGCTCTCGACCGAGACGCTCAGTCAACGTATCGACCTCGGCGGCCCGGATGACGAGTTGCGCGAGCTCGCCGACACGTTCGATGAGATGCTCGGCCGCCTGGACGCGGCGTTCGACAGCCAGCGGTTGTTTGTCGCGAACGCGAGTCACGAGCTGTGGACCCCACTTTCGGTGATCCGGACCGAGCTCGACGTCACCCTCTCCGACCCGGACGCCTCGGTCGAAGAGCTGCGCCGAATGGGGCAGGTCGTCGCGCAGGCAACCGAGCGGGCGCAGCGGCTGGTCGGCTCGTTGCTCACGCTGGCGCGACTGCAGGCGGGTGTCGCCGGCGAGCTGGAGACCCGTGAGCAGATTGACCTGCGTGGTCTCGTCCCAGCGGTGCTCGCCGCGGTTGAGGCCGAGGCTCAGGACCGTCAGATCGCGATCGAGCACGATCTGGCCGAGGCGTGCACTTTGGGTGATCCACGGCTGCTTGAGCGGCTGATCGGCAACCTGGTCGAGAACGCCGTGCGGCACAACGTCGCCGGCGGGTGGCTGCGGATCACCTCCGGCGAAACGGCCGAACTGGCCTGGCTGCACGTTGCCAACGGCGGCGCGGTGATTGCTCAGAGCGAGGTCGTGTCGCTGTTCGACCCGTTCCGGCGCGGCGGCGGCAAGGTTCGGACGGCCAACCGCGGATCGGGCCTCGGCCTGTCGATCGTCCGGTTGATCGTCGAGGCGCATCACGGGCGACTGCAGGCCGCGGCGCCCCCGTTCGGCGGACTCGCGATCCGCATCGAGCTGCCAGGACGTTCAGCCGTCCCGGCAACGCCGGCGCAGATCCGCCAGTCCGTGTCGTCCTGACCACTCGCGCAGGCCGACCTAGCCAAAGCGGTGCTATGCGGGCGTCAGCGCCGCGGCAAGCGGAGCGGCGGCCAAGGTGATTTGCCAGGGCCGCGCTCCGTAGGCGGCGAGAGTGGCCCGGATCTGCTCCTCAGTGGCCGGCGTCGGTGGCTCCCAGGCGATGCGCCGGACGACGTCGGACGCGAGCAGGTTCTGCGTCAGCACCTGGTGCTGCTCGGCCAGCCCAGCGACGACCGCGCGGGCGCGAACCAAGCGATCGGCGGCCTCCGGGCGCCGATCACGCCAACGCGCTGGCGGTGGCACCGCATCCGGCGGCCCAGCCGAGGCAGGCAGCTCGTCCTCGCCGAGCTCGCGGGCCGCAGTCAGCGCCGTGATCCAACGGCCGAGGTTGCGGCGTTGGCGCGGGCCACCGAATACGGGTAACCGGGCCAGATCAGCCGCGCCGGGTGGGTCCGCACGCGCCGCCGCGATGATCGAGGCGTCCGGGAGCACCCGTCCGGGGGCAATGTCGCGCTCGGCGGCGTAGGCGTCGCGTACCTGCCAGAGGGCCCGGACGGCCGCGAGTTGACGCCGGCTGCGGACGGTGTGGATGCCCGAGGTACGCCGCCACGGATCATCACGTGGCGCGCGGCGCGCGGCGGTCCGCACGGCCTCAAACTCCTGCTTGGCCCACTCGGACTTGCCCGCGGCCTCGAGTTGTTCGGCGAGCACGTCGCGCAACGGCGCGAGCAGCTCGACGTCGAGCGCTGCATAGGCCAACCACTCGCGAGGCAACGGGCGCACGCTCCAGTCGGCTGCGGAATGGCCTTTCTCCAGCCGGATCCCGAGGTACTGCTCGACCATCGTCCCTAGCGAGACTCGGTCCGCCCCGAGCAGCCGCCCGGCGAGTTCGGTGTCGAACAACCGGGCCGGATGCAGCCCGAGGTCAGCGAGCCCCGGCAGATCCTGGTTGGCGGCGTGCAGGATCCACTCCGGGCCGTCCAGTGCTGCCCCGAGGTTGCTCAGGTCCGGCAAGTCGACCGGGTCTACCAGCACCGTGCCCGCGCCCGCTCGGCGCAGCTGCACCAGGTAGGCACGTTGGCTGTAGCGGTAGCCCGAGGCCCGTTCGGCGTCGACCGCGACCGGGCCGCTGCCGGCGGCCAGCTCGCGTGCCGCCTGCGAGAGTGCAGCTGTGGTTGTCACCGGATCGGGTACCCCGTCCACCGGCTCATGCATCAGGACGACGTCGGCCTCGAGCGGCTCGTCGTCGCTCATGACGTGCTCTTGAGAACCGTCACTCCCTCGGGCGGCAGTCCGGCGGCGGTACAAAGCAAGTCGACAAAGGCAAGCAGATGAGGGCCGATGTCGTCAGTGCTCGGCGTCCACGATCCCCGCAGCTCGAGCGCGACCGTGGTGTGCGGCCCGTGCAGGTCACCGAAGCGGGTGGACGTGGTCTGGGTGACCGTGCCGCCCGCCGCGACGTGCGCCGCAGAGCGGTCGTGCAGGGCGCTGGTAAGCCAACTCCACCCGACCTCGGAGAGCAGCGGGTCGCCCACCATGTCGGCATCGAGTTCGGCGCTGGCGAAGGCGACGAGACGCAGCGTGCCATCCCAGGCCTCGACCCCGTCCGGGTCGTAGAGCAGGACGAGGCGTCCGGTCGCGAGTTCGTCGCCCTCGGCGTCAGTGACGTCGGCCGCTACCGCATACGTCCACGGGGCGAGTCGCTGTGGCGGCCGGATTGGTTCGACCCGGACCTCGTGCCGAACCCGGGTGCGCTGAATGGACTCGACCGCGCGGCGAAACGGCTCGGGGGCGGACTCGGGCGTCTCATCCAACGGCGGCTCGCCGGGTGCGGTCTCGGCAAGGGGGGCCCGCTGCGGGCGAACAGGAATGATCGGTGTCATCGGCGCGACCTGCGGGTGGTCACGCGGCCCGCGCTGACCGCCGTGAGCGCACCAGCCGGCGCTCGCGGGGCAGGATCGGGTCGAGGAACAGGGCGGCACCACAACCGGCGCAAGCACGGTCCGGGCAGTCGTCGTGGCCGTCGGCGCAGGACGGCACCTCGATCGGCTGCGGGCCCGCGCAGAACCAACACTCGAGAACTAGCTCGTCGCGCGCGTACATCGTCACGCCCTCCGTGGCCATTGATCCGTCGAACGGTCGAACGGACATTCGCACGACCGGGGGACAGAATCGGGCAGGCGCGCCGCATGCAACGATGGTGCGCGATGACCCACACCCGCGAATCCCTACTCGTCCGTGCCGCCGGCGGCAGCCCGGCTGGCCGGCCACCCGTCTGGTTCATGCGCCAGGCCGGGCGCTCACTGCCCGAGTACCGAGCGTTGCGGCGCGGCAACTCGATGCTCGATGCGTGCCGGTCGCCGGAACTGATCACCGAGATCACGCTGCAGCCGGTGCGCCGGCACCGGGTGGACGCCGCGATCCTGTTCTCCGACATCGTCGTCCCCTTGGACGCCGTCGGGGTGGGCGTAGAGATCGTCGCCGGCGTCGGGCCGGTGATCGACAAGCCGTTCCGGAAGGTGAGTGATCTGGATCGATTGCGTCCGCTGGTCGTCGACGATGTGCCCTATATCGCCGAGGCGGTAGGCACCCTCGTGCGCGAATTGGGCCCGATTCCGCTGATCGGGTTCGCCGGTGCCCCGTTCACGCTGGCCAGCTACCTGATCGAGGGCGGCCCCTCGCGTGATCACGCACGGACGAAGGCGCTCATGCATGGGGATTCTGACTTGTGGCACGCCCTGCTCGGTCGGCTAGCCGAAATCGCCGCCAGCTATTTGCGGGTCCAGATCGATGCGGGTGCCTCGGTGGTGCAGCTGTTCGACTCCTGGGCCGGGGTGCTGTCGGCCGCGGACTACGAGCGGTTCGTACTGCCGCACAGTCGGGTCGTCCTGATGTCGCTGGCCGACGCCAGCGTGCCGCGTATCCACTTCGGGGTCGGCACCAGTGAACTACTCGCGTTGATGCGCTCGGCGGGCGCGGACGTGGTGGGGGTCGACTGGCGGCTGCCGCTGGACGAGGCGGCGCGGCGGATCGGCCCCGGCGCGGTCGTCCAAGGCAACCTCGACCCGGCCCTGTTGCTCGCCGAGTGGCCGGTCGTCGAGGACGCGGTCCGGCGGATCGTCGACGAGGGACGCGCGGCGGCTGGCCACGTGTTCAACCTGGGTCACGGCGTGCTGCCCGACACCGACCCCGACGTGCTGACCCGGGTGGTCGACTTGGTGCGATCGTTGGGCGAATAGCGCGATGCGGGTCGTGGTGGTCGGCGCCGGGATCTCCGGCTTGGCGGCTGCCTGGGACGTGAGCCGACGGCACCCCGAGGCGGACGTCGTCGTTCTGGAAGCCGCGGATCGCGTGGGCGGCAAGCTGCGTGTTGCTCAGGTCGCCGGACTGCCCGTCGACGTCGGCGCTGAGGCGTTGCTCACTCGCCGCCCCGAGGGAGTCCAGCTCATCCGGGAGCTTGGCGTGGACGATCGGTTGATCGCCCCGCTGAGCACCGCCGCATCGATCGTCGCCGGGGGAGCGACCCACCCGCTGCCGGCACGCACGGTGCTGGGCATCCCGTCGGACGTCGGATCGCTGCAGGCATCGGGGGTGCTCAGCCCGGACGCGATCGCGGCCGTTCAGAACGAACCGGCCGCCGGACCAATGCCCCCGATCACGGCAGATATCACGGTCGGCGCCATGGTGCGGCGCCGCTTCGGTGACGAGGTCGTCGACCGGCTCGTGCAGCCACTGCTCGGCGGGGTGTACGCGGGCCGGGCGGACGAGTTGTCCCTGGAGGCCACCGTCCCCGCCCTATACGCCCAACTGTCGAGTGGTGGGTCGCTGCTGACGGCCGCACGGACAGTGGCGGACGACCGGAACCGCGCGGACGTGTCCGGCCCGATCTTCGCCTCGCTGCGGGGTGGTCTGGGCAGCCTGCCCCAGGCGCTGGCGGCAACTGGCCGCTTCACCGTTCGTACCGGGGTGACGGTGCGGACGATCCGCAGGGCGGCGACCGGTTTCACCCTCGACTGTGGCCCGGTGCCGTTCCCCGAGGCGATCAACGCCGACGCCGTCATCGTGGCCACGCCAGCGGCGAAGGCGTCGGCGCTGTTGCGCGACGTCGCACCGCTGGCCGCCCAGGATCTGGCGGGAATCGAGAGCGCGAGCCTGGCCATCGTGACCTTCGCCTTCGCGGGCGTGGTCCTGCCTACCGGCAGTGGGCTACTGGTCGGCGCCCGCGAGCCGTTCGGCGTGAAGGCGGTCACCCAACTGTCGCAGAAATGGCCAGGCACCCCCGAGGACCTGGTGCTGCTGCGTGCATCGATCGGGCGGGCCGGTGACACCCGCGACCTGCAGCTCGACGACGCCGATCTCGCGGTTGCTGCGCTGCGTGACCTGCGCACGCTGATCGGTCTGGATGCCGACCCTGTCGACACACAGGTCACCCGGTGGGGGGGCGGCCTGCCGCAGTACGCGCTAGGGCACGTCGCCAGGATCGAGCGGATCCGGGCATCCGTGGCCGGCGTGCCCGGACTGGCCGTGTGCGGCGCCGCCTACGACGGCATCGGCATCCCCGCGTGCATCGCCTCCGCCCGGCGCGCGGTGGACCAGCTGCTCGCGGCGACGCTCGCATCTGGACAATGAGAGGCATGGTCGACGGCAAGCAGGCGCGCGAGCTCAACGAGGTCATCCGGTACACGGCCTGGTCGGTCTTCCGGGCCAGCCGGCCGATCGGCGACGCGGACCGCGTCGAGCTGAGCGCCGAGGTCGCCGAACTGTTCGAGCAGCTGGCGGCCAAGGATGTCGTGGTGCGCGGCAGTTATGACGTCAGCGCATTGCGCGCCGATGCCGATGTGATGATCTGGTGGCACGCGGCGTCCGCCGAGTCCCTGCAGGACGCGTACAGCCGCTTCCGGCGCACCCGACTCGGCGGCTACCTCCAGCCGGTGTGGTCGAACATGGCATTGCACCGTCCGGCGGAGTTCAACCGGAGCCACATCCCAGCGTTCCTCGCCGAGGAGGAGCCCCGCGCTTACGTGTGCGTGTACCCCTTCGTGCGCTCCTATGAGTGGTATCTGCTGCCTGACAATGAGCGCCGCACACTGCTTGCCGAGCATGGCCAGCTGGCCCGCGACTATCCAGACGTGCGGGCAAACACCGTCGCGTCGTTCGCGCTCGGGGATTACGAGTGGCTGCTGGCGTTCGAGGCGGACGAGTTGCACCGCATCGTCGACCTGATGCGCCATCTGCGGGCATCCGAGACCCGGCGGCATGTGCGCGAAGAAGTGCCGTTCTACACGGGCACCCGGCGCACGGTCGCAGAGATCGTCAGCGCGCTGCCCTAATCACTGCTCGTCGAAGGTCATCGAGATCGAGTTGATGCAGTAGCGAAGATCGGTCGGTGTGACGTAGCCCTCGCCCTCGAACACGTGACCCAGGTGGCTGTGGCAATTCGCGCACAGCACCTCGACTCGGGTCATGCCCATGCTGCGGTCGCGCCGCTCGATGATCCGGTCACCGGCGAGCGGGCTGAAGAAGCTCGGCCACCCGCAATGTGAGTCGAATTTCGTGTCGCTGCGGAAGAGCTCGTTGCCGCACGCCCGGCAGCCATACACGCCGACCTTCTTGTTGTCGGTGTATTCGCCGACGTGGGGAGGCTCGGTCCCTGCCTTGCGCAGTACCGCGTACTCAGCGGGGGTGAGCTGCTCGCGCCATTCGGCGTCAGTTTTGGACACCTTCGGAACCTGCTCGACGGAACTCATGCCATCGACGGTACCGACCGTCGGCCAGGTGATTGATTACCAGATGCGGACGATGCCCACGATGCCGTAGCCGATCGCGACGGCGAAGCCGATCAGGATCAGCCACACGGTAATGACGGCGACGGTGCGGCGTGGTCCGCTCAGCCGGGTGAAACCGGCGCTGAACGCGGCGATGTTCTGCAGCTCGCCGTCCGCGGTGTTCGGATTTGCAACACGCCCCCAGGCGAAGTCTGCCGCCCCGTCGTACGGAGGGTCGTCGTCCTCAGCCGGATCGGTGTGCATCCGTTCAGGGTAGGTCGCGAGGTGGTACTAGCGTCTTGCAGCGTGCCATCGCCGTTTACGGAGGTCGCCGTCGGTCAGCGCACGGTCCGGATCAGCAATCCCGACCGGATCTACTTCTCCGCGCGCGGCGAGACGAAGCTGGATCTAGTCCGCTACTACCTAGCCGTCGGCGACGGCATCGTGCGGGCGCTGCGCGAGCGGCCGTGCATGTTGCACCGCTATCCCGACGGCGTGGACGGCGAGAAGATTTACCAGAAGCGGTTGCCCAAGGGAGCTCCGGCTTGGGTCGAGACCGTAGAAGTGAAGTTCCCGTCCGGACGTTCGGCGGCCGAACTGTGCGTGACCGAGCTGGCGAGCGTCGTATGGGCGGTGCAGATGTCGACCGTCGAGTTCCACCCCTGGCATTCCCGGCGCCCCGACACCGAGCGTCCCGACGAGCTACGCATCGACCTCGATCCGCAGCCGGGGACCGGGTTGGCCGAGGCGAAGCGGGTCGCCGTCGTCGTGCATGAGCTCCTCGACGAACTCGGCGCTGTGGGCTGGCCGAAGACGTCCGGCTCGCGGGGTATTCACGTCTACGTGCGTATCGAGCCAGCATTCGGGTTCCGTGAGGTCCGGCGCGCGGCGTTGGCCTTTGCCCGCGAGGTGGAGCGGCGGATCCCGCAACTCGCGACGACGGCCTGGTGGAAAGAAGAGCGCGGCGCGCAGATCTTCCTGGACTACAACCAGAACGCCCGCGATCGCACGATCGCCAGTGCCTATTCCGTCCGGGGTCGCCCGGATGGCCCGGTATCCGCTCCGGTGACATGGGAGGAGCTGCCGGACGTCGAGACCGACGATTTCACGATCGCGACTATGCCTGCGCGGTTTGACCGACTTGGTGATCTGCATGGCGGGATCGACGACGCGGTGTGGTCGCTCGAACCGCTTCTGGAATGGGCCGATCGCGACGAGCGGGACCACGGGCTCGGCGACGCGCCGTACCCGCCGAACTTTCCCAAGCAGGAGGGCGAACCGATGCGGGTTCAGCCCAGTCGCGCGCGTAAGGCCTGAACCGCGCTGCACGGCTGTTCTCTGCCCCCAGGACGTGGTGGAAAAATCGGCGCCTATCGGGTGACGAGCACGATCGACCCGGCGGCGAGCGCCAGGCCAACCCGCTGCATCCGCCCGGTGTGCTCGTGCAGTACCGCGATCGATAGCAGCACCGTGGCAGCCGGGTAGAGCGAGGTGATCACGCTGGCGAGGGACAAGAACCCCTGCCGGGACGCGAGCAGGAAGAACAGGTTGGCCGCAGCGTCCAGCACGCCGGCGGTTGCGGCCAGGACGAGCAGCCGCGGCGGCAAGTGGGCCACGTTCGCCGTGCGCCGGGCCAGGGCCACGATCAGTACGGCCGAAGCCGCCCGCGAGATCACTACCGGCCACAGGCCGGAGTCCTGCGCGGGCTGCGCGAGGCAGATGAAATACACGCCGAAGCCAAGGCCCGACAGCACCGCAAGCGCCAGCACGCGACTGCCGAGCGGGCCGTGCGGATGGTCCTCCGGAGTCCGGCTGACCAGCACGACGGCCAGCAGCCCAATCGCGATACCCGCCCAGGCCGCCGGGCCGGGCCGCTCTCCGGTCAACACGCCGAAGACGACCGGGACGGCGGCGGCGAGCACGGCGGTGATCGGCGAGATGATGTTCATCGGCGCGACGGCCATCAGGCTGTAGAGCAGGGTGACGCCGACCAGTCCCGCAACGCCGCCCGCGGCGCCGTAGCCGAGCGTGGGCCAGTTCAGGGTCCCCGGGAAAACCGGCAGCATCGCGCACATGAGCAGCGCCCCGACCGGATAGCTGTACAGCAGAATCGTGATCGCAGCGCGCTGTCGTGCGGCGAGACCTCCGACGAAGTCCCCGACCCCATAGGCGACCGCGGCCACCAGGGCGAGGAGGACTACCACGCCCGAAGGCTACTGACGCCTTGCGTTACCCAGCCTTCACCATTGTCAGCTGGTTGACGTCTAGGTAGCCGGTGCGAAACCCCGCCTCGCAGTAAGCGAGGTAAAGCGACCACATCCGACGGAACGTCTCATCGAACCCGAGCGTGGCGATCTCGGCGGCGCGCGCCTCGAACCGGGCCCGCCAACGGCGCAGCGTCTCGGCGTAGTGCTGGCCGAAGGCGTACCGGTCGGTCGCTCGCAACGCCGTGTACCGCGCCAGGGTCCGCTCGATCGCCTCGGGAGACAGCAACTGCCCGCCCGGGAAGATGTACTTGCGAATCCAGGTGTAGGTGTCGCGCGTTGCGCTAACCCGGTCGTCCGCCTGAACGATGGCCTGCAGGCCGAATCGGCCGTGAGGAACCAGCGCGCGATCGACGGCGCGGAAATACTCCGGCCAGTGGTTGGCGCCGACCGCCTCGATCATTTCCACACTGATGACCGCGTCGTAGCGCCCGGTGGTCTGCCGGTAGTCCTGCAACAGGACGACGGCACGGTCCGAAAGCCCAGCTGCGGCGATCCGGTCGCGCGCGAGTTGAGCCTGCTCGGTCGAGAGGGTGATCGAGGTGACCGTCGCGCCGCGGCGTGCCGCGCGAATCGCGAGCTCACCCCAGCCTGTGCCGATCTCCAGCAGCCGGGTGTGCGCACCCACGGCAGTCGCATCGAGCAGCCGGTCGATCTTGCAGTGCTGCGCGGTGGTCAGTTCGTCCGTGGACGCCGCCGGGTCGCCGTTGTACAGCGCTGAGGAGTACGTCATCGACTCGTCCAGGAACGCCTTGAACATGTCGTTGGACAAGTCGTAATGGCGGCCGATGTTCATCCGGGCCCCGTCGATAGTGTTGTCCTGCTCGGCCGGCTGGCGGCTCAGGACGGCGTGCCGGAGCCGCTGCAACGTGGACGGGATGAGATCGCGAATGTTGGCGGCAAACGCCGATAGGACGCCGGTCAAGTCGTCGCAGGTCCAGTCCCCGGCCATAAACGCCTCGCCGAACCCGATCGTCCCGGCGGCGCCGAGACGATGGAAAAACGACGACGGCCGAACCAGCCGCAGCACCGGGTCGTGCGCCGCGCCCCCACCGTAGGCGCGTCCGCGCGGCTCGACCACGCGCAGGGGCAGCCGGGCGACGGCGTGCCGGAACAACCGGGTCGCGATGGCGGCTCGGACGGGCGAGTGCGGCGCGGTCGCCACGTCCGGCCACCTCTCCGGGTCGATCGAACCCGGCAGGACAGAGACGGAGTTCATCATCGCCACCTTTCGGCTGAGTAGGCCGGCGTGACACATCAGACGACGAGCGACGGCTCTCCGGCAAGAGCCCGACGTAGGGGATTCGTGGCAGGCCCGTCGGCGGTTCCCGCCGCCGGCATATCCCACAGCGCGCCGAGGATGAAGCCGCTCGCCAGGTCGTGCGCCAACCTCGCCCGGCGCAGCATCGCATGCCGGGCGCCGCGAACGCTCACGTAGCTGACCTGCGCGCCCGCCGCCCGAGCTCGGACTGCCCACGCTGCCGAGGTTCGCGGGTCTGTCATCCGGTCGCGGGTGCCGTGCATGATCAGGATCCGGGCGCCTTCGACGTCGTTCACTGGCTCCCCGGCAGGCAGCCAGGGAGCGACGGCCACGACCGCCGTGACCGACTCGTCGTCGGCGACACGCAACGCCGCCCGGCCGCCCATCGAGTGACCCAGCAGCGCGATCGGTACAGCCGGGAACCGGTCGCGGATCCGGTCCAGCGCCCATCGCGCATCGTGCACCGGCGACTCGAGCCGCCCATTCCAGCCACGGACCCGGAACAGCAGCCGCACGACCGCCAGTCCGTGCCGAGCACCGGCGTGGCGCAAGGCGCGGTCGAACGGAATCATCCTCAACACAGCGACTTGCGAGGGACGCACGGGCAGGCTGCTCTCCGACCGGCCGCCGTGCAGCACCACGGCCACGCCGCGGATTTCGCCCCTCGGCCGGTGGATCCGCAAGCCCGGGTCACCGCTCATCGGGGGCACGTCGTGTTCGCCGCGGGGATGTTCTGTTCGAGCAGGTAGTCGTCGACCGCATTGTCGATGCAGCGGCTCTGCCCGTAGGACGTGTGCCCCTGTCCGTCCCAGGTGAGCAGCACCCCAGTTGTCAGCGCGCGGGTGAGATTCACCGCGCCGGAATAGGGCGTGGCGGGGTCATGCAGGTTGCCCACAACCAGGATCGGCGGGGATCCGGCAGCGGTTGGGACGGGGACGGGATGCCGGCTCTTCTGCCACGACTGGCATTGGAACAGACTCGTGGCACTCCACAGGCCGAACAACGGGTATTGAGTGGCCCAACGCTGCGCGGTCGCCTTGATCACCGCGTCGGCAGGATCGGTGGGCTGATCGTTACAGGTCACGACGAGGAATACGTCGAGCAAATTGGCGAACGAGCCGTCGGTGCTGCGGTTGCTGTAGTTGTCCACGAGTTCGAACAATTCCTTTGCGTTACCGCGCCGGGCGTCAAGCAGCGCCGCGTCTAGTGCAGGCCACTCCCGCTCGCTGTAGAGCGCCGAAAGCACCGCGTATAGGACGATGCCGCCCGTCGCCTTGCGTGTCTCGCCGCTGCGGCTACTCCCGATCGGTGCGGCATTCGCCCGGGCCCGTAACGCTTGGACCGCTGCGCGCGGTTGACCGAGCGCGGCACAGGCAGGACGGGCCGCGCAGTGGGCCGCAAACTGGTCGAACGCCTGCTCGAAGCCCTTGATCTGCTGGTCGTTGGCCCTGATTGCGTCACCGGTTGTGGTCGGGTCGACCGCGCCGTCGAGGACCATCGCGCGAATGCGGGCCGGGAACAAGTGCGCGTACACGGCGCCAAGCTGGGTGCCGTAGGAGAATCCCAGATAGTTCATCTTGTCATCGCCAACCGCATCACGGATGCGGTCCATGTCGCGGGCGGTCTCGACGGTGTTGTAATGCTCGAGTGCAGATCGGTACTTAGCCGTGCACGCTTGAGCCACGGTGGCGGTCGCCTGCTTGGCCTCGGCGAAGCCGGCGGCAGTGCGTACGTCCGGGTCGAGCGCCAGCAACCGGTCCTCGTCGGCGTCGCTCGTGCATCGGATGGGGGTCGAGAGGCCCACCCCGCGCGGGTCGAATCCGATCAGGTCGAAGCTCGAGAGCATCGTGTCCGACAGACCACCGGCGAGGTTGACGGCCAGCACTATGCCGGACCCACCCGGGCCGCCGGGGTCGACCAGCAGCGATCCGATGCGCTTGACCTGTTCGCGCGAATGGACACGCAAGACTTCAACCGTGATCGTCTCGCCGTCGGGCCTGTCGTAGTCGAGCGGGACCTGCAGCTTGCCGCAATCGAAGCTCAACCTGTCCAGCCGCTCACTCGGGATACCCGATCCGGCGACGTTGAGCGCCCGGGAGCAGTCGTTGAACCCGATAGAGCCGGGACTGGCTGCGGCCGAGGGCGTCGCGGCCGGTGAGCTCGCCGTCGGCGACGACACGGAGGACGGTGACGCTGCAGGAGTCCCGTGCCCGCGGACTGCCTCGGTGCAGGCGCTCACCGAAAGGAATGCACTCAAAACGGCAGTGACACGGACGGCGCGGCGGCGGATGACTGGCACGACAAGCACGTTACCGACTTATCGGCATCGGCTGGGCGACGGCAGCGCTCCAGCGCCGGCATCGAGCCCGGGCTACGGCAGCGCTCCAGCGCCGGCATCGAGCCCGGGCTAAGTACGTGCGAACGCAGCCGTGTCCTCGCGGAAGGCGGTGATCATCTCGGCCGTCAATGTTGGTTTCAGGTCCCTGACCGAGGCGAGGTAGTCGGCCGTCGTGGCGTGGCATCGCTCTCCGGTATCGACGCTGCGCTCGAAGGTCCGCTGGGCGACCGTTCGTGCGGCATGCCGGACATCGGCCGGGGTGAATCCGTCGCTGGCCGCTGCGAGCTGGGCGAGATCGACGTCGTCCTCGGCGACATAGCTCTGCCACAGCGCGGCGCGGGCCGGCAGGTCGGGTGGCCCGACGGGGAGGATGTAGTCAAAGCGGCCGTGCCGCAAGAATGCCGGGTCCAACGTCCGCACTGAATTGGTCGCGCAGATTAGCAGGCGACCGGGACGGTCCCGGAAGCTAACTAGCGCCTTGAGTAACTCGTTGACGACCCCGAGGTCGCCCACGCCCAGCGTCCGTGTTGCGGCGATGTCTTCGACCTCGTCGATGAACACGACGACATGGTCCAGTCCGTTGAGCTGGGTGAACACCTCGTTGATACCGGTGGCCAGACCGGTACCGGTAGCGAGCCGGGACGGGAACAATTCGAGGAATGGCCAGCCCAGTCGACTCGCGGCGGCCCGGGCGAATGTGGTCTTCCCGGTTCCGGGCGGCCCGAACAAGATGACGGCGTGCGGTGGGTCCACTCCGTGCTCCGCGGCAAGCTCCGGGTGCGACAGGGGCAGCACGAGCTTGCGTTCGATCATGACCTTTTCGTCGGCCATACCGGCAATCTGCGACCACAGCCGTGAATTCGGCACGGTCGCTCCGAGCGCGGTGAGCAGCGAAACGGCGCGAGGCGAGCTCCGCTCGAGTTTCTCGTAATATGTGACGCCGCCTCGTGTCTGAAAGCCAGAGTTGGCAAGTGCGACGCTGCCGGTCTCACCATCGGGCAGCAGGGCGCTGATTCGTGACACGCCTCGGGCGAGCAGCCGGTGCTCAAGCGCGGCGAGCAGGTCACTACCCATCCCGCGGCCACGCCAAGCTGGCGACAGGGTGATCCGAAGGACCCAGGCGCGGTCCTCGTCGACGCGGCTTATCGCAGAGCCGACGACCTGTCCACCAGCGACGGCGACGACGGCCGGATGCCGATCGAGGCATGCGACGACATCGGCAAGGGTGAACAGGGGCGGCTGGTGGGTGATCGATGATTCCGCGTCCAGCCGAACTAGTGACTCCAGGTCGGCGGGCTCGAAGTCCCGGATATGCCAGCCCGTCACGGGCCGATCCTAGATCGGCCACCCCGATCGACCCGGCAGTACCGGCCGGTCCGCTCAACGGGAAGATGGGTGGATGCGGTTGCCTGTCATGCCTCCTGTTGCGCCGATGCTCGCGAAGTCGGTGCCAGAGATCCCCGACGCAGGTCACTACGAGCCGAAGTGGGACGGATTCAGGAGTCTCATTTTCCGGGACGAGGGCGAGGTTGAGATCGGCAGCCGCAACGAGCGACCGATGACGCGCTACTTCCCCGAAATCGTGGCAGCGGTAAAGGCGAACCTTCCCGCCCGGTGCGTGGTCGACGGCGAGATCGTGATCGCGACGGATGCCGGCCTGGACTTCGAAGCGCTGCAGCAGCGCATCCATCCGGCCGACTCCCGCGTGCGGCTCCTGGCGGAGCAAACTCCGGCGTCCTTCATCGCGTTCGATCTCCTGGCGATCGACGACGAGGACCTGACCACCGAACCGTTCGGCACCCGTCGGGTCCGGCTCGAGCGCGCACTCCGGTCGGCTTGCGCGCCGATCCACCTGACCCCCGCGACCGATGACCGGCAGGTGGCCCTGCGCTGGTTCGACCAGTTCGAGGGCGCCGGGCTGGATGGCATCGTGGCAAAGCCGCTCGACCTGACCTACCAGCCGGACAAGCGGGTGATGTTCAAGATCAAGCACGAACGCACGGCCGACTGTGTCGTCGCCGGCTACCGGCTGCACAAGAGTGGCCCGGACGCGATCGGCTCGCTGCTGCTCGGGCTCTACAGCGAGGACGGTGATCTGTCATCCGTCGGCGTCGTCGGATCATTCCCGATGGCGCGCCGTCGCGAACTGCTGGTCGAGCTGCAGCCGTTGGTGACGACGTTCGACGACCACCCGTGGGCCTGGGCCAAACAGGAGGCCGGCATCCGCACGCCACGCGAGGCCGAGCAGTCACGCTGGAGCGCAGGCAAGGATCTGTCGTTCACGCCGCTGCGTCCGGAGCGGGTCGTCGAGGTCCGCTACGACCACATGGAAGGTAACCGGTTCCGGCACACCACCCAGTTCGTCCGCTGGCGCCCGGACCGCGAGCCACGCTCATGCACGTATGCGCAGCTGGAGCAGCCGATCACGTTCCGGCTCAACGACATCGTTCCGGGGCTGTCGGTGACGGGGAAATGACCGGATCGCTCAGACCTCAACGACCACGGCCTCGGGCTGCGTGACATGTTGCGCGATCGGGCGAGTGAGTCGGCGTGACCCCGCAACGAACAGCGGTGCCAGGCTTGCCCCGAACAGCACCAGCGCGCATCCGACGAACACCCGATCGATACCGAACACGTGCGCCAGCGGGCCAGCGAGCGCATTGCCCACGGGCATCCCGACGAACGAGGTGAGCGTGTCCCAGGACGCCACCCGGGCTAAAACATGATGCGGCACCTGGTCTTGGATCGCCGTCTCCCAGGCGACGAAGAAGAACGACAGCCCGGCGTAGCCGAGTACGGCGCCGATCACGACGGCACTCAGCACGGCCGGCCAGACATAGGCAAGCACCCACAACGGCATGAGCAACAGCCTCAGCCAGCCTGCGCGCAGCAGCCGAACCGGTCTGTAACGCATCGCGATGGCAGCACCGACGACGCCGCCAAGTCCTTCGGCGGCTGCGATCAGGCCGGCCGCGCTCGCGCCACCCAGGTCGCGGATCGCCACCACCTGGATCAGCACCAGCACGACGCCGTTGGCTACGTGATACACCGTTGCCGCAAGCACGCCAGCGAGCAGCCAGTCCCGTCGGCGGATCTCCGCCCACCCCTCGCCCATCTCGTGCAGCATCGCCCGGTGCGGCGCCCGCTCGACCCGCGCGCGGACGAACCGCACGGTCGCCACCGAGGCCAGGAAGCTCACGGCGTTCACCAAGAAGCCAGTAGTGGCGCCGAACGCCGCGACAACGACACCGCCGGCCGCAGGTCCGATGACCGAGCACGAGGTCTGCAACAGTCCCAGCATCGCGTTGGCGGACTGCCGCCGATCAACCGTGACGACCATCGGCTTCAGCGCGGTCATCGCCGGGGAGAAGAACGAGCCAGCGCCCGCAAAGATCGCGCAAGGGCACACAGCAGTGGTAGCCAGCGGTGGTCGGTGCCGAACATGACGGCCATCCCGCTGACGGCCGCGAACCGAACGAGGTCAGACAGCACCATCACCAGCTGGCTGGAAGGACAACGCCAGCTTCGAGCCCGAGGTTGAGGGTGCGATCACCCGGATGCAGAGCATCCTGAAACGGCTCAAGCGGGTTGATGCCGCGGCCTTCGCCGGCTCGGAGCTTACCCTCGAGGACTACTGGACGCTGCACGAGCTGATGGTGCAGCCCTACCCCACTAAGGCCACCCCGGCGCAGCTGGCCGAGGCCAGCAACGTCACCCGGGCCGCGATGACTAGCCGGCTGGACCGGCTCGTCTCCGCCCGCCTGATTACCCGCGAGGTCGACCCGCTCGACCGCCGGCGCGTTCTCGTCCGTCCGACCGCTGCTGGCCGCCGGGCCTGGGACAGCTACGTGCACCAGGGGATGTCACGCGAGCAGCACCTGCTGCACGCGCTTAGCCCGCGCGAGCTGGCGCAGCTCAATGCCGTGCTGCGCAGGGTGATCCTGTCGTTCGACGACTGAGGCACGTCATTGCTCTTGGAAGGGCGGGGCAAGCCCGGAGCGAGCCACCGCGTACCGGCAGAACAGCGCGTCCTCCTCGGTGAACAGCCCGACGAGGCGCAGGCCCGCCGGGTCGCTGGCGGACGGCATGCCTGCGGTGATCCGCGGCGAACCGGGACCGACGAGCAGCGGGGTTACTGACAGGCACAGCTCATCGACCGAGTTCGCGGCGAGCAAATTCGCAAACAGGGTGGGGCCACCCTCGCACAGGATCCGGTTCAGTCCGCGTTCGACCAAAGCGGCGCGAGCGATGCCAAGGTCTACCTCATCCTCACCGCAGTCGACGACATCCGCACGTGCGGCCAGCGCGGCGCGAACACGCGGGTCGCTGGAGGTACAGGTCAGCACGATCGTCCGCGCGCCGCGCTCCGTGTCGGTGAACAGATCGGCGCCCGGGTCAAGACGCAGCGACCGGCTGACGATCGCCGTCGGCAACGTCGGCCCGAAGCCGTAGCGGTGTCTGATCTGCTGACGACGCAGACTGAGGTGGATCCCCGCGTATCCCTCGGCACGCGCGGTGCCGGCCCCGACCAGAACTACGTCGGCCAGGTCACGAAGCGCAGCGAAGATCCGATTGTCACCGGCGGTCTGCAAACCACGCGACAACCCAGTTACCGACACCGCGCCGTCGACGCTGCTGACGAAGTTAACGCGCAGCGCCGAGCGGTCGAGCCAGTCCGCGGCGTAGACGTCGTGGACGTCGACGTCGTCCGCCGGAGTCGGAAGCAGTGCGCGCACAGCGTCCATCTCAGCACGCGCACGTAGGCTGGCGCGTCGTGCAGGGTCTGGTCGACCGATCGCCCGTCGTGTCGGGCGCGGAACTCGTGGCGGGTCTCGTCCCTCCGCCCCTGTTCGCCAGGGTGCGGTTCTCGACCTACGAACCGGACCCGGCACAAGCATCGCAGGCTGCGGCGCTGCAGGCGGTGCGCGAGTTCGCAGCGTCCGTGGCCACGCCGGTGCCCCGCCGGCTCAGGTTGCGCCATCGCCCGCTCAAGGATCGCCCGGCTGGGATCTATCTGGACGGCGGCTTCGGCGTAGGAAAGACGCATCTGCTGGCCTCGCTTTGGCACGCGGTCGAGGGGCCGAAGGCGTACGTGACCTTCGCCGAGCTCACCCAGCTGGCGGGAGTGCTCGGCTTCGCGGCTCTGGTCGACTCGCTCAACGGCATGCGGCTGCTCGCGATCGACGAGTTCGAACTTGACGACCCAGGTGACACGGTGCTCGTGTCGACCCTCCTGACGCGGCTGTCCGACCGAGGCGTGCGGCTCGCCGCGACGTCCAACACCTTGCCGGATCGGTTGGGGGAGAACCGATTCTCCACCGAGGATTCCGGCGCGAGATCCAGGCACTGACGGACCGGTTCGCCTCGGTACGGGTGGACGGGCCGGATTACCGGCACCGCGGCTTCTCCGACCCGCCGCGGCCGCTGGCCAGCGATGAGGTTCGCCGACGAGCCACCGCGACACCGGGATCGACGATCGACGACTTCAGCGGGCTGATCGATCATCTGGCAACGCTGCACCCCGCGCGTTACGGCGCTCTCGTCGACGGCGTGACGGCCGTTCACCTGGTCGACGTCACGCCGGCCCCCGACCAGAACATCGCGCTACGGCTGGTGGTTCTCGCCGACCGGCTCTACGACCGGGAGATCCCCGTCGTCAGCTCGGGGGTCTCGCTCGATGCGCTGTTCGGTGAGGACATGCTTGCGGGTGGGTATCGCAAGAAGTACCGGCGCGCGATCAGCCGGCTCATCGCACTTAGTCGCAAGGGGGCCGGGGTTGCCGCGGATCGGTAGGCGACTGCTCGGCCGGGTACCGATGCCGCACTCGGTCGATGCCGCACTCGACGAGGCGCTCGATCGCGCACTTTCGATCCAGCGCCGCGCCGTCACCGCCTACGTCGACCGGCAACGGATCCGTCATCCACATGCGAGTCCGGCCGACGTCATCGACCTGCTCGAACGCCGCTACCGGGCAGCCGTGGTCTCCATCGGTGCCGCGTCGGGAGGTGCCGCCGCGGTGCCTGGCGTCGGCACGGCTGCCTCGCTTGCGACGGGTGTCGTCGAGATCTCGGCCTTCGTTGAATCAACGGCGCTGTTCACGCTGGCTGTTGCCGAGGTGCACGGGATGCAGATCAGCGATCAGGAAACCCGCCGGGCCCTCGTGCTCACCGTTCTGCTCGGGCAGAGCGGGATAGCAGCAGTCGAATCCGCGACCGGTACGAGCTCCGGGCACTGGACGCACGCGCTTCGACGTGGGGTTTCCCGCGAGACAATCGGCCGCGCGAACCATGTGCTCGGCCGCCACCTCGTCACCCGATTCGGCGCCCAGCAGGGTGCCCTGCTCTTCGGCCGGGCGTTGCCGCTGGGAGTTGGCGCCGGGATCGGCGCATTCGGCAACCTGGCCCTGGCCCGCTCGGTCATCTCCACCGCGCGCCGGACATTCGGCCCCCCGCCCGAGAAGATGCCGCAGCGGGTCATCGACGCCTGAACGACCGTCCTTCGCCGCGCTATTCGCGGTCCGCGCTTGCTGCTCTGACGATCGCCGCCGACTGGGCAGCGAGCTCGACGCCGGCCAAGCTAGGACGCGCATCCGCGGTCGCGAAGATCACCTCGCCGTAGGCACCGGGCACCGTCTGTGGCGCGTCCGCGAGGTTGGCGAGCACCCGTAGAGCGCCGCGGTACAGGATGAGCCAGCGGGCGTCCTCGTCGAAGTCGACCTGCACCTGGTCCAGACGCGGATCGCGCAGGTCGTACTCGGCGTGCCGCAGCGCGATCAGGGACCGATACATCGCGAGCATCTCGGCATGATCGGTGCCGGCCAGCTCTGACCAGTCGAGCACGGCCGACTGGTAGGCGACCGAATCCTGTGGATCGGTCATCGCCGTCATGTCCCACCCGTGCGTCGCGAACTCCTCGATCCGGCCGCGTCCGGTGGCGGCGGCGAGTTCAGGTTCGGGGTGCGAGGTGAAGAACGGCCAGCGGGTGGACGCCGCCCATTCCTCACCCATCCATAGCATCGGCGTGAACGGCGAGGTCAGCAGCAGTACCGCACCGACCCGCAGCAGGTCCGGCGAGGTGACCTCCGACAACCGGTCACCAACGGCGCGGTTACCGACCTGGTCGTGGTTCTGCAGGCTGGCGATGAAGCGATAGCCCGGGGTACGTGCCCGATCGACGGGGCGGCCATGCTCGCGGCCGCGGAACGTCGAATACGTCCCGTCATGCAGGAATGCCGACGTCATCACCTTCGCCAGCGTCGCCAGCGAACCGAAGTCGTTGTAATACCCCTGCCGTTCGCCGGTGAGCAGCCCGTGCAGTGCGTGGTGCACGTCGTCGTCCCATTGCGCGTCGAGGCCATAACCGCCGTCGGACCGGGGGGTGATCAGGATGGGGTTGTTGAGGTCCGACTCAGCGATCAGCGTTAATGGCCGGCCGACCTGCGTTGACAGTTGCGCTACTTGGTCGGCCATCTCGGCAAGTAGATGCGGCGTCGAGGAGTCGAGGAGCGCGTGCACGGCATCTAGCCGCAACGCGTCGACATGAAAGTCGCGCAACCACATCGCGACGTTGTCCAACACGAAGCGCCGAACGTGCGGCTGCTCGAGGTTGACCAGCTCGCCCCAGGTGCTGCGTCCGGTCTTCAGATACGGGCCGAACAGAGGCAGGTAGTTGCCGCTCGGTCCGAGGTGGTTGTAGACGACGTCGAGGACGGCGGCAAGGCCACGGGCGTGACACCCGTCCACGAATCGCTTGAACCCGTCTGGGCCGCCGTACGGTTCGTGCACCGCATACCAGCCCACCCCGTCGTAGCCCCAATTCCACACGCCGTTCACCGCGTTGACCGGTAACGGTTCGACGTGGGTGACGCCCAGCTCCACGAGGTGGTCGAGCCGCTCCACCGCCGAGTCAAAGGTGCCGCCCGGCGTGAACGTGCCGATATGCAGCTCGTAGATGACGGCATCGGGCAGCGGACGCCCACGCCAGCCGGTGTCGGTCCAGAGGTATGCCGAGTCGTCGTACACCCGGCTCGGGCCATGCACTCCCGACGGCTGCCACCGCGACCGCGGATCGGGAAGCGGCTCGTCGGAACCGTCGAGCAGGTAGCCGTAATCCGTCCCGGCCGGGGCGTCGACGTTCGCCCGCCACCAACCGTCCGGTCTAGCCGTCATCGGCCGCGCCTCGCCAGCTAGCCAGAGATGCACGGTCGACGCGCGAGGCGCCCAGACGGCGAAATCGCTCACGCTGTCCACCTTGCCATCGACCACCTAGGCTGCCGCCATGGCTTCTGAGTCCGCATCCGTCCGCGACGCGTTGCGGGTCGCTCCTGGCACGGTGAATCTGGCCGGCTACGACACCGCGTCCACTCCGCTCGCACCGGGCAAGAAGGCCAAGACCGAGCAGGACGCCGACGACAACAAGCCACTGCTCGCCGAGCTACAGGAGCGGCTGCACGCCGAGGCCAGCGCGGGAGGTCAGCGCAGCGTGCTACTCGTGCTGCAAGGCATCGACACTGCAGGCAAGGGGGGTGTGGTCGACCACGTCGTGAGCGCCTTCGGACCGGCGGGTGTGCGGTACACCGCGTTCAAGAAACCCACCCCGGAGGAGCAGGCACACCACTTCCTGTGGCGCATTCGCAAGGCACTGCCATCGCCCGGCGCCATCGGGGTATTCGACCGTTCGCACTACGAGGACGTGCTGGTTCCACGCGTGCACGAAACGATTCCCGAAGCCGATTGGCAACGGCGCTACGTCGAGATCAACGACTTCGAGACCGAACTAGCCGCCTCCGGCACCACCGTGATGAAGTGCTACTTGCACATCTCCTACGCCATGCAGCGCGAGCGGTTGCTGGCCAGGCTCGACGATCCGACCAAGCACTGGAAGTTTCGCGAAACCGATATCGACGAACGCGCCTTCTGGTCGGACTATCAGGCGGCCTACACCGCCATGCTGCAGCACTGCTCATCGCCGGCCGCGCCGTGGTACATCGTTCCTAGCGATCACAAGTGGTACCGCAACTGGGCGATCGGTCGACTCATGACCGAGACGCTGCAAGAGCTCGGTCCGCGCTACCCCGAAGGGGACCTCGATCTGGACCGGTTGCGCCGCCGGCTCCAACCTCCCTACTGAGGGCGGGGACCGGCGGCGCCTTCCTCAGATTCGTGGGATAGCGGTGCGGGCGACCGGCGTGAGCTGGGCCAATGTGGCTTCGGCGGTCAGGCTCACGATGGAGACGCTGAAATGGGATCCGTGGTAGTAGACGTTCAACATTCCGTGCAGATACCAGGCGCTATCGCCGAGCCCAGGAACGGCTTGGTCGCCGAAGCTGCGGTAATTGGTGTCGAATAGGCTTTGGCTGAGCTGACTGTGCGGAAAGAAGCTGATGACGAGCGCTTGCCCGGCGCTGGTGCCGTTGGCGAAGTCGGTGCTCTCGTAGGTGCAACCGGCGCCTTCCTGCCTCGTCGGTCCGAGCGCCTTGGTTTTCGCCGGCCGAACGGGCTTGCCGAGGATAGCCTGCGCCTCGGCCGAGGTGACGAGCTTGCAGGCGTCGACCGGGCCGCTCGCTGCGGTCGTCGCATCGGCTGAGGTCGAATCGCTCGCGACGCTGCTCGCACTTGCCGAACTACTCGTCCCACCCGCGCCGGTCGGTCCTACAGCTGATTTGCCACCTGCTGTGCTGCCGCCGCAGCCCACGAGCGTGACGAGCAGGAAAGCGGTCGCCATGGCCAGTGGCGGGCGAACGCTGGTTCGTATGGTCATCGGAGATCACCGGCCCGGTCGGTCACTTTGTGCGCAAGTCCGGTCAACACCGCGACGTCCGGGCTGGACCCGTCGTCCCTCACGACCTGGATAGTCAATGCGATCCCCTGATCGAACCAGGTGAGCAGACCGGGGGCATAGAGGGCTACCTCGCCCAGGCCGGATACTGGCTTCGTCTCGATCTTGCCGGGGCCAGTGGTGACCTGGTCAAACTGAGACCTGGTCATCTTGCCCAAGTAGATCGCTTGGACGAGGGACTTTCGACTGGTCTGCGGATTGAAGGTGGCGCTGAGATATTTGCAGCCACCAGCGAGATGACCCGGCACCGACTGCCCAGATGTGGAGACGCCAGCCGCCAGGGGTTTGCCGACGGCGTCCTGTGCCTCGGCCTGGGTGATCAGTCGGCAGAAATCGAACGGGCCGCTGCCGCCGGTTGCGGTGGCCGCTGCGGTTGTGGCACTGCCTGCTGCGCTGGACGCGGAGCTTCCTTGCCCGGCAGGTATGGTGCTCTTCGAGGCCGACTTCGACCCGCCGCCGCACGCGGTCAGGACGAGCGCAAGCGCAGCCACCCCCCAGGGCGCAAGCCGTCTTCCTCGCGCGCTCATGAGGACTGCTCGGTTAGTAGTTCGGATCGCCGACCGATAAAGCGGCAGACCGGGGCTGGCAGGCTGGAACTGTGCGGGGCGTCGATAGTCGGATCGCGACGAGCGATCGCTTCCGCGAGCGCCGTGGTCTCGGCCGACGGATCGGCGGCGAGTTGATCGCGCAACACGGTGCACAGCCGGGTATAGACCTCAGTGGCATCGCTCGCCCGTCCACAGCGAGTCAGAGCGAGCATGTAGAGGCTGCCGAGCCGTTCGCGAGTCGGGTTGGCTGCGACCAGTTCCCCGAGTTCCGCCAGTACGAGGGCGTGCCGACTCAGCGCCAGATCGGCCGCGACCCGGTCCTCGATCGCGGCCATCCGCTGTTCCAACAGCCGGAGCCGGCCCCCGACGACGGCGGCTGCATCATCCGAGCCCGCGAGCGCGTCGCCCCGCCACAGTTCCAGTGCGGCGGCAAGGATGGTGGACGACTGCGCGGGCGCATCCGACAACCGGGTGCGCGCATCGGTGATCATCGCGCTGAACTGGGCCGAATCCAGCTCCCCGTCCGCGACGTCGAGCGCGTACCCACCCGCAGACCGACGTAGTCGGGTACCGACGCCCTTGCGCAACCCCGACACGTACACCTGCAATGCGGCGACCGCGCTCGGCGGTGGCCGTCCGCCCCATAGCTCGTCAATCAACCGGTCGACCGAAACCACTCGGCCTTCAGCGAGCAACAGCAGCGCGAGCAGGGTGCGCTGCTTTGGACCCCCCAGCGGGACGGGCCGGCCGCCCACCAGGAGTTCGATGGGTCCCAAAATCCGGAACTCCACCCCGGCATCCGTCATTACGTGTGTCCCCTCAACCGCCGTGAATCCAGCGTCCCGGCTCGGCGGTATCACATCGGGGTCTCACGGTGGGGGCGCGCGTAGGCAAGGATCTGGCGCGCGATGATACCGAGGTGCGCGACCGTCTGCGGCGTCTTGGTCGGCCTGCTCGGCAGCAGTAGCGACTCGGGCACGTCAACTGGCTCGGCGTCGTGGCGAATGATCCGCAACCGCATTCCGGTCCTGCTCCGGATCACATCGATGTCCGCCACGTCGGACCAGTCGATCGACCGCTCGGACCACAGCCGGCGCACGCCGATCCCCTCGTCGTCAACGACTAGGTACATCCGCACGGCCAGCACGCCGGCGACCAGGGCGAGGACTCCCGCGGTAATCGTCATCAGTCGGGCGATCGCCGACGGGTGACCATAGATGTTCCACGCCGCACAGCCCGACGCGACGAGGAACAGCGCGGCGGGCTGCCACGGCGGGATCCGCCAGACGAGCGGCTCCCGACCAGGCCGGGTCGGTTGTGCCATCCGCCGAGGGTACTTTCGGAGGACTATTCGGCGGCTAGTAGGGCGACCGGATACGTCGACAGGACTTCTGCAACCGGCACCGCCCCGGTGTACCGCCGACCAGTGAGGACGTCAATGTGGCCCGCACCAAGGGTGATCGTCGTGTCGCGCCAGCCACCGGAACGTTGTAGCCCCACCGGCAGCCGGGTCGCGACGGTTACTGCACCACCGCGGTCGAACGCGACGACGTAGTCGGCCGCCGGACCGTCCGCCCTGAGTGGCGTGTAGCCCGTGAACAGAACCGGTGCGTCGCGGCGTAGCCGTAGCGCCCGCGAGACCAGCCACAACTTCGCGGCTCCGGTGTGATCCACCGGCGGGGGAAACGAGAGTGACGACAGCAGGGCGGCGTGCTCGGCGAACGGCACCGGCCGGCGGTTGTCGGGGTCGACGAGCGCGTCTTCCCACAGCTCGGTGCCCTGGTAGACGTCGGGGACACCCGGCATCGTCAAGGCCAGCAGCTTCTGCGACAGCGAGTTCGACCAGCCGTGGGGCGTGATACGGGCAATGAAGTCTGCCAGCGGGTCATGCAGCATCGGCAAGTCATAGCCGGCATCAACGGCGGCATGCACGGCTGATTCGAACGCCGGGTCCGGGTCGGTCCAGCTGGTGCCGTCCGAGGCCTCACGCATGGCCTTCTCGGCATACGCATGCATCCGGTCGCGCGCGATGAAGCCGACCCCGACGAAGGTCTGCCACAACAGGTAGCCGAACGCGGCGTTCGGCACCAGCGCGCCAGCCATCAAGCCGTGGACCAGCGCCGACCACTCATCTGGCAGCTCGGCGAGGACCGCCAATCGGGCCCGGACGTCCTCGCCGCGTTTGGTGTCATGGGTCGACAAGGTCGTCATGCCCAGGGGGCTGGCGACCTGCCGGGCGTGCTGAGCGGCATGGAACGCCTGCAGGTCAGCGCCGAATCGGCCAGGATCGCCGCCAACCTCGTTGAGCGCGATGAATCGCGTGTAGCGGTAGTAGGCGGTGTCCTCGACACCTTTGGCCATCACCGCCCCGGAGGTCTGCTGGAACCGCGCGCACAGCTCGTCAGGCGGATCGCCGAGGCGTGACGCGAGAGCCGCAATCGAATCGGACAGATCCGGCCGCCGGCCGCCCGCGGTCTGGATCGCCTTCGCGAGATGTTCGGCCCCGAACGGCAGATATGAGCGATAGACCGGAAAGCCGACCAACAGCTCGGTCAACGCCTCTGTTGCGCGGGCGACGTAGGGAACCAGCCGGACGAGGCGGTTGACCTCGGCCCGCAAGATCGTGCTGGCCACGAACCGCTTGCCCGCCTCGACGTGGTCGGCGAAGGAACGCCGATCGCCGGTCAGCTCGTGGTAGATCGCGTCGAAACGCCGCTCGCCGGACGGGTCCACGAGCACGGCCTGTACCTCGGCGAGCGCGTCGTACCCGGTGGTCCCAGCGACCGGCCACGGTGGCAGCGCCTCGCCGGGCTCGAGAATCTTCTCCACCGTGAGCCACGTGTCCGGTGCGGCTTCAACCAGGCGGTCGAGGTATCGCCCCGGGTCGACCAACCCGTCCGGGTGGTCAACTCGTAGCCCGTCCACGCCGTCCGCAACGGCCCACCGCGTGATGACCTGGTGGGTGCCGGCGAAGACGTCTGGATCCTCGAGGCGCAGTCCGGCAAGGGTCGTGACGGCGAAGAAGCGCCGATAGTTCTGCTCCGCGTCGGCGTGCCGGTAGCCCACGAGGCGGTAGTGCTGCCGCTCGTGCACTTGAACCGGGTTGCCGTCCCCGGTGCCAGGCGCGATCGGAAACCGATGCTCGTAGTAGCGCAGCTCATCCCCGGCCGCCGTCAAGTCACGGGCCAGGTCGGCGTTGTCAGCGAGAACGGGCAGCAGCAGCGGTCCCTGCGTCCACTCGATGTCGAACCACGACGCGTAGCGCGACTGCCGACCCTGGCGCAGGACGTCCCACCAGGCCGGGTTCGCCGCCGCGTCGGCAACGCCGAGGTGATTTGGGACTATGTCGACCACCACACCCAGCCGCCGGGCCCGCGCTGCCCCCAGCAGCGCACGCCAGCCCGCGTCCCCTCCTCGTGCCGTGTCGATCCGGGTCGGATCGACCACGTCGTAGCCGTGCTCGGAGCCGCTCGCGGACTGCAGGAGGGGCGAGGTATAAACGGCGCCGACGCCGAGTGAGCTGAGGTACTCGGTGACCGCGGCGGCATCGGCGAGGTTGAAACCGGAGCGGATCTGCAGTCGGTAGGTCGATGACGGAACTGCCATCAACCGGCCCTGCGCAGAACGACGAGAGCGCGCGGCCCGACGGGCACGGAGGCGCCAGCTTCGAGCACAGTCATCGTCTCGGCGTCAGCGAGCATGGTGTCGACGACGATTTCCCAGGCCGCGCCGTAGCCAGCGTCGGGCAAGACGAAATCGAGCTCGGAGTCGTGGGCAGAGAAGCACAAGATGAACGAGTCGTCCACGACTCGATCACCTCGCGAGTCGCGGTCGGAGATCCGGTCGCCGTTGAGGAACATCGCAACTGCCCGGCCGAAGCCTGACCCCCAATCCTCCTCGGACATCTCGGTGCCGTCCGGCTGCAGCCAGGCGATGTCGGGCAATCCTTGCTTGCCACGGCGGCCCACCGGGCGGCCCTGGAAGAATCGCCGGCGGCGGAACACCGGGTGTGCGTGGCGCAACGCTGCCACCTGCCGGGTGAAGGCAAGCAGGTCGACGTCGATTTTCGTCCAGTCCACCCAGGAAATCTCGTCGTCCTGACAGAAGGCGTTGTTATTGCCGTGCTGGGTGCGGCCCAGCTCGTCACCGTGTCCGATCATCGGGACGCCCTGGCTCAGCAGCAGCGTGGCGATGAAGTTGCGCTGCTGGCGGGCCCGCAGTTCCAGTACCCCCGGGTCGTCGGTGTCGCCCTCGACGCCGCAGTTCCACGACCGGTTGTGGCTTTCACCGTCGCGATTGCCTTCGCCGTTGGCCTCGTTGTGCTTGTCGTTATAGGAGACCAGGTCGCGCAGGGTGAACCCGTCGTGCGCGGTCACGAAGTTGATGCTCGCGACAGGCCGCCGGGCGGAGTGCTCGTACAAGTCCGACGAGCCGGTGATTCTCGACGCGAATTCGCCGAGCGTTGCGGGTTCGCCCCGCCAGAAATCTCGGACCGTGTCGCGATACTTGCCGTTCCACTCGGTCCACTGTGGCGGGAAGTTGCCTACCTGGTAGCCGCCGGGGCCGACGTCCCACGGCTCGGCGATCAGTTTCACCTGGCTGACTGTCGGGTCCTGCTGCACCAGCTCGAAGAAACTCGACAGCCGGTCGACGTCGTAGAACTCGCGAGCAAGGGCCGCGGCGAGGTCGAAGCGGAAGCCGTCGACGTGCATCTCCAACACCCAGTAGCGCAACGAATCCATCAGCAGCTGCAGGGAGTGCGGGTTACGGACGTTGAGCGTGTTGCCGGTACCGGTGTAGTCCATGTAATAACGCTTGTCGTCGTCGACGAGCCGGTAGTACGCGGCGTTGTCGATGCCACGGAAACACACCGTTGGGCCGAGGTGATTGCCCTCGGCCGTGTGGTTGTAGACGACGTCGAGGATGACCTCGATGTCCGCGTCGTGCAGCGCCCTCACCATCGCCTTGAACTCCTGCACCTGGCCGCCGGGGGTAGCACTCGAGCTGTATTTGCTGTCGGGGGCGAAGAAGCCGATCGTGTTGTAGCCCCAGTAGTTGGACAACCCTTTCTCGATCAGCGTTGCGTCGTTCGCGAAGTGGTGGACAGGCATCAGCTCGATGGCTGTCACGCCGAGCGCGCGCAGGTGGTCGACCAGCACCGGATGCGAAATGCCGGCGTAGGTGCCGCGGATCTCCTCGGGGATCTCCGGATGCTGGTTGGTCAGCCCCTTGACATGCGCCTCGTAGATCACGGACTCGGCATACTGCCGCTTGGGAGGACGGTCGGTGCCCCAGTCGAAGAACGGGTTGATGACGACCGACTTTGGCATGTGCGGTGCCGAGTCATCGTCGTTGCGGCCCTGGGGATTGCCGAACGTGTAGCCGAATAGCGCCTGATTCCAGGCGAAAGTGCCGTCGATGGCCTTGGCGTAGGGGTCGAGCAGCAGTTTCGCGGGATTGCAGCGGTGCCCCTGTTCGGGGTCATGCGGGCCATGCACCCGATATCCGTAACGCTGCCCGGGCTCGACTCCGGGCAGGAAGGCGTGCCATACATAGCCGTCCATCTCCGGCAGGACGATCTTCGTCTCGGTGCCTTCGGCGTCGAACAGGCACAGCTCGACCATGACGGCGACCTCGCTGAACAGGGCGAAGTTGGTGCCGGAGCCGTCATAGGTGGCACCCAGGGGATAGGCGGTGCCGGGCCAGATCTGCATGGTTCTCCTCAGCGCGCGTGTGCGTCGAAGTCGAGAGGGCGCTCTTGCGAGCCTGCCAGATCGCAATAAGGGCGGTGGCGGGTAGGCTCGTCGACGGAACTGGAGGGGAGTAACCCCACTGAGCACCACGCCCTGGGCGTGGACGATCACGCTGGTTGTGGCGGTCGGCTTCCTCGTAGTCGACGTTTTCGTGATCGGCCGACGTCCTCATGAGCCGTCGATGCGTGAGTCCGCGTCCCATCTGGCGTTCTTCGTCGGAGCGGCGCTGCTGTTCGCCACTGGCGTGTTTCTGGTCAGCGGAGCCGACTACGGCGCCCAGTTCCTGGGTGGCTGGCTGACCGAATACTCGCTGTCCATCGACAACCTGTTCATCTTCCTGATCATCATGAGCAAGCTGCAAGTTCCCCGCGAGCTGCAGCAGGCCGCGCTGCTCATCGGCATCGTGATGGCGTTGATATTGCGTGGCATCTTCATCGCGCTCGGCGCCGCTGCGATCAACACGTTCAGCTGGGTCTTCTATCTATTCGGGGCGTTCCTGGTCTATACCGCGGTGAAGCTGGCCCGGCACGACGAGGATGAGGAGCAGGACTACTCCGATCGACGCCTGATCCGGTGGCTGCGTGAACATATCCCGTCCACCGAGGAGTACCACGGATCGCACCTGTCGGTTCGAATTGCCGGGCGCCGCCTCGCGACGCCGATGCTGATCGTGATTGCGGCGCTCGGCACTACCGACCTGCTCTTCGCGCTCGACTCGATCCCGGCGATCTACGGCATCACCGAGGAGCCGTACCTGGTGCTCACGGCGAACCTCTTCGCGCTGATGGGCCTGCGGCAGCTCTACTTCCTGATCGGCGGGCTGCTCGAGCGGCTTGTGTATCTCAGCATCGGGCTCGCGGTGCTCCTGGGCTTCATCGGGGTCAAGCTGATCCTGCACGCGCTGCATGAGAACTCGATTCCGTTCGTCAACGGCGGTAAGCACGTGTCGTGGGCTCCGGATGTGCCGATCTGGCTCTCGCTCGTCATGATCGTCGCCATCCTGACGATCACCACCGTCGCCAGCTTGGCAAAAACGGGCCGCCGCCGCCGCGCCGATGAGATCAGTTGATCCAGCTCAGCCGTGTGGCTGAGGGCGGACAAACGGGAAGGCCAGGGTTGCCCGGATGTCGGTACCGGTCAACATCATCACCAGCCGATCGACGCCGAGGCCCAGTCCACCCGTGGGCGGCATCGCGTACTCCAGCGCGGTGAGGAACGATTCGTCGAGTTGCATCGCCTCGGGGTCGCCTGCCGCGGCCTTAATCGACTGGTCGGTGAGGCGGGCACGCTGGTCGATCGGATCCACCAGCTCGGAGTACGCGGTCGCGATCTCGGTGCCGAATGCAACCAGATCCCAACGTTCGGACAGCAGTGGATCGCTGCGATGAGTACGCGTGAGCGGCGACGTCTCGAGCGGGAAGTCACAGTAGAACGTCGGCTCGACAGTCTGCTTCTCGACCAGCTCCTCATACAACTGGAGCACGAGCTCGCCCGCGGTGGCGTCGCCGGGCGCGTGGACATGGTGCTCTACGCACACCGCCTGGACCTCGTCGAGCGGTGTGGTCGAGGTCAGCGACGTCCCACACGCCTTGCTGACCTCGTCGTGGACACTGACTGCGTTCCAGGATCCGCCGAGGTCGACGTCGACGACGGTGCCGTCCGGCCCGGTGCGCCGCGCGACGGGTGAGCCGTTGACCGCGGTGGCCACCTCGATGATCAGCTCGCGAGTGAGCTCGCGCATGTCGGTGTAGTCGGCGTACGCCTGGTATGCCTCGACGGAGGTGAACTCGGGGTTGTGCGTGGCGTCCGCGCCTTCGTTTCGGAAGTTACGGTTCAGCTCAAAGATCTTTCCCATGCCGCCGACGCAGAGCCGCTTGAGGTAGAGCTCGGGCGCGATGCGCAGGTACAGGTCGGCGTTGTAGGCATTGATGTGGGTGCGGAACGGCCGAGCGGTCGCACCGCCGTGCACGGCCTGCAGCATCGGAGTCTCGACCTCGGTAAAGCCCCGATCAGCGAACGCGTCGCGGAGGGCCTTCACCGCGCAGCTACGGGCCTGCAGGATCGCCATCGAATCGCCGTTCACGATCAGGTCGAGGTAACGCTGACGGACCCGGGCGTCGGGATCGGAGAAGCCCGCATGCACGTCCGGCAACGGACGCAGGCACTTGGCGGCCATCGTCCACTCGTCTACCAGGATGGACAGTTCGCCGGTTCGCGAGGTGGCCACCGGCCCGGTGACACTGACCTGATCGCCGAGATCGACGGTCTGCTTCCAGAGCAGGCGGGCGTCCTTGGCGGTGTCTGCCGTGGTCAGCATGACCTGCAGGCTGACCCCTTCGTCCGACAGCACCGCGAAGCTGACCCCACCGAGATCGCGCAGCGCACGCACTCGGCCCGCGACCGACACCCAGTCTTCGGTGAGCATGTCGGCGGCTAGTGCGGCGTGTCGATCGAGGATCTCGGCCGCGGTGCTCGACCGCGGCACGTACACCGGGTACGCGGCCATACCCTCCGCCGACAGCCGGTCGATCTTCGTACGGCGGACCCGTTGCTGCTCACCCATCGCATGGATCGGACGGGTGGGGCGCAGCAACCTCTGCTGCTGCTCGGCCACCGCCAGGCTGAACTCGGTCTGCTCACCGGTATCGGTCCTGACGATTTCGGGACCGTGCCGCCGCGAAACCGGCTTCGGGGCGGGGATGAAACCCTCGGCCATGCCGGACGCGATCGCCGCCCTCGTCAGGGTCAGCGAGGAGTCGTAACACATGAAGCGCGGCACCCAGCTGGGCAGGTACTTTGCGTTTGACCGGTACAGGGTCTCCAGCTGCCAGAACCGTGACGCCATCGACAACACGGCCTCGGTGAGACGCAGCACCGGACCAGCGCCGACCCGTTCCGCCGCGCTGAACACCGAGCGGAACATCGCGAAGTTCAGCGAGATGCGCCGGACCCCGAGATCGGCGGCGGCCTCGACCAGACCGGCCACCATGAACTCGGTGAGCCCGTTCTCGGCGGCGCGGTCACGCCTCATCAAGTCGAGGGACAGACCTCGTGCCCCCCACGGGACGAAGGAAAGCAGCCCGCGCACGGTCCCCTCCGCGTCGTGG
The DNA here is from genome assembly GCA_040003255.1 of Actinomycetota bacterium. Lineage (GTDB taxonomy): Bacteria > Actinomycetota > Actinomycetes > Mycobacteriales > Jatrophihabitantaceae > JBDUCV01. The sequence goes on from JBDUCV010000003.1 coordinate 49,196, forward strand.
GCGGTGACCATGACGCATCGCGAGTCGGCCGGGTCGCCGAGCCGGCTCAGCGCCATCGAGAAACCACGCTCGGTCTCGTCGCCGCGCCACGCTTCGGCGAGCCGGGCCAGATCGGTCAGTTCGCCAGCTGCGAGATCGCCGTGGCGGCAGGCCTGCACGGTGTAGCCAGCCCGCCGAATGCGCGTTACCGCTTGACGGACGGGCCGCATGGTGCGCCCTTCCAAGGTGAAGGAGTCGACGTCGATGATCGCTTCGTCACCGATAGCGAGGGCCTTGAGACCAGCGCTGACGTAGGCACTCGCGCCCTGTTCGCTTGCCGAGAGCACCGCGGGAAACCACCCGTGTCCGCGGGCCTCGGCGAGCCATGCTTCGATGGCTGCGGGCCACGATCCGACGTGACCGATCGGATCCGCGCTGACCAGGCTCACGGAGGCGACGACTCGATAGGTGAGGGCGGCCCGCCCGTCGGGAGAGAAGGTCACCGACTTGTCGCGACGGGTGGCGAAGTAGGCCAGTGAGTCGCGCTCGCCGCCTTCGAGAATCAGCCTGCGGACGTTGAGTTCGTCCTGCGCCGCCAAGTATTGCTTTGCCCGCGCGGAGCGCAGGAAAACTCCGGCGGCGGCGAGCAGTGCTGCAGCCGACATCAGCCCCGCCAGTGATGCGATCCAGTGATGACCGTGATGGCCGTGAAATCCCGGAGTTGTGGCGTTCGTCGAGATGCCGAAGGCCGACCGGATGGCCCACCCCACCCGCTCAGCGGTGGAGGACAGCTTGTTCGGGAACGCCTCGGTCAGACCGAACGTGACGACGACTGAAGCCGCCAGGCCGGCTATCAACACAGCCAGGGACGAGATGCGCGCGCCTTGGGCGAGCCGGGCCGGGAATGCGGATCGGACCAGCCAGACCAGGACCACCAGCCCGCAGCCGAGCCCGGCGAGCAGGCCGACCATCACCGCTTCACTGCGGGTGAGGTCCAGGTTGTCGGTAGGGATCTGGTTCCAGTTTGCGAGGGCGAGTCCAAGCACGACGAACTCGAGGACCACGTTGACCAGCTGGAAGATCAGCACCGCCCACAGGGCTGCCCGCAGGCGACGGCGCAGCGCGCTGCCCGTTATGAACATCAGCACGACCACGAACAGACTCGAGCCCGCCGGGACGTTGAACCAGCCGAATGCGTCGTCGACCAAGTCGGCCCAGCGGTGGCCCCGGAATGGGATGCTGACGAGCGACCAGACGGCGGCGACCGTGACGATGCGGCCGATCCACGCGGCGACCTGCTCCCGCCAGCCAGCCGGTTGGCCGGAAAGTCGGCCCGGCCGGCCAATGTAAGCGGACGACTGAGGTGCGCCGTCGTAAGCGGCGCCGCGCCTGATCGAAGCGAGGAACATCGTCGTCCGCCCTCCTCTCTAATCCGACCAGGACGAATCGTCTCACTCCATGGCCGGCCGCGTGCTCTGCGCCGTACTGGCAACGATCTGGACGGAATGTCGGTGCCGCCTCGTACCGTGGAGCCATGCGAGTGTCCAGCGACATCGTCCCCACCGTCGGCAAGTTCGAGGTGATCGCTGACTTCGAGCCGTCCGGCGACCAGCCGACTGCAATCGAGGACCTGGAACGCCGGATCCGGGCGGGGGAGCGTGACGTCGTGCTGCTCGGCGCCACCGGCACCGGCAAGTCGGCGACGACGGCGTGGCTGATCGAGCGGGTGCAACGCCCGACCCTGATCATGGCACCGAACAAGACATTAGCCGCGCAGCTGGCAAACGAACTGCGCGAGATGCTGCCCAACAACGCGGTCGAATACTTCGTGAGCTACTACGACTACTACCAGCCCGAGGCCTACGTCCCGCAGACCGACACCTACATCGAGAAGGACTCCTCGGTGAACTCCGAGGTCGAACGGCTGCGCCACTCGGCAACCAATTCCCTGCTCACCCGGCGCGACGTGGTCGTCGTCGCGACCGTGTCCTGCATCTACGGCCTGGGTACCCCGCAGGAATACGTCGACCGGTCAGTGCGTCTGCACGTCGGCCAGCAGATCGGCCGTGAAACGATCCTGCGTGGGCTGGTGCAGGTGCAGTACACCCGCAACGACCTGTCGTTCAGCCGAGGCACTTTCCGCGTGCGCGGTGACACGGTCGAGATCTTCCCGATGTATGAGGAACTGGCGATCCGGGTCGAGATGTTTGGCGAGGACATCGAGCGGCTGTACTACCTGCACCCGCTGACCGGTGAGGTCATCCGGGAGGTTGACGAGGTGTTCGTCTTTCCAGCCACGCACTATGCGGCCGGTCCGGAGCGCATGGAGCGGGCGATCCGTGGCATCGAGGCCGAGCTCGCTGAGCGCCTCGCCGAGCTCGAGCAGCAGAACAAGCTGCTGGAAGCACAGCGGTTGCGGATGCGGACCAACTATGACGTCGAGATGATGCGCCAAGTGGGCTTCTGCTCGGGCATCGAGAACTATTCGCTGCACATCGATGGCCGCGAGCGCGGCAGCGCGCCGAACTGCCTGCTCGACTACTTTCCCGAGGACTTCTTGCTGGTCATCGACGAATCGCACGTCACCGTGCCGCAGACCGGGGGGATGTACGAGGGGGACATGTCACGCAAGCGGATGCTTGTCGAGCACGGGTTCCGGCTGCCCAGCGCGATGGACAACCGTCCGCTGAAGTTCGAGGAGTTCGTCGACCGGATCGGCCAGACGGTCTACCTATCCGCGACGCCCGGGCCGTACGAGCTGGGACGGGCGAAGGGCGAGTTCGTCGAACAGGTGATCCGGCCGACCGGCCTGATCGATCCCGAAGTCGTCGTCAAGCCGACCAAGGGCCAGATCGACGACCTGGTGCACGAGATCCGCGAACGGGCCGAGCGCAACGAGCGGGTGCTGGTGACGACGCTGACCAAGAAGATGGCCGAGGATCTCACCGACTACTTGCTCGAACTGGGGATTCGGGTGCGCTACCTGCACTCCGAGGTCGACACCCTGCGTCGCGTGGAACTGCTGCGTGAACTGCGGATGGGTGAGTTCGACGTCTTGGTCGGTATCAATCTGCTGCGTGAGGGCCTCGATCTGCCGGAGGTGTCCTTGGTATCGATCCTCGACGCCGACAAGGAGGGCTTTCTGCGCTCGGGCACCTCGCTGATCCAGACGATCGGGCGTGCGGCCCGCAACGTGTCGGGCCAAGTGCACATGTACGCCGACAGGATCACTCCTTCGATGCAGACCGCAATCGAGGAGACCAATCGCAGGCGTGCGAAGCAGGTGGCATACAACCGCGAGCGAGGGCTCGATCCCCAACCATTGCGCAAGCGGATCGCCGACATCACCGACATGCTGGCCCGCGAAGCAGCCGACACCGACAAGCTGCTGGGCGAAGGTGGGGTCGCGGTCGGCGGTTCGGGTCGTTCGCAGTCGCGGGGCAAGTCACCCGTACCAGGCTTGGGCCGGTCCAGATCCGGACGCGGCCCGGCTTCGGCCGGCGTCGTGGGCATTGGTGCGCATGCTGACGGCAAGCTCGACGTCGCCGAGATGCCCCGAGCCCAGCTCGCGGATCTCATCCAGCAGCTGAACGAGCAGATGCTCGCCGCAGCGCGCGAACTGCAATTCGAGATCGCCGCCCGGCTGCGCGACGAGATCCGAGAGCTGAAAAAGGAGCTGCGGGGCATGGACGTAGCGGGGGTGGGTTGACGGGTTAGATGTGCGCCCATCGGTCCACCGACGTCACCACCACCACAATCCCGGCCGGTAATCGGCCGGTCTGGCCTGGCCAGACGGCCTGCTTGCTCATACTCGTCCCCGATCGAAGCCCTTTGACCGTCGCGTCAGTGCGACGCAGCGTCGAACCACTGGCCGAGCGCATCGTCAGGCCGATCAGGTAGTTCGACGTCTTGGACGAATGGTTGGTGACGAAGACCGTCGTCCGGGCAAATCCGGCGGCATCGACGGTCGTCGAGCCCAGTGTGATGTCGGCGGCAGGCGGATGTCCGCCCAGTATCGCCCCGGGACCAGGCGCTGTTCGCAACCGCGTCGTCTTCGCGTCGTCGACCAACGCGATCAGGAGCAGCACTCCGATCACGGTCAAGATTGGCGCCCGCCAGCGCCAAATCCCCCGGATGAAGGTCCGCGGGGCAGACGGTTGCGGGTAGTACGGGTCCGACACGGCATCGATGATCGCGCAGGAACCATGGTCGACGACACCCCCAACGGCTCCCGATCGCTAGTGATCTCGGGATGAATCCGCGCGCGCCCCTTCTCGGGGTCGTCGGCTCAGCGCGACAGCGAGCGGGGTGGCCAACGCGGCGACCGCAAAGGAGATCAGCGACGCGCTCATCCAGTTGGCCGGGGTGAACCCGATTGCCGACTGGACGTGCCCCCAGAACGATGCCCACCACGAGACGTACCCCGGATTGACGAGCTGGTAGGCGATGAAGCCCAGGGCCCATGGCACCAGCATGATCCATCGCGGCGGTGCGTCGTCGGCGCAGTTCCACCGGTGCTGCCCGCCGAGCAGGAAGTAGTCGACGGCGAAGACAGCGAACATCGGCACGAAAACCGAGCCGATCAGCAGCAGGAAGCTCTGGTAGTCACCGATACCGAGCACCAGGCCGCCAAGCGTTGCCAACGCACCGATCGCGACGGCTAGCACGCGACGGTCCGCGAGGGGACGCACGTTCTGCGCCGACACGGCGGTCGAATAAACGTTGGTGAACGACTCGTCGAGCTCGCGCAGCACAAGCACCGCGAAGGGCAACCAGCCGAACGGGACGTCGATGAACGCCCGGAACACGGGTGAGTGGTCGTCGGTGTCGGCACTCACCACCGTCGAGAAAGCCAGCAGCCCCAACGTGTAGTACGCGATCTGCGCGACGCTGTAGCCGACGAAGGCTCCCCAGAACGCATCGCGCGAGCTGCGGGAATGCCGGGTGTAGTCGGCTGCGAGTGGCACGAACGACACCGAAACCGCCAGGACGCCGTCGGCCGCCAGCCAGAACCCTGACCATGATCCGTGGTTGAACGCGGGGAGCGGCTCGCGGGCCAACTGAACCAGGAAGTAGACGGTCGCGGCCAGCACTGCGACGGAGGCATAGCGTCGCAGGATCCGGATCAAGCCGAGTGGGCGCAGCGCCATCAGGGTCGTGAGCACTCCGGCGACCACCACATAAGGCCAGTGAACGTTCCACGGAAGCAGCACCTCTGCCGCATTGGCGATCACGACCAGCTCGAATACCGCCCAGCCAAGGCACTGCATCAGGTTGAGCACAGTCGGCAGGTAGGACAGCCGGCCTCCGAACAGACCGCGCAACAGGACCATCGCCGGGTGGCCGGTCTGTGCGCCCGGAACGGCCGAGAGGCCCAGCAGCACGGTGCCGATCACCGTGCCGACGACGACGGCGACGAAGGCCGCCAGCAGTGAGAGCGGCGCCGAGCCGGTTGGTGCGAGGACGTAGGCGGCATAGGCCGGACCGAGCAGGCTCACGCCGAGATTGGCCCACAGCGCCAGCTGGTCAAATAAGCTCAGTGTCCGTGGTGGCGGCTCCGCGAGGGTCCGTCCCGGCTCGGCCGCCGCTACGGACGGGCGGTTTCGTTCAGTGATCGACATCGACTCTCCCTTGGGCCGGCATTACCCGGCAGGTTCGGCGGTCGGCAGCACGGAGCCCGCGAAAATGCGAGCACTCATCCGCCCTCTCAGCCCGGTGGCCCCGAGCTCCCGCGGTGGTGGACAGGTCAGAACACAGCTATCCCTTCGCTCGGCCGGACGCCCAGGCCACGTCGTTGCCCGTAGACACGTGCGCCACACCCCTCGCTGACGGCTGGGCGCATTCGCGACGACTCCCTGCGCCGGCATTACCCGGATCAGGTTCGACGGTCGGCGGCTCCCAGCCTGCCCTCTCAGCCCGGTCCGCACCGGGCTCCCGTGTTCGGTGCCGACCTTACCCCTACGATTTGCGGCGTCGGCCGGCTGGGCGACCCCGCAAATGATCAATCCGGCCAGTCCCGCACGCGCCAGAAGTGCCCTACCGGGCCCCGGCCGGCACCGAGCGGAAAGCCGCCTGCGATCGCGCCGGTGACGAAGCGTTTGCCCTCGCCGACGGCGGCCTCGAGGTCAGCGCCTCGGGCCAGCGCCGCACAGATCGCCGCGGCCAAGGTGTCGCCCGAGCCGTGAGTGTGGACGGTGTCGTACCGCGGCGCGGTCACGTCGACGAATCGCGACCCGTCATAAAGCAGGTCGAGCGCGCCGACCGGGTCGTCGTCGGGCAGGTGGCCACCCTTTACCAAGACCCATTGCGGCCCGAACGCATGTAGCGCGCGGGCGGCGTCACGCATCCCGGCCCGGTCGCGTACCTCGATGCCGGTCAGCAGCGACACCTCGGTCAGGTTGGGGGTGATCAGCGTCGCGAGCGGGAACAACTGCCCGGTCAGGACGTCGATCGCGTCGGGTGCCAACAGCGGGTCGCCGTGCTGTGAGGCTGACACCGGGTCGATGACGAGGGGGGCGATGCGCAGCCTTCGCACAGTGTCAGCGATCGCCTCGATGATCGGCGCCGAGGCGAGCATGCCGGTCTTCGCCGCGCCGATCCCGATATCGCTCGCCACCGACTCGATCTGCTCAACGACCGCCCGCGGCGGCAGCTCGTACACGCCGCTCACGCCGAGGGAATTCTGCGCGGTGACCGCCGTGATCGCGGCCAGGCCGTGCACTCGGCATGCGAGGAAGGTCTTCAGATCCGCCTGCAAGCCGGCGCCGCCACCAGAATCGGAGCCGGCGATGGTCAGGGCGGTCGGCGGCGAAGTCTGCATGGCGGGCAAGTATGGCGCGCCGACCGGACGACCCATCGGCGGTGCCATGATCGCCGCCGTGACTATCCGGCATGTGACGTTCACCGCGACCGACGTCGCGATCAGCGTGGCCTTCTTCGACGCGGTACTCGCAACGATCGGCCTGGTTCGGCTGCAAGAGTTCGCCGACGAGGAGGAGCACCCGGCCGATGTGCCATTAGACGCGGTCGGATTCGGCCCCCCCGACGGTGAGCCGCTGCTGTGGGTGGTAGCGGGTCCGGCAGCCACCCGGGGGGTGCACGTGGCGTTCACTGCTGGGTCGCGGGATCAGGTGGATGCGTTTTTCGCCGCCGGCATCGCGCATGGCGGCACCGCCCGGCAGTCGCCGCGGCGCTGGGAGATCTACCGCCCCGGTTACTACGGCGCGCTCGTCGCCGACCCGGACGCCAACCTGGTCGAGGCAATTTTGGACGAGTAACTCCGCCGGGTTGAGATGGCGGGCTGTGCAGCGACGCACCACATACGTTGGCGAACGCGCGTTCACTCTTGTCACATGAATCCCATCTGGCACACTGGCCCCATGGGCAAGCTGCGCGTGCTCACGACCGGTGGGCTCCTCGCAGCCGTGGGCGTCGCGGCCGTCCTGGTCGTTGGGATGGCCGGCGCCCGGCCGCGATCGATCGACCACGACGCGCTGGCGCCGCTGCCCGGCTCTCCCGTCCCGGCGTCCCAATCCAAGCAGCTGCCGTCGAGCCGAGGGACTGCGCCACGCGACAGCGCCAAGCCAGACCGGAGCACCGGACGGCGTATCGCGTCCGCGCTAACCCCGACGCCGGATCCGGCGAGCACGGCCACTCCGAAGCCCGCCACCTCGCCCACCGCGCGGCGCCCGGTGTCATCGTCGACCAGCCCGGCGCCGGCGCCAATCAGCACGACCACAGCGGTGGCGCCGAAGACGCCGCCTGCACTGGTCCGCGGGCAGCCGCTGCCGCTTGGCTATCCGACCGCAACGGCGACTCGGGTCGTTACCGTCGTCGCCTCGTCGACCTCGAGTACTACGGCCAGCGTCCAGGCTTGGGACCGCGCGCCCGGTGGTGGATGGTTGCGGCACGGTCCAGCGATCGGGGCCCGGGTCGGCTCGGAGGGCCTGACCACGGCCCCCAGCGAGAGCCGCTCCGCGACACCGATCGGCAGCTTCACGCTGACGCAGGCGTTCGGACGGGCCACCAATCCAGGCACCGGGCTGCCCTACTTCGTGGCCGGCGTTAGCGACTGGTGGGTCAGTGACACCTCCTCGTCGCTCTACAACACGCACCAGCGCTGCACCTCCTGCCCGTTCGATACGGCGGCGAGTGAAAACCTGTATGGAGCGGGGCCGGTCTACGGCTACGCGGTGGTGATCGACTACAACCGATTCCCGGTCCAGAACGGCGCCGGGAGCGCGTTCTTCTTGCACGTCACGGACGGGTCGGCCACGGCGGGCTGCGTGTCGATTCCGCGCGACAATCTCGTGGCGATCATGCAATGGCTCACTCCGAGCGCGCAGCCGAGAATTCTGATCGGCGTCGCATGAGAGGGTGGTCCAGTGCCCGCCGCCCGTCCCCGGTTGCTGACCGCCGGCGCGACCGTGGCGGTACTCATGATCGCCGGGTGCTCTTCCGCCCGTCCGGCCCAGCGCACGACTGACCCCGGGTCTTCCGCAGCGACGACGAGTGTGGCGCCGAGCCGTACCGAGGCTGCGCCCGCGATCGGGCACAGCGCACTACCGGCGAGCCCTGCTGGCCGGGCGCGGAGAACGGTCACCAGCCGCGAGCCGGCTCCGGTGGGCGCGCCCGCCTTACTGCCCCTGAGCTATCCGACCGGCGACGCGCAGCAGGCGCTCACTGTGGTGGCATCGTCGACGAGCAGCACGACCGGCATCGTCCAGGCCTGGCAGCGGTCGGCAACCGGATGGTCCAAGCACGGCGCGCCGGTGGCCGCGAACCTCGGCTCGGCCGGGATGACCAGTCACCCGAGCGAGAGCACCTCGGCGACACCCATGGGCAGCTTCACGCTCACCGAGGCATTCGGCGGTGCCCCGAACCCGGCCACCCGGCTGCCGTATTTCCAGACGACGAACGATGACTGGTGGGTCAGCGACGCGACATCGCGTTACTACAACACCCACTACCGCTGCGCCGGCGGGTGCCCGTTCGACACGAGTGCGGGCGAGAACCTGGCCCAGGCAGGCGCCGTCTACACCTACGCGGTCGTCATCGACTACAACCGGTTTCCGGTGACGCCCGGGGCCGGTAGCGCGTTCTTCCTGCATGTCAGCGGCGGCACGGCCACCGCGGGCTGCGTCTCGATGCCTGAGTGGGCGCTGCGCTCGATCATGCAGTGGCTCGATCCGGCCGCGCACCCGCGCGTGCTGATTGGTACCGGTTGAGTGCAGGGTGACCAGCACCGGGTGGTGCGGGTCGGCCACGGTCACTGGCTCGCCGCGCACGTCCCCAGCGCGGTCACTCAACCACTGCCCGGCGAGGGCCTTCAGGGGCGAGTGCGGACGGATCACTGGAACAGCGGTGGCAGCGCGAACAGCATCGCGCCCGACCAGGTGACGTGGGTGAGCACCGGCGCGAGGATGCCGCCGGACGCGCGGCGTTGCAAGCCGAGCAGCGTGCCGAGAGCCGCGGCGGCCAAGACCAGCATGGGATTGGCCGTGGCGAATGTCGTCAGGGTGTAGATCCCCGTCGACACGGCGACGGGCCGGTATTGCCCGACGGCCGCGAACAGCGCGCCCCGGAAAAAGATCTCCTCGGCGATGCCGTTGAGCACGGTGACGGCCAAGACGAGCAGGAGTGATCCGCGACGGGCGTGTTCCAGGACGTCATCGGTAAGAGCGCGTAACGGACCGATCTCACGGATGATCAGCGCGCCCACCACGAACACTGCGGCCGCAGCCAAGCCCAGCACGATCGGGGTGACGAGCGGGCGACGCAGTTCGGTGCGAAACCGGATCCGGCCCAGGTGCAGCGGGCCCGATGCGACGCCGCCGAGGAACCAGGTCGCCGCCAGCGCAGCCGTCAGCCAGTAGAACGCGGGGTCGCCGGCGCGGACGGACAGTGAAAACCCGAGCAGGGTGGCTCCGACGACGAGAGTGGCGAGGACCACGGCGCGGCGGCGGTGGAAGGCTGCGTCAGGCTCCATGTGGTCGCGCGGCACCTTGTCGAGCAACCCCGCACCGAGGACTCGCTGCACCCTGTGGTGCCCGCCGGTCATCCGGCGGCGCCTGCCGCGTGCCGTTCTGCCAGGGCCAGGCGGACGGCGTCCTCGTAGCCCATTGGCTCGCCCGGGACGAGCTGGCGGATCGAGTCGTCGTGAACGATAACCTCGTTCGTCATCGAATCGACGAGGTTGCGCGCGGTCGGTATATCTACGTCGGTCACGAGGGCAAGCCACAGCGACGAGAGCCGTGGGGTGAGCAGGGGCAGAGAAACGACGGGCAGCAGCCGCTTGTTCTGGATTCGGGCCACGACCTTGAGCATGTCGACGTAGCTGACGATCTCTGGGCCACCGACCTCGTAGACGGCGCCGTCCGCGTCGGGAGCGTCGAGGACGCCGACGAGATAACGGACCACGTCGGGCAGCGCGATTGGTTGCGTTCGGGTGTTCACCCAGCGCGGCGCGAGCATCACCGGCAGATGGTTGACCAGCTGGCGGGTGATCTCCCAGGAGATGCCGCCGTGCCCGATCACGACGGCCGCTCGCAGCACGGTCACCGGCACGCCGCCCACAGCGAGTAGGCGTTCGACCTCGCGCCGCGACCGGAGGTGCGCCGACAGCGTCCCGTCGTCGTCACCGAGACCGCCCAGGTAAACGATGCGCTCGACTCCTGCCTTCGCAGCGGCAATGCCGAAGCTCCGCGCGGCCTCGGCGTCCTTGCGCTCGAAGTCGTCGGTACCCAACGAGTGCACGAGGTAGTAGGCGGTCTCGATATCGCGAAGCGCATCGCGCAGACTGGCGGGATCGTCGACGTCGCCGGCCACGGGTTGCCCGGGACCGGCATAGTCGTCAGGTCGGCGGGTCATCGCCCGCACTCGGTGACCGTCCGCCAGCAGCGCGGTGGTGAGGCGGGAGCCGACGAATCCGGACGCCCCGGTGACCAGAACCTGCTTCGGCATGGGACTCCGTTCGACGGCGGACCGGGCCGCTCAGCGATGCGTATCTGGCATTTCCAGCTTACCCGGACGTATCGCATCGCCTTTGACGCCGGAAACCGCCACTGTGACGAACCGGCCGCGCGCGGACAGACTAATAACCGCGAGCGCGCCATTCGGGCAGGCTCGGGCGTTCAGCGCCAAGCGTCGAATCGTCGCCGTGGCCCGGATAGAACCATGTGTCATCGGGCAGCACGGCGAAGATGCGCTGCTCGACGTCGTCGATGAGCGACGTGAAGTCTTCGGGTGCCCAGGTCCTCCCCACCCCGCCTGGGAACAACGAGTCGCCGGTGAACAGATGCGCGCAACCGCCCGGGTCGCGGTAGAGCGCGGCGACCGAGCCCGGCGTGTGACCGCGCAGCGCAATCACCTCGAGCGAGAGATCGCCCACGGTGATCGTGTCACCGTGATGCAACCGCTCGTCCACCGCCACAGGTAGATCGTCGGCGTCCTCGCCTCCGGCATACACGGCCGCTTCGGCATCGGCTGCCGTCGCTGCGAGGGCCTGCCAGTGGTCGGCGTGCCGGTGCGTGGTGAGGATCGCTGAGACCGCCGGCCCCTCGTAGCGCACCAGCTCGGCCAGCCGCGGCGCCTCGTCGGCCGCGTCGATCAGCAGCCCCTCGCCGGTCGTGGTGCAGCGAAGCAGGTAGGCGTTGTTCGACATCCGGCCCACCGCCAGCTTGGCAATCACCAGACCAGGCAGCCGCCGCACGTCCAACGGGCCGCCGACGTAGACCTCGCCGGTGTATTCGTCGCTCATGCGGTGGACGCTAATCCCTCGAGCTAGCCGCTGACGGTGGGAAAGTCCCCGACTGGCGGGCTGGTCAGTATTTCGACCTTTGCGTCGGGCACGTGGGTCAGCACGTTGCTGCCGTAGGAATCGACGGCGGCCCCGCGTCCCACATCCTGGCCCTGCGCCTCAGACAGGAACCACCGGTGCTCGTTGATCTCGAAGAACAGCTCGGCGTCGGGCAGCTTGCGCCGCAGCCCCGGGGGCAACATCGCGAGGGTCGCGTAAAACTTCTCGTCCAGCCACCGCCGGGCGGCGAGGTCCTCAGGGACGTCCTCGCCGGTGCCCTCGATCCACTTCGCCCGGAACCGGGCCAGGTCCGAGAGGAGCGCCCGGGCCTGGTTCTCCTGCACCTGCAGGCCGGTGAGGCGGAATAGCACCCGCTGGTGGTGTCCCGGCTCGACAACATGGGTACCGAAGCGGAGCTTGCGCCCACCGTCCACGGAGTTGATCTCCAGCTCCGAGACGTCGAACCCCAGTCGGTTGAGCCGTTTGATGCGTTGGTCGATGCGGTAACTTTCGTCCCGCGCGACGACCACGTCGGTGACCAGCTCAGCCCACAACTGTTTGTACTGCGGTTCGAGTGCCATCGCCGTCTCGACCGGATCGAGGTCGTCGGCGAAATCGCCCGAGGCCTGCAGGTCGAACAGTTCACCGGCGATATTCTCAGTCGCGATCGTGATGTCGTAGCTGCGCTGCCCCTCGCTGAGCTGCTCGTGCAGCTCGCCGGTCTCGGCGTCGACAAGGTAGGCCGCCAGCGCGCCGGCGTCGCGACGGAACAGGGTGTTCGACAGGGAACAGTCGCCCCAATAGAAGCCAGCGAGATGAATCCGGACGAACAGCTCGGCCAGCGAGTCGAGCAGCCGCGACCGCAAGTTCGGTACGCCTCGCCCGATGAACAGCGACCGGTAGGGCAGCGAGAACGGCAGGTGCCTTGTGATCAGCAGACCACCGAGATCAGAGCCGTCCTGGCCGCGCCGGTCGACGACTGTGCCGAACGCGTCGACCACCGGCACTGAGCGCTCGTCGAGTTCGTGCAGGAGCCGATGCTCACGCAACACGTAGCGCTCGGTGGCCTCCTTGATCGCGAAGATCTGATGCTGGACGCGAACGAAGCGAACCACGTGCCGGGAGATTCCACGCGGGACCTGGACAAGGCGCGGGTCGTTCCACTCGGCGAGCGGCCGGTCGAACGGCAAGTCGAGCAGCTCGGTGGCCGCGCCAAGTGTCGTCAGCGTGTAGTCCGCCATGGCGGCTCCCAGGGTAGGGCTCGGGTCGGCGCCATCGGTGACCGGCGCTAGCTGGGTTCTCGACCAGTGGCCTGGCGAGGAACTCCCAGATTGCCGAGGCGACAACTAATCAGTCGACGCACAGGTTGAGCAGTGCGTTCTCGACCACCTCGATCATCGCCGGGTGAATCCAGTACTGGCTGTTGGCGAGTTCACGAACGCGCTGCCCCAGGCTCATCGCCTGGATCAACGGCTGGATCAATGAGGACGCCTGCGGGCCCATCAGGTGCGCCCCGAGCAAGCGGCCGGTCGACGGATCGGCAAGCAGCTTGCAGACGCCCGTCGTGTCCTCCATTGCCCAGCCGTACGCGGTGTCGCCGTACTCCTCGGTTGTGCTGACGAAGGGGATGCCCCGGTCGACGGCCTGCTCCTCGGTGAGCCCGACCGTGGCGATCTGCGGGTGGGTGAACACGGCGGCGGGCACGAAACGATGATCGGCCCGCACCGGATCGTCGGGGTAAGCGAGGTTGTGCGCCACCACTTTCGCCTCGTGATTCGAGACATGCTTGAGCTGGTAGGGCGAGCAAACGTCACCCAACGCCCAGACACAATCAGCGGTAGTGCGCTGAAAGCCGTCGACGACCACCCGTGCGTCGTCATGGACATCGACACCCGCCTGGTCGAGGGCGAGTCGATCGGAATTGGGCAATCGGCCGGTCGCCACGAGCAACGCCTCGGCGTCCACTGCCGAGCCCTCGGCGAACTCGAGCCGCACGCGCCGGTCGTCGCCGTCGATGCCGGTGACCTGGGCCTCGAGGCGGACGTCCCACCGCTGTTTGGCTAGCTCGGTGAAGCGCCGCGAGATCTCACCGTCCAGATGCCGCAGCAACGACCTGCTGCGGGCGAGCACCGTCACCTCGACGCCGAACGCGCCGAAGATGTGCGCGAACTCGGCCGCGACGTAGCCGCCGCCGAGGATCGCCAGCCGCCTGGGTAGCTCTTCGATGCGCATGATCGTGTCGGACGTGTGGAACGGCACCCCGCTCGCGCTGACCACGGCGGGCACGATCGGGCGTGATCCGGCGGCGATGACGATCCGGTCTGCGGTCAGCTTCTCGCCACTCGACAGGTGCAACGTGTGTGGATCGGTGAACTCGGCATGGGTCGCGAAGAGCTTGGTGTTTGGGCCGTGCGCGCGATATTCCCGGCCGCTGGCCGAAATCGGGTCGATCCGGCCGAAGATCCGATCGCGAACGGCCGCCCAGCGCACGTCGTCGAGCGTCGCATCGATCCCGTAACGCGCGGCGTGGCGCACGGTGTCTGCGACGTCAGCGGCGTAGACGTACATCTTCGTCGGGATACAACCGACGTTGAGGCAGGTGCCGCCGAACGTCCCTTCTTCGATCACTGCTGTCCGCCAACCGGCCAGCTCGGCAGTGATGAGCGAGTTGCCTGAGCCGGAGCCGATGACTGCCAGATCGAAGTGCGTCACATCCGCGACGCTAGTGGCGCTCAGGGCAGGGAGCTCGCCGAGGGATTCGGCTGTCACCAGGTCGCGACGGCCTCGGCCATCAGGTCGCCGAACAGGTGCTCGTACTCGGCGCTGGCCAGCCCGCGTCCGGCGAACCAACGGCACACGTTCACGCAGTCCCGCCGCAGGTAGTCGGGACCCTGCGGGTTCGCGGCCAAGTCGACTACCTGCGGGAGGTCGATCATCACCAACCGGCCGCGGTGGACGAGCAGGTTGTAGGCAGATAGGTCACCGTGCGCGTATCCCTCGGCGGCCAGCAGGCGCATTGCTTCGCGGCACTGGTCGAACAGGTCGGCGAGTTCCTTCAGCTCCGGCCGACACTGGGCGAGCCGGGGAGCCGCCGTCCCGTCCTGGTCACCGATGAATTCCAGCATCAGCTCGGTGCCGGACAGCTGAACCGGGTAGGGCACCGGCGCGCCGACCTGCCAGAGTGCGCCGAGCGCCGCGAACTCGGCCGCGGCCCATTGGCCGGCCAGCAATTCCCGTCCGAACTCGGTGCGCCGTGCCATTGCCCGGGTTTCCCGGCTGCGACGCACCCGCCGCCCCTCGGTGTAGCCGGCGTCACGATGGAACATCCGCCGTTCGGCCGGCCGATAGCGCTTGGCGGCCAGCAGTGTCTCGCGGCCCTTGGGAAGGCCGCGGTGGACGAGGTGGACGTCGGCTTCCTTGCCGGACTTTAGGATGCCCAGTTCGGTGTCAAGCGCGGAAAGCTCGGTGACGACCCAGTCCGGCCGCGGTCGCGGACCGTGAGTTGCGGTGTCCCAGCTCGAGTAGTTGTCGATCTCTTGGGGTTCTTGCACTACGGATTCTCCTGGTGCACGTGCCCCGCGCACCGGAGAGCCGGTGTCAGCGCGGGAGCGAGCGGACGGGGGCGGCGAAAAGCCCGCAGACAGTGATCTGCACGGGTTGCCTCCTTTCGTCCGGCGGTACCAGGGGTACCGGGTGGCAGCAGCTTCGCCGACGCCGGGGCCGAGCGCAACTGGATTACCATCCGGTTCACCGCCATCTTCTGAGCCGCCGGTGATAAGGCGCAACGCGGGTCGTTTCGACAGCCGTAATCTGTCCCGTGTGCCGAGCCGCCCATTGTCCGAGCTGATCGATCCGGGTTGGGCCGAAGCGCTCGAGCCGGTGGCGCCGCGGATCACCGCGATGGGTGAGTTTCTGCGAGCCGAAATCGCAGCTGGACGGCATTATCTGCCCGCCGGTCCACTCGTCCTGCGCGCCTTCACCCTGCCCCTCGCAGACGTGCGGGTGCTGATCGTCGGGCAGGACCCCTATCCGACTCCGGGGCACCCGGTCGGGCTGTCGTTCTCGGTCGCCCGGGAGGTGTCGCCACTGCCGGCCAGTCTGCGCAACATCTATCGGGAGTTGGTCAGTGATCTCGGGGTTTCCCAACCGATCACCGGGGATCTCACGTTATGGGCCGAGCACGGCGTATTGCTCCTCAACCGGGTGTTGACCGTCGCACCCGGCGCGCCCGGGTCGCACCGCGGCAAGGGGTGGGAAGCGGTTACGACGCGGGCGATCGAGGCGCTCGTCCAGCGGGCGACGCCACTAGTCGCGATCCTGTGGGGTCGCGACGCGCAGACGCTGCGTCCGACGCTCGGGCCGGTACCGGCGATCGAATCCGCCCACCCGAGCCCGATGTCGGCCGACCGGGGTTTTTTCGGCTCGCGACCGTTCAGCCGTACCAACTCGCTACTCGCCGAACAGGGGGCAGCGCCGGTCGACTGGTCGTTGCGCTGAACTTTGTATTCGGGCACTTCAAGGGCACCCTGGGCCGATGCGCACGATCCCACTAGGCTGCTCCGAGCTTGCGGTGTCCGCGATATGCCTCGGCACAATGACGTTCGGGACGGCGGTGCCCGAGGACCAGTCGAGAACCATCCTCGATCGGTTCGTCAGTCGCGGCGGGACCTTCCTCGATACCGCCAACAACTACGCGTTCTGGGCCGACGGCGGTACGGGTGACGAGAGCGAAACGATGCTCGGCCGATGGCTCGCCGACACTGGGTTTCGCGACGAGGTGGTGCTGGCCACGAAGATCGGCGCGCGGCCTCGGCCCGGGTCGTCGTC
>JBDUCV010000096.1:0-7307 GCA_040003255.1 Actinomycetota bacterium
GGTCAGTAGCGCGGGTCTGCCGGATCAACCGGCTCGACGTAGCTGACGTCGCGGCCGCGGTGAATCACGTCGGTGCGACGTCGGACCGACAGCAGGGCCGCGGAGATCAGCAGCCCGATGATTCCGATGATCATCAACACCACGCCCACGGTCTGCAGATTGATCCCGCTGACCTCCTTGGTGACTGCGAACTTGAGAATGGCTCCGATCGCGATCAAGACAAGACTTGCCCCGATTCGCATCACGCACCTCCTGGACTTGTCGGGCCGGTCAGGACCGGACGGTCCGGTCGCGGTATGCCCACCCGCCGCCTGAGTGAAACACGACGGCCCGAGAATATCCGTTATCGACTGGAGCGCGCGGTAAGCCACCCCGCGCCGCCATCTTCATTGCAGGGCGCACACGCCCGATCAGTCTGAGTCCCGCTAGCGGCGGATCGCCGTGATGAATCCGCCGGTAGCGTGTGCGGGGGTCGACCGGCGATAACTAACTGCGAGTTGCGTCCGGTCGTGTGTCTGGACGTCCCAACCGTGGTGAGTGAGCCGGTTGAGCGCGCCTGCGGCAAGCCCGCCTTTCCATAGGATGGTGTCTTCATGCATGGCTGGGTCCGCCTCGGCCGCGCTCATCAGCGCGGTGTCGGCGATGGCGCCGTGTTCGAGCGCAAGGTGGCTCGTCGAAGCCGACATCTCGCTCACTGTCGCGAGCAGGGCAGCCGCCTCTTCGGGCGTCAGGTACAGCAGCAGACCTTCGATGAGCCACGCGGTCGGCGTGGTTCGGTCGAATCCGGCGGCGACCAGCTCGGCAATCCAGTCCGGGTCACACAGATCGGCTGGCAGGGCAGTGCGCTCGCACTGCGGCACTGCGCCCTGCTCGTCGAGAACGGCTTGCTTGAAACTCAGGACGTCTGGGCGGTCGAGCTCGAACAGTCGGGTGCCTTCGGGCCACGACAACCGGAATGCGCGGGTGTCCAGTCCGGCGGCGAGCAGGACCACCTGACGAGAGCCGTCCTCGGCCGCGGAGACGAGGTAGTCGTCGAAGAAGCGGGTGCGGATGACCGCGTGGTCGGCGAACACCACAGCCAACTCGGACGGGCCACCGGACACAACGTCGTGGTCGGCGAAACCCCCCGCGGCCGCCGCGGTAAAAGCAGCTGCGTAGGGATCCTCGAACAGCCGATCCGGACGTTGACTCTCTCGTTGGCGAATGGCGGCAACCCCGATGGCCGCCCGGCCGACACCCTTCGGGACCCCCGTCCGCTTCCGCACTGGCCACACGCTACGACATCGCCGATTTCGCTCCGAGCGCGGATCAGCGATTGGCGGCGAGCACTAGCGTGTCGAGGATGCTGCGCCGCGAGCCGAGCCTCGGGCGACCGGCCCGGTTGGCGCCGGCGCTGTTGTTCGCGGCATCCCTCGCAGTCGGGGTGGCGCTGGTAGCAACAAACCCGCAGCTGTACTGGCAGCAGAGCGATGCCGTGATCTATCGCGACGCGGGCGCCGCGGTATTGCACGGAAGGCCGTTGTATCCGACGCTGTTCGGCCCGGCTCAGCTGCCTTTCACCTACCCTCCGTTCGCCGGATTGCTTTTCGCGGCGGGCAGCCCGCTGCCGTTCGGATCGTGGAAGGCGGGGCTTGCGGGGCTCAGTCTCGTTGGTCTGGTCGGGTCAGCGCTGGCGGCGCTGCGACTCACCGGACGACGCACCGCTGACTGCTGGCCGGCAGCGTTCGTTTTCGGCGCGATCGGCCTATGGCTCGAACCCGTCGACTCAACGCTGTCCTTCGGACAGATCAACCTAATGGTGATGGCCTTGGTCCTCACCGATCTCGCGTTCGCCCGCAACACCCGCTTCGGCGGGGTCGGCATCGGGTTGGCAGCCGGCCTCAAGATCACGCCGGCGATCTTCATCGGTTATCTGCTGCTCAGCGGTAATCGGCGGGAAGCCGGCACTGCTGCGCTGACCGCCGCGGCAACCGTGGCAATCGGCTTCCTCGCATTGCCGGCCGATGCGATGCGGTTCTGGGGCGGCCGCATCCTGCAACCGGGTGACGGCCCTGAGCGGCTGGTCAACCAGTCGCTGCGTGGCACCTTTCTGCGTGCGGCACATCGGGCGACCGGGGAGCAGCTCAGCTGGCTGATCGCCGTCCTGGCCGTCGGGGTGGTCGGCCTAATCGCGGCGGCCTCGGCCAGCCGGGCGGGACTCGAGCTGTGGGGCGTCTGCCTATGCGCGGCAAGCGGGCTGCTCGCGTCACCTATTTCGTGGTCACATCACTGGGTCTGGGTCTTGCCGGTGCTCGTGCTTGCGTGGCAGTCAACGGCTCCGTGGCGGTGGGCGGCCACGGCATCGGTGGTGCTGCTGTTCGCCTGGTGGCCGCTGCCAGTCGGGCTGCACGGTCGCTGGCTTGCCGACGTATCCGCGCATCCGTCCGGACTGCTGCGAATCCTGCCGCACGACGACGGACGCGAGCTCCGCTGGTCGGGCTGGCAAATGGTCCTCGGCAACTACTACGTGGTCGCGGCGATGTTGTTCGTCCTCAGCGGATCGATAGCCGTGTATCGACGGAAGCACCGCGGTGGAATGCTCTCGCCGAGCGAGTGAACTTCAGCCTGCGTAGCTGCTGGTCGCGACGCCGTCGATCTCGTCGGCGACGACCACGCGGTCGCGACCCGCCCGCTTGGCCCGGTACAAGGCGGTGTCGGCGCCGCTGAGGAGCGTCACCAGGTCGGTTCCGTGGGCGGGGTAGCAGGCCACCCCGATGGACGTCGACAGGTGATAACCGCCCTCGGCGAGCACCGACGGTTTGATGCCGGATGTCGCGTCGATGGACAGCGCGGCCACCCGGGCCCGGATGCGCTCGGCGATGAGCAGGGCGACGTCGATGTCGACGTCGGGCAGCACAGCCACGAACTCTTCCCCGCCGAAGCGACCTACTGAGTCATAGCCACGCAACTCGTCGACCAGGCATTGCCCGGCGCGCGCGAGTACAACGTCGCCGATCAGGTGGCCGAAGGTGTCGTTGACCGACTTGAAGTGGTCGAGGTCGGCGATCAGCACCGCGACGGGCGTGTGTTCGCGTTCGGCGCGGGCGATCTCGCGCTGGCCGACGCGCTGCCAGGCGAGGGGATTGAGCAGGCCGGTCTTCGCATCGATCGTCGCAGCTTCCTCGAGCTGCCTGACCAGGGCACTGCGCTGCAGCACGAGCATTGGCGGCAGGACAAGGAGGGCTGACCAGGGCTGGTGCAGCACGGCGAGCGCGATCAACCCGCCCAGGCTCAGCGTCGCGATCTCGAGCGACACCTCGTCCCACGTCGGCATCATGGATCGCAGCGAGGCGGGCCGGGTTGCCAGCCATATTGCTGTCAGGACGAGGGTCACGTTGACGGCTAGGTAGACGCACAGCGCGATACCGATGATCAACGCCACGCTGAGGCCAGGTGGCAGTGCGTCCAGTCGACCGTCGACGGCCGACCGAACCCCGCCCGCCGCCTGCGAGGCGAGCACGAACGCCGCCGCGGTGAACACCTGCCGGTAGAGCCGCATCCCACTGCCGCGCTGTTGACGCAGCCACAGATGGGTGCGCATGACGACAATCAGCACGGTGGCATAGCCCGGCGGGAGCACTACGGTCGCGGCGAATATCCAGACCGAACTCAGGTCGACCAGCGCACCGGAGGTGAGCCGGAACCGAAGTCGCTCGATGCGTCGGGTGAGCTCTTCGAAACCGATCGAGAGGCCCAAACACAGTGCCATCCGCTGCGCCGTCTGCAAGCTGAACGCTTCAGATCGCAGGGCCAGGCCAGCGACGCCCACCGCCATCAGCTCGACGCCGAGCGTGAAGCCGATTAGCCGGGGCGATGTGGACCACAAGGCCCAGCGCCGTATTCGCATGGGCCGACGGTTGGTGACCTCCCCGTCATGCGACATCTGTGAGAACCCCATCAACAATCCGACGACGCTGTCGCTGACGAACGGTAACCGGTTGGCTATCAAGTGTCAGCCTAGCGTGACCACTGGCGGCAGCAACAGGCCGAAAAGATCGAAGACCTTGACAAGTTGACCGAATGGCCATTCGTGCCATGCTGTCTGGTGGAGTCGGCCTTGATCGGGCCGGAGGGAGGGATTCTCATGCAGCTCTTCGACGGATTCAGTTGGGGCTGAACTCGCACCGCCCCGACGCAATTCTCACCTTCGTCAGCTAACTACGACCCCGCCGCCCGGACGGATCCGGGGTGCGATCCCGTCGCGCACAAAAATACTCCCGTTACCTTTCGGTTTCCTGACGGCGGGCTGGGTAAGGGCGTAGTTCATCGCCGGTACTGGGAATGACGCATTCGATGTCACATCCGAGCGCCTGCTTTGGCATGCTTGGCGCTGGACCCGTCCAGGGGAGGTGGGATCGCACGATGACGACCGCGTCGTCGATCGACCCAGTTCCCGGTGGCGCCGCGCGTGCGGTGCTGCGACTCATCGCGGATCGGGTCGGAGCACAGATCGCGGTGATGGTCGGCCCCGACGAAACCGTCGTCTGGGTCGACGACAGCGACGCACGGGCGCGCGCGTCCTGCGGCGCGGTGGCCGAGGCGACAGGACGGTGGGCGGTATCGCGGACGGCCGATCACAGCGGGGTGGGCGACGTCGACGGCTGGAAGGTACTGACAGTCGCGCTCACGTCGGGATCGGGCCAGCCGATGGGCCGCCGTACCGGGATCGCCTTCGCGCGGGCTGGGGATGCACCCTGGCTGGCGCAGGAACGCAGTTCGGCGCAGCTCGCCGCGTCGGTCTACGGCCTGACGTCGCGGTCGCTGTTGGCCGCGCCGGAGGTGTTCGAGAGCCAGCTGCGAGGTGCCGCCGACGCCGGTGCGTTGCGGCTGCATTACCAGGGCGAAATCGACTTGGATACCGGCGCGCTGGTCGCCGTTGAGGCGCTTGTGCGGTGGCAGCACCCCACCCTCGGCTTACTGCAGCCCGAGCATTTCATCCATCTGGCCGAGCACAGCACGCTCATCGAGCGGCTCAGCGCATGGGTGCTCGACGAGGCGTGCGCCCAGCTCGCGACCTGGCGGACCGAGTATCCCTCGCTGGCGCTCGTTCTGCGGGTAAACGTTTCGCCCCTCCAGCTCGTCACCGATTCGTTCGTCGACGCCGTGACAGACGTGGTCGAGCGGCACGGGCTGCGAGCCGGGCAGTTATGCCTGGAAATCACCGAACGCGTCCTACCGCCCGACACCGGGTCGTTGGCGAGCGCGCTTCGTCGGCTGCGCGCGCAAGGCATCGCGATTGCCATCGACGACTTCGGCACCGGCTACAGCTCGCTAGCGCACTTGAAGGCGCTGCCAGTGGACGCGGTCAAAATTGACCGCAGTTTCACCAGCGGGCTGGGGACGGACGCCGGTGACACTGCGATCGTCGAGGCAGTGGCCAAGCTCGCTGCTACGTTCGGCTTGCAGCTGATCGCCGAGGGGATTGAGACGGCCGACGAGGCGGTCCGACTGGTGCGCATCGGTTGCCATCGGGGTCAGGGTCACCTGTTTGGCGAGCCGCGGGCCGCTGCCGACCTGGTCGATCTGCTGGCCGCCGGCGGGGTCGCGGACCAGCTGCCATTCGCCCGTTCGCCGAGCAGCGCTCGTCCCGCGGGGTCGCGTACGGTCGGCTGAGCTCATCGCTTCGAACAGAGAGCCGGGTATGGACGCGTCCTCGCCGATGGTCGTCGGCATCGGCGGATCCAACCGATCGGCCTCGCTCACCGAGCAGCTGCTGCGTACCGCGCTGCGCGAGGCCGAGGCAATCGGGGCGCACACCACGATGTTCGGCGGCGCGTTTTTGGGCGACCTGCCGGTGTTCGGAGCGGACGGCGGATATAGCGGCGGGGCCGCGGTCGAGCTCACCCGCGCCGTCGCTGCAGCCGACGGGCTGATCATTGCCAGTCCCGGCTACCACGGTGGCATGTCCGGTCTGGTTAAGAACGCGCTGGATCATCTGGAGGCGCTGCGCGACCACGAGCGTCCCTATCTCGACGGCAGGGCGGTTGGCCTGATCGTCAATGCGTCAGGTTGGCAGGCCGGGGGCACGGCATTGGTGTCGCTGCGCTCGACGATTCATGCTCTGCGCGGGTGGCCCACGCCGTTCGGTGCAACGGTGAACTCAGCCGTGCCAGTTTTCAGCGAGGACGGCGTAGTCCTCGACCGGGTAGCCGGCGCGTTACGGCTGGTGGCTCGCCAGGTAGTGGAATTCGCGAGTTGGCGGGCGTCCTGACCCTGACCGTCAGCCACCCAGGCGTGGAGCGGCTAACGCCAGGCGGGCCCGTTCGACCGCCACGCATCGATCCTCGACGTAGGCCAGGCCAGCCTGCTCGGCGATCGCACGGGCTTCGGCTGAGACGATGCCCAGTTGTAGCCACAGCGCGGTGGCACCCGCCGCAACTGCCTGGCGGGCGAGGTCGGGCGTGGTGTGCGCGGGCCGGAAAACGTCGACGAAGCCAGCCGGACCCGGTAGATCCGCCAGCGACGGGTAGGCCGGTACATCGAAGATTTCCGTCGCAAACGGGTTGACCGGGACGATGCGCCAGCCATGCCGCTGCATCTGTGCGGGCACCGTGTGCGCGGCCTTGTCGGCGTTGCGGCTCGCCCCGACGACGGTGATCGTGTCGTAGGTCCGCAGCAGCTGTTCGACGACGGCATTGACGGTGGCCATGGTTGCCATGCCTCGAGGTTAGGCGTTGGCCATCGCTACCCGGATCGCGGCAGACTGCGGGAATGCAGGCACCAGGCTCGCTGGACTGGCAAGAAGACCTGAGCGCTCTGATCGCGACGCCGGTGGCGCGCGCGCTGGCCCACTGGTCGCGCTCTGATGAGGTGCTCGGCGCTCCGATCGACCCGTCACTCGCAGATACCGCCGCATTCTGCGGCCGCTACGCGGTCGAGCCTGCCGATTCGGCCAACTGCGTCGTGATCGCCGGCCGACGCGGCGAGTCGGTGTCCCATGCCGCGTGCGTCGTGCTTGCCACGACCAGGGCGGACGTGAACGGCGTGGTCCGCCGGCTGCTGGGTGCGCGCAAGGCGTCGTTCGCGTCCGTCGAGGACGCCGTTGCGTTGACCGGCATGGAGTTCGGCGGGATCACCCCGATCGGATTGCCGGCCGGTTGGCCAATACTGGTCGACCGCGCCGTCGCCGAGTCGGCGGTGGTCGTCGTAGGCAGCGGCCTGCGCCGCTCGAAGCTCGCGCTGCCGGGTGACGCGCTGGCCACCCTGCCCGACGCTCAGGTCGTGGACGGCCTCGCTGGTTGACGCGGCGGGCGCAGCGGCGCCGGCAG
>JBDUCV010000035.1:0-23097 GCA_040003255.1 Actinomycetota bacterium
CTCATCAAGCGCGGCACGGTGATGCTCGGCTGGGCCGAACTGGAGGTCGCACCGCTCGGATCCGGCTCACGCGCGACCTGGACCGAGGAGATCACCGTGGCCCCGATACCGAAGTGGGCTGACGCGGTGACCCGGGTGTCGTCGCGACTGATGTTCTCGCGCGTACTGCGGCGACTACTGGCGGACGAGCCGCCGACCGACGGATGAGCCATCCCACACGAAACTGTGCGTGTCCCCGCCTGGTGATCAACTCGCGGCTCCTGCGCGCTTTCGCGCCGCTTCGCTCACCAAACGTGTATTGATCACGATGTTCGACACCGTCCTCGGACAGGTAACCGACCTCGAACCCGGCCAATGCGGGGGTCGCTGCCATCGCAGCCCATGTCGTCACACAAGCACAGTCTCGACCGTCACCAATCCCCGGCCCGGCAGCGACGCGCAACTTTCAGTTGAACAACGCAACTTCGATTGCAGCTTTCACGCGAACAACGCAGCGTTGACCTGAACAGGACGACGCGGTGTCAATCCCAACTACAAGATCAAGACGCAGGTCGCCACACCTCTTGCATCCGGCGGCAGACTGGCGCGTGCGGGCGCTAGCCCCCCGCGCGTCTATGCGACACGAAATGCCCGCAGCCGTACGGTGCCCACGTGGCACGCGACAACCGGGATCATGACCACCCCCTCGCTCGGGCACTGGCCGAAGCGGGCGCAAAACCCGACACGCTCACAGCGGAGGGGGGTGACAATCGCAGCGCGAAGAAGAACTGGGCGCAGCGATTTAGTAATGCACTGGCTATGACGGTCGCCGACGAGCTGCGTCCTCTGTATCCCAAGGCTCGAGTCACCCCACGCCCGGACGGATCCGGCCAGGAGTACAGCGTTGGTGGCAAGGTGGTTCGTAAGAGGACGGACGTCGGAGTGTGGGACGACGCTGCCGGCCTGGTCGCCGGTGTCAATCAAGACATATACCTTCCGCGACACACACGGTGCGACGAGCCACAGACCGGCTCACGCGGGCCGATACGTCCGCAACGTCAAACGAAACGATATGGAACTACGGGACGAAGCTGACACGTTGCACCGTCGCCAGCCGTACGCCGTCCTCGCCGCGCTGTTCTTCATGAACGAGGATGCGAGTTGGGATGGCATCCAAGGTCAAAGCAGCTTCGCGCACGTTGTCTTCACCCTGCGAAAGCGGGCCGGGAGGCCCAGCCCCGACAGCCGCTTTGACCTCTTCGAGATGGTGTATGTCGGGCTGTTCAATGACGATGGTTTCGTTCGGTTCTTCCATGTCCGCGAGGCTCCTCCGAAGAATCAGCCGCCGCCAACAGAGGCGACGATAAGTGGTGGCCAGGGGCAGGATCGAACTGCCGACCTACCGCTTTTCAGGCGGTCGCTCGTACCAACTGAGCTACCTGGCCGTACTGATTGCGACGAGGCCGGAGTCTAGCCGACCACGTCGTCGAACCGTTCGAGCACGAGATCGATTACGGCCGGGTGGGCGCCGATCACCGGCGCTACGGCATCGACTCCCGCGTCCTCGGCAGCTGCGCGCAGGGCGTCCGCGAAGAAACCTTCGGCCAGCAGATACCCGGCGACCGCGACCGAGCCGCGTTCTCGCAATGTCGCGAACGTCGCGGGCAGGTCGTCGGACATGGTGAGGGCGATGACCGCTCGCCCGAGCGCGCCAGCCAGGTCAGAGGCTGCCGCAGCGATTTCCTCGCGCGCCGCCGAGCGGCTCGATCCGGAACCAACGAGCGCGACCGCGTCCGCCTCGGCTCCGCCCGCCTCGCGCAGCCGATCGATGAGCGCCCGGGTGAGCAGCGCGTGCGGGCCGAGGTGGCGAGCGACCTGGACGTCACGCCGGCCAGCCACGACGGCCGGGATGTCCTGGGTCACGTGGAACCCGGTCGACAGCAGCGCGGGCACCACCACGGCATCGCCCGAGCCGAGTGCCACGGCCAGGCTCGGTTCGGCGACGTCGACGAAGCACAGCTCGACAGTCAGCTCCGGCCGGCGGGCCTGGACTGAATCGGCCAACGCGGCGAGGGTGGCCAGCCCGGTCGTGGAACGGGTGCCATGCGCTGCGAGAAGCAGGCGGGTCATCATCGATCAGTCAAACATGGCGACCCCGACGGGACTCGAACCCGCGACCTCCGCCGTGACAGGGCGGCGCGCTAACCAACTGCGCTACGGGGCCTCGGCCGGATCGTGATCCAGCGGTGACCGTGCCCCCAACGGGATTCGAACCCGTGCTACCGCCTTGAAAGGGCGGCGTCCTGGGCCTCTAGACGATGAGGGCGGACGAACCGCCCCATGCTAGCCGAGCTCCGTTGTGAGCCCGCCCAGCATAGGGGACGGCCAAGCCACCCTCCAAAGCGATGCTTGAGCTGGTCGAAAGCCTGTCTCAACCGGCGGTCGGTCACCGCGCGGCTGGGCGGAAGCGGACGACGCCGACGGGAACGCCGCCACCGAGCAGTGCGAGCTCGGCAAGTTCGTCGAGCACCCCGGCCTCGACACCGAGGATGCGCAACGCCGCTACGACCGCCCGATCGGCGGCCCGCATCGCCCCGTCGTCGATCTTGATGGCCAGCGCCGATCCGTCCGGCAATGCGGCCGCCCAGACTCCTTCGGCGCCGTCCTTGGCGATTAGGCCGGGGATTCCGCTCATCAGCTGCGTCACGGGTCGAGCCGAGCCGCCCACCAGGTCGGGACGCGCGCGCATCGCATCTGCCACGTCGCGCTGCGGCCCGCCGGCCGCAAGCGCAAGTCGGCTGAAGGCCCGGGCCACGCCGTACAAGCTGATCGCAAGCACCGGCGCGCCGCACCCGTCCACCCCGAGGCCGCGGACCTGGTCGCCGGACAGTTCGGCGACGGTGCCCGCGAGCGCCTGCTGCAGCGGATGCATCGGATCGAGGTAACTCTCGATCGGCCAATCGCGAGCAGCGGCAGTAAGCAGCATCGCGGCATGCTTGCCCGAGCAGTTCATCGCGATCCGTGCGGGTTGGCGGCGGCTCGCGATCCACTCCTCGCGCGCGGCCTCGCCAAGTGGCCGGTCCGGTGGGCAACCCAGGTCCTCGACAGTGAAGCCGCCACGGGCGAGCATCGCCTGGACCACGGCAAGATGCATCGGCTCGCCGGAATGCGACGCGCAAGCCAGCGCGAGCTGCTCGGGCTCGACGTCTAAGCCGAGCCGGCGCATGCCCACCGCCTGCAGCGGCTTGTTCGACGAACGCGGGAACATCGGCTGCTGCGGATCACCGAATGCGGCGAGGACTCCGCCGGACGGATCGAGCGCCACGAGGTGACCGGTGTGCACGCTCTCGACGACGCCGGAGCGGACGACCTCGACCAAGGGGACGCCCGGATGCAGCGTGATCATTTGGCCGACACCGGGCAAGGCGCCGCTACCGGACCGGCCGCATGCCGAGCAGCCGCACGCCGTCGTCGTCGCGCAACACGGCGGTGATCCAACCACCGTCACGTCCGTGCAGGCGCAACGCGGCCGGATCGGCGATCAGCTCGACCGGCTCGAACCGGCGGTGTTCCCAGTTGACGCGCGCGTCGTGGCCGGCGACCGCCAGCTCGAGCACCGACCCGGCGCGTGCCAGATCGTCCCGCGTGCTGATCAGACGCAGGATCACGTCGTCCAGCGCGCTCACCAGCGATGGGTTCGCGTCGCACCAGGTGGCGACCAGCTCCGGCCTGGTCCGGGCGACGCGCGAGCCCGACATGTACGACCCGGCGGCGAGGCTCAAGCCCAGCGGGCCGCCGGCGAGGCCGGTGAGCGCCAGCGCCTCGGCGAGCACGTGCGGCAGGCCGATCACCCGAGCGATGGCAGCGTCCTGCTCCATGGCGGTCGCTGGCACCGGCTTGGCGCCGAGATCGCAGGTCAGCTCAGCCATGCCGAGCCAGGCGTCGAGGTCGGTGTCGGTCTCGAGGGTGAGCGCCCAGGGCGCGTCACGGAACAGCAGCGGATCCGCCGCCCCCCAGCCGCTCTCCTCGGTGCCGGCGAGTGGATGACCGCCCACGAACCGGGCGGAGGGCACGATGGCGCGGACCGCGTCCAGCACCGGAGCCTTCAGCGTCCCAACATCGGTGAGCACAGCGCCTGGGTGCAGATGCGGTGCGAGCGAACGCAGCGCGTCGGCGACCTGCGGCAGCGGCATCGCCAGGATGACGAGATCTGCGCCGTGTGCCGCGCCTGCGTCGGTGGCTGCGACCGGATGGCCCGAGCTGCTCGCCGCCATGGCGGTCATGGGGTCGGCG
Organism: Actinomycetota bacterium; assembly: GCA_040003255.1. Taxonomy (GTDB): domain Bacteria; phylum Actinomycetota; class Actinomycetes; order Mycobacteriales; family Jatrophihabitantaceae; genus JBDUCV01. The sequence goes on from JBDUCV010000035.1 coordinate 4,273, forward strand.
TCGTATCCGACGACCTCGAGACCGCTGTGCCGGATGGCCTGCAGGAGCGAGCCGCCGATCAGGCCAAGGCCCAGCACGGCGACCCGGCCGAACGAAGCGGTCACCGGCGAACCGTAGCCGTTGTGCGGCGTCGACTAGTGACGGGATGGCTTGGCGTGCCAGGATCGTCGGCGTCGGGAGGCATGGGACCAGGACGGTGGCAGTCATGGCAAAGCGCGGGTACGCGATCGCGGTGATCCGCGACGCGGGGCAGTGGCGGTGCGAGCCGTTGCCGCCCGCTGTCCTCGGCGACCTCGGCGTGTTGCTGTCCGCCTTGCGTTCGCAGCCGCCAGAGGGCGGCCCGTTCGTGGTGGCGAATGTCGACGACGAATTCTTTCTCATCGCCCGGCTCGACGGCGCGCGGATCTCGCTGATGCTGAGCGACCTCACGGCTGCGGTCGAATATCCGCTCGCCCAGCAGGTGCTCGACCGCCTAGGCGAAGACCCGCCAGAGGATGACGAGCTCGACGAAGTCTGGCCGATCGGTGACCTCGACCTGTTCGCCGATTTAGGACTCTCGGAGGAAGAGATGGAGCAAGTGCTCGACGACCTCGACGCCTACCCTGACGAGATGCTGGCCACGATCATCGAACGGATCGGCCTCGCCGAGCCTTACGCGCGGGCCACTGAGTCTGCGCGGGTCTGACGGGGCGTCAGATGAGCTACTTCGCCGCTGTGCTCGCCCGGCACCGCGATCGGTGGCGCGCCGCCGAGGTGGACCTGGCCGATTGCGAAAGCGTCGACGATATCGCCGAGGTGGCGCGGGAGGTGCCCGGCGAAATTCGGCTGCTCGTTGTCGAACAGGACGACGAGTACGCCGTCTTGGCGCGAATCGACGCCGACGACGAACCCCGCGTCTTCCTGTCCGACGGACATGCAGCGGATGCCTATCCGCTGGCGGCTGTCATCGCGGCCGAGCTGGAAGAGATCGGCGGCGAGGACATCGACGAGGAACTCTTTGGCGACGCGCCGATTCGCCACGACTGCGCGCCGTTCGGTGATCCGTCGGTGGTTGAGGATCTCGGTACGCCATCCCCGGAGCTACTCGAGCTCTGCGCGCACGAGGGCACCCTGCCGGTCGACCTGATCCTCGCGGTGTGCGAAAGGGCGGGCTGCGTCGAGGCATTCGAAGCCGTCCGGGCGTGATCGAGCTCGACGACGCGATCGGGTTGGCACTCGACGCGGCGCGCGGCGCGCTGGATTGCGGTGACGTGCCGGTAGGGGCGGTGTTGCTCGATGCGTCCGGCGCCGTGATCGCGGTCGCGCACAACGAGCGGGAGGCGCGCCAGGACCCGACCGCGCATGCCGAGATGCTGGCGCTGCGCCGTGGCGCGTCGGCTCTCGGTTCGTGGCAGCTGACCGGATGCACCCTTGCCGTGACGCTTGAGCCATGCACCATGTGCGCCGGCGCCCTCGTCGCGTCCCGGGTCGCGCGGCTCGTCTTCGGGGCGTGGGACCCGAAGGCGGGAGCGGTCGGATCGCTGTGGGATCTGGTGCGTGACCGCCGGTCAAACCACCGTCCGGAGGTGGTCGCGGGCGTTCGAGCGACGGAGTGCGGGACCTTGCTCGCCGAGTTCTTCGCAGCCAAGCGCTGATCGCCGCTGCGGTAGTCTCTTCGGCGGTGGCGTGTCCGAGCGGCCGAAGGAGCACGCCTCGAAAGCGTGTGAGGTGAAAGCCTCCGTGGGTTCAAATCCCACCGCCACCGCCACTGACCACTCGAGGCGTTGAGCCAATGGACCGTCACGACGTTAGGGGCGCCCCGGTGTGTCCGCTGGCCGGCATGCCGCACCCTTCGTCGGTGACAATCGGCACTGGAAAGTCGACTGCCCGGGGGTGCATGCTGAAGGGGTGACCACTTCGTCCGGCGGGACGCCGCCACTCCGGATCGGTAACCACGAGCGCCGGGCCGCGTACGCGGCGCTCGATGCACATCTCGACGGCGGTCGACTGGACGCCGACGAGTACGGCGAGCGTTATGCCAAGGCCACCATGGCCCGCACGCGAGAGGAGCTGGACGTCCTCTTCCTCGACCTGCCGGCGCCGCACCCGATGAAGCCTGCGCGCGCGACCAAGAACGTGGCATGGACGCTGGCCACGGGGCCATGGCAGCGCTACCTGCCGGCATCTGTGGTGGGCCGGATCGCGGCGGCGATCGTGCTAGTGGCCGCGCTGTGCTTTCTGATTCCGGTGGCCGCGGCCGGAGCCCTCGTCTGGTTCGTGGTCATTCCGATGCTCACCGGTCGCGGCTGCGGCAGGCGCCGGCACGACCGAACCTGGTCCCAATCCGCCGCGCGCTAACTCATCGCTGGCGCACGCCGCGACCATGCCCAAGCCCCCATCGTGCCGGGCGAAAATGCAGTGATGAACCGCTACGTGGCCGTCGTCGGCCCTGGTGAGGGCGCCACGCGCCTCGAGGTCCGGCTGGCCGACGAGATCGGCCAGCGACTCGCCGAGAACAATGTCGTCGTGGTCACCGGCGGCCTGGCCGGTGTCATGGCGGCTGCCGCTCGTGGCGCACGCCGAGCCGGCGGCCAAACCGTCGGCTTGCTACCTGGCCTGGACCGAGCCGCAGCTGACGCCGGCGTCACCATGGCCATCCCGACCGGCCTCGGTGAACTACGCAACGCATTGGTGGTCAACAGCGCCGACGGGCTGATCGCGGTCGGCGGCAGCTGGGGAACGCTCAGCGAAATCGCCTTTGCTCGTCGAGCTGATCTACCCGTCGTCAGCGTGTGCGGCTGGACGGTGCGCGACCACAATGGGAATCAAGTCGAGGTCAGCACCGCTGACTCAGCTGAAAAGGCCGTCACCTTGCTGCTCGGCCAGCTACCGCGTCCTGCCTAACAGCGCCAGATCCGCGCGGGTGGTCGCGTTCCAGCCGTCAGACCGCGGTCGGGCTCGGCCCACGCCCCCACTCGAACTCAGCATGACGCGTCTCTCGCGCACAGCGTCCAAGGACGAGGCCCAAAACCATCGATACGCGGACCAAGACGCCGGTGATTTTGCATGGCAGTGTTTGCGTATGGACCTCCAGCGCATGGCCCGCGGCATGTGGACGTTGCTCGAGCCGGTCCACGCCCTTACATATTTCGCGCGTGAGGCTCGAGCGGCGTTCGAACAAGCGGGCCTGCGCGGCTTTTGGCGCGGCTACTTCGCGGGGCGGGCGGCTCCGCTGGGACCGGTCACCGCGGCGCCGGTCGTGGCGTTGTTCAACAGCTTCGCCCCGCCGATGGTGCAGCGGGCGCTGCCGGCGGTGTGGGATCTCGCGTCGCCTGACGACACACTGAGCGCCCGGCTATCCGGCGCGAGCGACGCGCTGCGAGCGATCGTCCCCGACCCGGCTCCGCTCGATGCGGTGACGTCGGCATTGGAGCAGGTCGTCACGGCCCTCGACCCGGCCGGACGACCTTTGGGAGCGGCCAATGCGGCCCTGCCACTGCCCGACGATCCGTACGGCCGGCTCTGGCAGATGGCCACCACGTTGCGAGAACATCGCGGCGACAGCCACGTGGCCACCTGCGTGGCAGTGGACCTGCCTGGGCTCGACATGGTCGTGCTTCGCTGTGGCATCGACATGCGGCGTGACGTCCTGCAACCGGCGCGCGGCTGGACTGACGACCAGTGGGTAGCCGTCGCTGATGAACTGGCGACCCGCGGGCTGCTCGACACTGACGCGCGGGCCACCGATGCTGGGCGGGCGTGCGTCCAGGCGGTCGAGGAGGCGACCGATCGGCTCGCGGCACGGTCCTGGTCGGCGCTATCGCGGGATGAGATGATCGAAACGGCAGGCACGTTGCTGCCGATCGCCCGCAGCTGTGCCGAGGCGTTGCCCACTCCGAATCCGATTGGATCATGGACCGTGTGGGACGCAACCGCTGATCCGAACGGCTCGACGATCTCGATGCCCGCCTGACGAGCTGCCGGCCTGACGAGCTGCCTGCCTGACGGCGGGCTCGCGGCAGCTGCCCATAGTGGACGATCTGCTGCGGGCCCGACGTCGCGGCTGGCGGAGGATAGGGGATTTGAACCCCTGAGGGGTTGCCCCCAACACGATTTCCAATCGTGCGCCCTAGGCCACTAGGCGAATCCTCCGCCGCAGAGGATACGGGCCGGGCGATCAGCGAGCGAACCGGTCGGCAGTGGTAGCGCGCACGCGTAGACTTCGCGGCCGACCCCTCGTGTGGCGTTCACCCTGCGAACCTCCCCAGGGCCGGAAGGCAGCAAGGATAAGCAGGCTCTGGCGGGTGCGCGGGGGGTCCCTTACGTCCGCGGACTGCCGCAGCGGCCCGTCGGCGCAGTGGCTTAGGGTCGACGGGTGGCCGGCTCCCTCGCGCTCTACCGCAAGTACCGCTCGGCAACATTTGCCGAGGTGATCGGCCAGGAGCACATCACCGGCCCGCTGAGCCAAGCGCTCACGTCCGCGCGGATCAACCACGCATACCTGTTCAGCGGGCCCCGCGGCTGCGGCAAGACCTCGAGCGCGCGGATCTTGGCCCGGTCGCTCAACTGCGCACAGGGACCCACGGCGACACCCTGCGGAGTCTGCGATTCGTGCGTCGAACTTGCACCGAACGGGCCCGGCTCCATCGATGTCATCGAGATCGACGCTGCGAGCCACGGCGGGGTCGACGATGCCCGTGACCTGCGTGAGCGAGCATTCTTCGCGCCCGTCCGCGACCGCTACAAGGTCTACATCATCGACGAGGCGCACATGGTCACCACGCAGGGCTTCAACGCCTTGCTCAAACTGATCGAAGAGCCGCCCGAGTTCCTCGTGTTCGTGTTCGCAACCACCGAACCCGACAAGGTGCTGCCAACGATCCGTTCCCGCACCCACCATTATCCGTTCCGGCTGATTCCACCGGGGCTGATGCGGAACCATCTCGAGCGGGTCTGTGCCGCCGAGGGCATTATCGTCGAGCCGCCGGTGTTGCCGCTCGTCGTGCGTGCGGGCGGCGGCAGTGCGCGTGACTCGCTATCGGTGCTCGACCAGCTCCTCGCCGGAGCGGGCGCCGACGGGGTGACGTACGCACGGGCCGTGGGCCTGCTCGGGGTCACCGACGCCTCGCTACTCGACGACATGGTCGACGCGCTGTCCGCGGGCGACGCCGGCTCGGTGTACGGCACGATCGACCGGGTGGTCGAAGCGGGGCACGACCCACGCCGGTTCGCCGCCGACCTGCTGGACCGGTTCCGCGACCTGATCGTGCTCGATGCCGTCTCCGATGCCGGCGCCCGCGGACTGATCGACGTGCCCGAGGATGAGCTGACGCATATGGCCGACCAGGCGTCGCGACTCGGTGGTGCGACCGTGGCCCGCTTCGCCGAGATTGTGCACAGCGCGCTGATCGAAATGCGCGGCACGACGTCGCCCCGGCTCGTTTTGGAGTTGTTGTGCGCCCGCATGCAGCTGCCGGATGCCGCGACCGATTCCGCCGCCATCCTGCAACGCCTCGAGCGGCTCGAGCGCCGGCAGTCCGTGGTGGGCGACGCGCCGCCCATGGCCAGCCCCGCGCCACCGGCCAAGGCGTCACTTGAGCAACCGGCCAAGGGGGTCGCCGAGCAAACGGCGAAGGCGGTCCCCGAGCAACTGGCCGTCAGTTCAGTCGGGCGGCCCGCGTCGCCGACCGACGGTGCCCTGGACGCCGCTGGCATTCGCCGGCTCTGGCCGGAAATCCTCGATGTCGTCAAACGTTCCAGTCGTCGGACAAAGGCGCTTCTCGACAACGCCCAGATCACCGACCTGGACGGCGACCTGGTCACCCTGCGCGCCGGCACTGCACCGCTCGCCCGGATGATCGGCGAAGACAGCAACACCGGGCTGCTAGCCACCGCGCTGACGACCGTCCTCGGTGGCACCTGGCGGGTGACCGTGGACGTCGGTGGGGAGCCTGCTGCCGCGACCCTTGCCGCTCCCGCCGATCCTCGCGACGATCCGCCCGAGCCGCCGGCCGAGCCCGAACCTGCCGCCCCGGCCGTCGATCCCGAAGCCGATGCCGTGCGCCTGCTGCAGTCGACGCTAGGTGCCCGCTCGGTCGAGGGCTAACGGCCGAGGAACACCAGGATGCCTGCTGCTACCGCGGCCGCGATCTGGGCTCGTCCGCTCGGCGAGCTCTGCAATGCCGCGTCGCTGCCGTTGCGCATGTTGCCGAGTTCGAGGAATGTCGCGGGATGCTGGGCGAGGTTCAACCCCGCGAGGTCGTCGCGCGGGAAGTAGCCATTGCTGCCGAGGTAGGTAGAGGTCGTCAGCCCGGAGCCGGCGACGAGCGAGTCATGCACAGCCACGGTGAGTCGGTGCGACATGGCGGCGATCGCCGGCCCCGCAGGCTGACGGCTGTCCTCGCAGACGTGGAACCCGTGGCCATCGGCGGCCGCCCCGTCGGCGTGGATCGAGACGAACGCGGCCGCGTCGACCTGGTTGCCGATGGCCGAGCGGACGTCGATACACGGTCCGATACCGGCGTCATCCGGCCGGGTCAGCAACACTCGCACCCCCCGGCTGCGCAGGATTGCCTGCACGCGCAGGGTCACGTCCCAGTTGAAGCTGTGCTCTGCGTAGCCAGCATCCGTCGACGTCCCTGTCGTGTCACACGCCCGGAACCGACCGAAGCCGGACGGAACCAGGCGGGCGATCTCGTCGGCATGCGCGCCGTTGCCACCGTTGTGGCCGGGATTCAGGACCACCAGCGGACCGCCGTCCGCGGATGGTTGCGAGATCGACCTCGAAACGGGCCGTGGTGCTTGGCTGGTTGTCTGCTTGGACGTTGGCATGGCGTGCGTCGTCGGCGACCGGGTGGCGGAGCTGACGCCGCTGGGACTGTCCGATGGCGACGAGGCAACGCGACGGGGCTGCGCAGACGCGTTGCAACCGGCGATCAGCAGGCCCACCACGGCGACAAGGCCCAGTCGGTTCCGGCGAGACACTCGACCACTCTCGCACGCGCGAACGCCTAAGCTGCGCCGGTTACCCTGACGCACGAGGAAAGGGGCCCGAATTGACATCGCGAGGCGGTGGTTTCGGTGGTCAGCCGAACATGCAACAGCTGATGAAACAGGCGCAGAAGATGCAGCAGCAGCTAGCGACCGCGCAGGCCGAGCTGGCCGATGCCGAGGTCACCGGCAGTGCGGGCGGCGGACTGGTCACTGCCACCGTCACCGGATCAGGTGAGCTGCGCGCCCTGGCCATCTCCCCGGACGCTGTTGACGCCGATGACGTTGAGACGCTGCAAGACCTGATCGTGGCCGCCGTCCGAGACGCCACCCGTGCCGCGAATGAGCTGGCCGCAGACAAGATGGGCCCATTAACGGGCGGAGCCGGCGGCCTCGGCGGACTGGGCCTGCCGGGTCTATGAAGCACCGCACGTGATCTCCCGCCATGTATGAAGGCGCGATCCAGGACTTGATAGACGAGCTGGGCCGGTTACCTGGAATCGGCCCCAAGAGCGCGCAGCGCATTGCGTTCCACCTGTTGGCAGCCGAAGGCGTCGACGTCGAGCGCCTCGCCGCCACGCTTCGTCGGGTCAAGGAGCAGGTCCGGTTCTGCACCATCTGTGGCAACGTCGCCGAAGCCGAGCAGTGCCGGATCTGCCGCGACCCGCGCCGCGACCGGTCGGTGATCTGCGTTGTCGAGGAACCGAAGGACGTCGTGGCGATCGAACGCACTCGCGAGTTCCGCGGCCGCTACCACGTATTGGGCGGGGCGATCAGCCCCATCGACGGCATCGGGCCAGACGATCTGCGCGTGCGCGAACTGTTGCAGCGGTTGGCCGACGACACGGTGACCGAACTGATCCTGGCGACCGATCCGAATCTCGAAGGCGAGGCCACGGCCACGTTCCTGGCGCGGTTGGTGCGGCCGATGCAGCTGCGGGTCACCCGGCTGGCGAGCGGGCTGCCGGTCGGCGGCGACCTGGAATACGCCGACGAGGTCACTCTTGGCCGGGCGTTCTCCGGGCGACGGCAGGTCGACTGATGCCGGCTGAGGAGTTTCCCGCACCGTTCGCGCCTGCGAGCTACGCCGCACCGATCGGCGGCTGGGCGCCGCCAGCGGCTCCTCCGGCGTGGGTGCCGCGGTCCTGGGCTCCGCCCGCGGCTCCGCCCCGAAAACGTGGCGTGTTCTGGTCGGCGCTAATAGGGGCGTTCGCCCTGTTCGCCGCTGGAAGCACGGTCGCGATGGTGAGCTATCTCGGCCAAGACGATCCGGGGCGCACTGTCCGCGGGTACTTCGCAGCCGTCGCACGCGGCGATGCCGAGGCGGCGCTCGGGTACGGGGAACTGCCGAGCGGATCGCATGCCCTGCTGACTCGTGAAGTGCTGAGCGTTCAGCGGCGGATAGCGTCGATCAGTCACGTGTCGGCTCAGCCTGTGAACCGCACTGGGCAGACGGCGCGGATGGCTGTCCGCTACCGGCTGGGGTTTCGCGCGGGGTCGGTGGCCGTGAGCGACGAGGTGACGCTCGTCCACCACGGCCGCAGCTGGCGACTGGCGATAGCTGCAGTGCCGGTGACACTCGGCTTGGCCCGCGCCGAGCATCGGGCGAGCATCGCTGGTGGCGCCGTGCCTGCCGGCGACGTCGTCATGTTCCCGGGGGCGATGCCGATTACGTTCGATACCGCGAATCTGGTGCTCGGCGACCAGTCCCGGGTCGTCCGGTTCGCGGCCTCGGGGTTCATGGCTATCTCTGTCGGCGTCAGTTCGGCCGGGCGGTCCGCCGCGACGGCAGCGGTCGACTCGGCGTTGGCCCGGTGTCTGGCCGCGGCGACCTCCGATGACCCGCGCTGCCCGCTGCCCGGCGATCCGCGAGGAGTGCCCGGATCCTTACGTGGCAAAGCCACCTCGCGCGCCGCAACGGCCGCCACGGTGTCGGTCGGCACCGGGCCCGACGGGCTGCTCGAGGTGGCTGGTTGGATCACCGTCGCGGGCCGGTACGCCAAGCTCGACTTCAACAACGTCCCGGTCATCACGAGCGACACCCAGACGGTGAAGTTCACGGCCCACTGTTACGCCACGGCGCCCGGCACGATCGAATGGTCCAGCTCGTGAGGCGGCGGCCGGCAGCCCTCGTCGCGATCGGGCTCCTACTGATGACGGGCGCCGCCCCGGCGGCAGCCGCGCCCGGACCGCCCGATGCCCCGCAGTGGTATTTCGACGCCTGGCAGGTCGCTTCGTTGTGGGCCGACGGGGCGCGTGGTCAGGGCATCACCATCGCCGAGATCGACACCGGGGTCAGCGGCAACGTGCCCGAGATCGCGGCCAATATGCTGCCCGGCAAGGATCTCGGCAACGGCAAGCTGGATGGACGCACCGACCACGACGTCGACCCGTTCGGCCACGGCACCGCGATGGCGTCGCTCATGGTGGCGCGACCCGGGCTGCTCGAGATCACCGGCCTGGCTCCGGACGCCAAGGTGCTGCCGATCGCCGTCCCGATCCACGGCACGGACGACTCGGCCGGCGCCGCCGACGACCAGCTGCCCCAAGCCATCCGGTGGGCGACCGATCACGGCGGGAAGATCATCAGCCTGTCGCTCGGTGGACACCGCGACCCTTCGCGCGATGGGGTCCCGTGCCCGCGGGACGAGCAGGACGCGGTGAACTACGCCATCACCAATGGTGCGCTGGTGGTAGCCGCGTCGGGCAACTTGGGTGACAAGGGCAGCCCAGTCGAAGATCCAGGGGTATGCCTTGGCGTCGTATCGGTCGGCGCGGTCGATCGCAGCAACTCCGTCGCTACTTTCTCATCGCGGCACCGGTATCTGACGATGAGCGCGCCCGGCGTGGCGATCGCCTCGTTGGGGCGGGTACCCGGCACGGCGTTCTCCGGCGACGGGACGAGTCAAGCCACGGCGTTGACGTCGGCGAGCCTGGCGCTGGTTTGGTCGAAGTACCCCCGGCTGTCGGGTCGGCAAGTGCTGTCCCGGGTCTTGGCCACGCTCGATCGCAAGTCGGCCAGCCGCGACCCGGGCTATGGCTACGGCATCGTCAACCCCAACCGGGCGATCACGGCAACGGTGGCGCCAAGCGCGCCCAATCCGGTATTCGAGGCACTCGACCCGTTCCTCGCCCGGCAGCGGCCCGATGCCAAGACCGGCCTACGGGTACCCGCGCCGGTGGCCACCGGCGCGCCGTTCGGCGAGGTCCTGATCGGAGACGGTCCCGGCACATTCAGCGCGCCGGTGATCGCCGGCAGCAGCGCCGGCGTCGCCGGGGGGCTAGCAGTTATCGCGCTGGCGGTGAGCGGCCTACGTGCGCGACGCCGTCGCGCGATGCTCGCCGCAACCGGTCCGCCGCAGTGGGGGTGGCCGGTCCCAGCGTGGCCGCCCGGCCCGCCACCGGCGTCCGAGGCCTGCGGGGTTCACCCAGTAGCCGCTCCAGCAGCGGATGTCCCGGCTTCGAGCGGCCAGGACGGATCCGCGTGGTGAGCGGCGGATGTCGCAGTCAGCTGACCCGAGCCGCTCGGTTAAGTGCGCTGACCACCCCGCGCAGCGACGCTTGCACGATCGACTCGCTGATGCCCACCCCCCACAACACCAGCTCGCCCACTTCGATCTCGAGGTAGGCGGCAGCTTCGGCATCCCGTCCGGATGTCAGCGCGTGCTCGGCGTAGTCCAGCACCCGCACCGGCACACCACCCAGGCCGATATCGATACCCGACAGCGCTGCGCAGAACGCCGCGATCGGCCCATTGCCGACGCCGGTCAGCTCGTAGTCGCGGCCGAAGGCCCGCACCGTGGTGGCGATGCGTTCCGTGCCGTCGTCGCTGGTCGACGCGAAGCGGACCACTTCGAACTCGCCGCTCGCGAGGTATTCGTCGGCGAAGATCTGCCACATCTGCGAAGCGCTCACCTCGCCGCCCTCGCCGTCGGTGTGGCGTTGGATGACGTGGCTGAACTCGATCTGCAACCGCCGTGGCAGATCGAGGTGGTGGTCGGCCTTCATGATGTAGGCCACCCCGCCCTTGCCAGACTGTGAGTTCACCCGGATTACCGCTTCATAGGAGCGGCCGACGTCCTTGGGGTCGATCGGCAGGTAGGGGACGTGCCACGGCAGGTCGCCTACTGGTCGGTCGGCCACCGCAGCGTCGCGGTCCATCGCGTCGAACGCCTTCTTGATCGCATCCTGGTGCGAGCCGGAGAAAGAGGTGTAGACGAGATCGCCGACGTAGGGATGGCGCTCGTGGACGCCGATGCGGTTGCAGTACTCGACGGTGCGACGGATCTCGTCGATGTCGCCGAAGTCGACCTGCGGGTCGATGCCTTGACTGAACAGGTTCAGCCCCAGCGTCACCAGGTCGACGTTGCCGGTGCGTTCACCATTGCCGAACAGGCAGCCCTCGACCCGATCCGCGCCGGCCAACATCGCCAACTCGGCGTCGGCGACGGCGGTGCCACGGTCGTTGTGGGTATGCACGCTGAGCGCGATGTGCTCGCGCCGGGACAGGTTGCGCGACATCCACTCGATCTGGTCGGCGAAGACATTCGGTGTGCTGCGTTCCACGGTGCAGGGCAGGTTCAGCACGATCTCGCGGCCGGCCTGAGGCTGCCACACGTCCATGACCGCTTCGCAGATCTCGAGCGCGAAGTCCGGTTCGGTGTCCATGAAGATCTCCGGGGAGTACTCGTAGCCGAAGTCGGTGCTCGGCAGGTAGGTCTCGGCAAACTTGATCACCGCCTGGGTGCCTTGTGTCGCTACCGCCCGGCATTCCGGGCGCCCGTCGCCGGGCCAGCCGAAGACGATTCGACGGAACACCGGGGCGGTCGCGTTGTACAGGTGGACTGTGGCCTGCGCGGCGCCGACTAGCGACTGCACGGTGCGTTCGATGAGCTCTTCGCGGGCTTGGGTCAGCACCGAGATGCGCACATCTACGGGGATCCGGTCACCCTCGATCAGCTCACGGACGAAGTCGAAGTCCGTCTGGCTCGCGGCCGGGAATCCGACCTCGATCTCCTTGTAGCCCATCCGGACGAGCAGGTCGAACATCGTCCGTTTGCGGGCTGCGTTCATCGGGTCGATCAGGGCCTGGTTGCCGTCGCGCAGATCGGTCGACAGCCAGCGCGGGGCTTGCTCGATGGCCCTCCCTGGCCAGCGGCGGTCGGGCAGATGAACGGGCGGGAACGGGCGGTAACGATGGCATGGCATCGCCGAAGGTTGCTGATTGTTCATCGATGCGCTTTCTGAAGTGACCGGATGGGCTTCGGTCGGCAGCACTACGACCCGCGGCGAGGGGGCCGACCAGACCTAGCGGTCCGGAGCCTCGCCGCGGCCTCGAAGGAGCAGCCCGCGCATCATGACGGCGTCAGATTAGGCCATTAGAGCTGCCGCTGTCGACGCCGCGTCGGTTGCTATCGTCTGCGGAAACTGCGGTCGCGACGATTGGAGACCTATGCAGTTCGACTCCGACCAGCTCGACACGTTGTACACCGAGCGTTTTGGGTCGGAATCAGGCGAGCGCGCCGAGCTCTGGCAGGTGCTGTGCACGGACTTTTTTCAGAAGTGGGTTCCCGAGCAGGCCACAGTATTGGACCTTGCGGCGGGACACTGCGAGTTCATCAACAACATCAAGGCAGGTCGGCGGATCGCAATCGACGCCAACACTGCCGTCGTGCGCCACGCCGCGGCCGGAGTCGAGAGCCATGTCTGCCGCTCCAACGCGATGACCAAGATCGTCGACGACGAGGTCGACGTCGTATTTGTCAGAAACTTCTTCGACCACATCACCCCGATCGACGATCGCGCACTCGCTGAAGCACTCGTTGCGTCAGGCTTCGAGGTGCAGAAGACGATTCCTCGCTTCTTGCCCTACACCACGAAGGGCCGACTTCCGAGCGGACCAGCGCTCGTTCGACTGTACCTACGGCTGCCGATCGCTTGGCGGGTCCTAGGTGCTCAGGCGTTCATGGTCGCTCGGTCTCGCGGTGCGTTGGCAGCTCATGCGCAGCAGGACGACCGACGCGGGTAAAGCACAATCGAGGAGACTCCAGATGACTGACCGCACAGTTCGTAACTTTGTCGATGGGGAGCGCGTTGCCGCGGTCGATGGGCGCTCGGCCGATCTGATCGACCCGTCCACCGGAGAGGTCTTCGCCTCGGCGCCGGTGAGCGGGCCGGAAGACGTCGACCGGGCGTACGCCGCTGCTGCGAGCGCGTTCGAGACCTGGCGTGACACGACGCCTGGCGAACGGCAGCGGGCGCTGCTGAAGTTCGCTGACGCGCTCGAGGCGCGCGGCGAGGAGCTCGTCGCGGCCGAGAGCGAGAACACCGGCAAGCCGATCGCGCTCACGATGTCCGAAGAGTTGCCGCCGATGGTCGACCAGCTTCGGTTCTTCGCCGGCGCTGCGCGGCTGCTGGAGGGCAAGAGTGCGGGCGAATACCTGGCCGGACACACGTCCTACGTCAGGCGCGAGCCGGTGGGCGTGGTCGGCCAGGTGGCGCCGTGGAATTACCCGATGATGATGGCGGTGTGGAAGTTTGCGCCCGCGATCGCGGCCGGGAACACCGTCGTGCTCAAGCCGAGCGACACCACCCCGGTTTCCACCGTCTTGATGGCCGAGATCGCCGCGGAGTTTCTGCCGCCGGGCGTGCTCAACGTCGTGTGCGGTGACCGGGACACCGGGCGAGCGCTGGTGGCGCACAAGACGCCGGCGATGGTATCGATCACCGGATCAGTGCGCGCCGGGTACGAGGTGGCCGCCGCGGCGGCGCAGGACCTCAAGCGGGTACATCTCGAACTCGGCGGCAAGGCGCCGGTGCTGGTGTTCGACGACGCCGACATCCCGGCCGCCGCCGAGGGAATCGCCGGCGCGGGTTACTTCAACGCGGGGCAGGACTGCACGGCGGCCACCCGCGTCCTGGTCGCGCCGCGCATCGCCGATGACTTCGCTGAAGCGCTCGCCGAACAGGCCCGTGCCACGCACACCGGGCCCCCATCCGACACCGGCGCTGACTATGGCCCGCTGAACAACGCGGGCCAGCTCGATCGGGTGGGCGGCATGCTGTCGCGGCTGCCCGACCATGCTCGGGTACTCACCGGTGGCGCGCAGCAGGGCGAGCGGGGCTATTTCTGGCAACCCACGGTCGTTAGCGAATTGCAGCAGGACGACGAGGCGATCCAGTCCGAAATCTTCGGTCCGGTCATCACTGTCCAGCGGTTCACCGACGAGGACGAAGCGGTGCGCTGGGCGAACGGCGTCGAGTACGGGCTGGCTTCCAGTGTCTGGACGCGCGACCACGGCCGGGCCATGCGGGTGTCGCGCCGGCTGGATTTCGGCTGTGTGTGGGTCAACAGCCATATTCCGTTGGTGGCCGAAATGCCGCATGGCGGGTTCAAGCACTCCGGGTACGGCAAGGACCTATCGATGTACGGGCTCGAGGACTACACCCGGATCAAGCACGTTATGCACAACATCGACCACTGATCGCCTGGCCGCTTGCGGGAATAGCATCGCGTCATGTCGCATACCGTCGCCGCCGAGATGGTCGCCAACGTCGCTCAATTGGTGGCCGGCGTCGGCGACGCCGTCACGGCAACTGACACCCTGGTGATCCTCGAGTCGATGAAGATGGAGATCCCGGTGCTCGCCGAGGTCGCTGGGGTCGTCGCCGAGCTCGCCGTCAAGGTGGGCGATGTGATCACCGAGGGCGACGTGATCGCCGTGATCGAGACCGGAGGATGAGATGACCGTCGACCAGAAGCGTCTGCTGCACACCGAGATTCCCGGACCGCGTTCGGCGCAGCTGCACGCTCGCAAGATGGCCGCGGTGCCCGCGGGGGTGGCCACTACGCTGCCGATCTATGTCGAGCGGGCCGGCGGCGGCATCGTCGTCGACGTGGACGGCAACCAGCTGATCGATTTTGGCTCGGGCATCGCGGTGACGAGCGTGGGCAACGCCGCGCCGCGGGTGGTGCAGGCCGTGCAGGCCCAAATCGCTGACTTCACTCACACCTGCTTCATGGTCACCCCGTATGAGGAGTACGTCGCCGTCGCCGAGAAGCTGAACGAGTTGACGCCCGGCACGCACGACAAACGCAGCGCACTGTTCAACTCCGGCGCCGAGGCGGTCGAGAACGCGATCAAGGTCGCCAGGCACGCGACTGGCCGTCAGGGCGTCGTCGCATTCGATCACGCCTACCACGGTCGGACGAACCTCACCATGTCGCTGACGGCGAAGAACATGCCGTACAAGCACCGCTTCGGACCATTCGCGGGTGAGATATATCGGGTGCCGATGGCATATCCATACCGATGGCCCACGGGGCCCGACCGTTGCGCGGATGAGGCGTTCGCCGCGTTCGCCTCGCTGGTGCACGCGCAGGTGGGCGAGTCGAACACCGCCGCCGTGATCGTCGAGCCGATCCAGGGTGAGGGCGGGTTCATCGTCCCGGCGGCCGGCTTCCTGGCGCAGGTCGCGGACTGGTGCCGTGAGCACGGGATCGTCTTCATCGCCGATGAGATCCAGACCGGCTTCTGTCGAACCGGAGATTGGTTCGCCTCGTCCTTCGAGGGGGTTACCCCGGATCTGATCACGACCGCCAAGGGCATCGCCGGCGGGCTGCCATTGGCCGGTGTCACCGGCCGGGCGGAGTTGATGGAGGCCGTCCACGTAGGCGGATTGGGTGGGACGTACGGCGGCAACCCGGTCGCCTGTGCGGCCGGGCTGGCTGCGCTCGAGACGATGCAGGCTGACGATCTCGTCGGGGCCGCGCGGCGAATCGAGTCGATCATGATGCCGCGGCTGCGGGGACTGGCGGAGAAGTACGACACGGTCGGCGACGTCCGCGGCCGAGGTGCGATGCTTGCGGTCGAGCTGGTAACCGATCAGGACTCCAAGCAGCCACACCCATCGCTGACCGCCGCAATCTCCGCGGCATGTCACCGCGAGGGGCTGATCACGCTCACCGCCGGAACGTTCGGCAACGTGCTTCGCTTCCTGCCTCCGCTGGTTATTGGCGATGTGCTGCTCGCCGAGGGACTCGACGTCCTCGAGGCAGCGTTCGCGTCCGTCACCTGACCAGACCAAGCCGGGTCGACTCCTGCCGGTAGCCTGAGTGGGACCGGACAGCGACTCGAGAGGACCACCGTGGGGCTCGTCGTGCAGAAGTACGGCGGCTCGTCGGTAGCCGACGCCGAACGAATCAAGCGGGTCGCCGAACGGATCGTGGCCACCAAGCGGGACGGCAACGATGTGGTGGTCGTGGTGTCGGCGATGGGCGACACGACCGACGAGCTGATCGACCTGGCCGGGCAGATCACCCCGGTGCCCTCCGGACGTGAGTTCGACATGCTGCTCACGGCCGGCGAGCGGATCTCCATGGCGTTGCTGGCGATGGCGATCAACTCCCTCGGCGACAAGGCCGAATCCTTCACCGGCTCGCAGGCAGGCGTGCTCACCACCTCCGTCCACGGCAAGGCGCGCATCGTCGGCATCACTCCTGGACGAGTCCAGGGCAGCATCGCCGACGGCAACGTCGCGATCGTGGCCGGTTTCCAGGGCGTCAGCCCGGACACGAAGAACATCACGACGCTCGGCCGGGGCGGTTCGGACACCACCGCCGTGGCGTTGGCTGCAGCACTGGGCGCCGACGTCTGCGAGATCTATACCGACGTCGACGGGGTGTTCACCGCCGACCCCCGCATCGTCCCGAACGCGCGGCGACTGGCGACCGTGACGTATGAGGAGATGCTGGAGCTGGCCGCATGCGGGGCGAAGATCCTGCACCTGCGTTCGGTCGAGTACGGCCGGCGCTACGGCGTGCCGATCCACGTCCGCTCGTCATTCTCGAACAAACCTGGCACCACGGTTGCCGGGTCGATGGAGGATCTACCCGTGGAACAAGCCATCATCAGCGGCGTCGCGCACGACCGCAGCGAGGCGAAGGTCACCGTCGTCGGAGTGCCCGACAAGCCCGGTGAGGCGGCAGCGATCTTTCGGGAGCTCGCCGATGCCGACATCAACATCGACATGATCGTGCAGAACGTGTCGACCCGTGGCACCGGACGCACCGATGTGTCGTTCACGCTGCCCGCTTCTGACGGCGCGCTGGCCTTGCAGACGCTGCGCAAGGTGCAGGCATCGGTGAATTTTGAGGACCTTCTCTACGACGACCACATCGGCAAGTTGTCGTTGATCGGCGCGGCCATGCGATCACATCCCGGTGTTTGCGCGGCGTTCTTCGTGGCGCTCGCCGAAGCTGGCGTCAACATCGAGATGATCTCGACGTCAGAGATCAGGATCTCGGTGGTGCTGCGCGACACCGACCTTGACGTGGCGGTGCGTGCGGTACATGACGCGTTCGAACTCGGCTCAGATGAGGACGAGGTGGTCGTGTACGGGGGGACGGGACGATGAGAGTCGGCATCGTCGGTGCGACGGGTCAGGTGGGCGCAGTCATGCGCGCGATCCTGGTTGAACGCGCGTTCCCGGTGTCGCAGCTTCGTTACTTCGCCTCGGCCCGGTCGGCGGGGACGACGCTACCCTGGCGCGGGGCGGATGTGATCGTCGAGGACGCAGCCACCGCCGATCCGTCCGGTTTGGACATCGCTCTGTTCTCGGCCGGTGCGTCAGCCTCGCGCGTGCTGGCTCCGCGATTCGCCGCCGCCGGGGCGACGGTGATCGACAACTCCTCGGCTTGGCGGATGGACCCGGACGTCCCGTTGGTGGTCAGTGAGGTCAATCCCGCAGCTATCGCCGACGCCCGTAAGGGGATCATCGCCAACCCGAACTGCACCACGATGGCCGCCATGCCGGTGCTCGCTCCGCTGCACCGCGAGGCCGGGTTGGTACGGCTGGTCGCATCCACCTATCAGGCGGTTTCCGGCAGCGGGCTGGCCGGCGTTGACGAGCTGGACAAGCAGATCCGTCAAGTTGTCGATCGCGCGGCGGCGCTGACCCACGATGGGTCCGCCATCGAATTTCCGACCCCGGAGAAGTACGTCGGCCCCATCGCGTTCAACGTGCTGCCCCTCGCCGGGTCGATCGTGGACGACGGCACGTTTGAAACCGACGAGGAGCAGAAGCTGCGCAACGAGTCGCGCAAGATCCTCGGCATCCCGGATCTGCTCGTCTCGGGTACCTGCGTGCGAGTGCCGGTGTTCACCGGGCATTCGCTGTCAATCAACGCCGAGTTCGCGCGTCCGATCTCTCCAGCTCGGGCGCTGGAGTTGCTCAAGGTCGCACCTGGGGTGGTCGTCATCCACGTCCCGAACCCGCTTTTCGCGGCGGGCAAGGACCCCTCGTACGTTGGGCGGGTCCGCACTGATCCCGGTGTCGACGGGGGCCGGGGTCTGGCGCTGTTCGTCAGCAACGACAACCTGCGCAAGGGCGCCGCGCTCAATGCCGTCCAGATCGCCGAGCTGGTCGCCGCCCGCCGCTGACGTCCTCCCCGCACCCTCCCCGGCCCCGCCCGCGAAGTCACCGGCGCCGCGGCTGCATCAGAGCGCCTGCTGCACGAGATCCTGCACGGTGCTGGTATCGGGGGGTGGCGCCCGAATGTGCGAGTTCAGGTCGGGTCGGCGAGTTACGAACTTGCCGTCGCCTTCGTCGAGATGTTGCTCGGCGTCGAGGTCGACGGCTTCGCGTATCACGTGGACGTCGAGCGGCTGTGTCAACCCGATTTGGCTCCACCGTGACGGCTTGATTTGGTGCCACGCCGACACATAGTGAGCTGTGACCGCCATGCGTTGGGGCCGGATCGGGTTCACAACTTGTGTCGGTTGATGTGGCGGTGCGCTGCGGCTGCGACCATGGTGCGATGTCGGTTGATGAGCTGCTGGTCCAGGCCGCGATTGA
>JBDUCV010000036.1:0-23016 GCA_040003255.1 Actinomycetota bacterium
GTCGGGCGAGTGCCAGCCGCGGGCCAGCGTCGCGCGCGTCAGCCGCGGGCCAGCGCCGTGCAAATCGCGCTGGCCTCACGTGCACCTTCGACCACCGCGTCGGCGCAATGCCGCAGCCAGAGCGCCACTCCCTCGGACGTCCCGCCACGGTAGGCCTCGAGAGCCAGGGGGTAGGAGTCCCCCAGTTCGCGGTGGCCGACCTCCACGACGACGAGGGACTTGGGATCCAGTCCGCGCTGCACCAGGGTCAACCGGACGGCCACCCGCGCCACCAGCCCCGACACCGGCGGGAAGGCATCCAGCGACAGCAACTCGCCGTGCACGACGCCGGCGACCACGATTGCCGGAGCGGACGTCTGCGCGAGAACAGCCGCCAGCGTGTCGAGTCGGGCGGCGACGGCAGGTGCCGCGGCCGGTCGCCCCAGGAGCGCGCTGTCGGGCACGAGATCGGCGGCGGCCAGGGCATGCAGCCGGGCCAGCACCTGACGAGGCGCTCTCGTCCAGGTGTCCGCCAGGGCGCCGATCGCGGATTGGGCGCGCAGCGCGCCCTGCATGACCGGGTCCTTCGCCGCCGCGCCGGATCGCACGTCGGCGAGCGCCAGTTCGGTCCCAGCCAGCCAGGCCGACGCCCACGCCCCACGCAGCGCCGATTCGACCGACACCTCAGCCGATCGGCGCCGCAGCACCCGGTTGGCCAGCAGATTGTTCACTGCCTCGCGGGTCTGGGCGACCGAATCATCGACCCCGGCCAGGTCGAGCAGGGGCAGCAGCGGATCCGTCACCGGAGGCAGGCTAGTGCCCTGCGCGAGCCGGCCACTACCGTGCCAATTACTAGGTTCCCGCACTCAACTATCGACAGCGAGGTCGCCGCCGTGTCCGATGAGGCCCTGTCCAACCTGTTGCACGAGGCACGCCGCTTCGAGCCGTCCCCCGAGTTCGTCGCCGACGCTAACGTCACGGCCGAGGCCTATGACCAGGCCGGCACGGACCGGCTCGCCTTCTGGGAGCAGCAAGCCGAGCGGCTGCAGTGGGCGACGCGGTGGACCACCACGCTCGACTGGCAGCGGCCGTTCGCGAAGTGGTTCGTCGGCGGGACGCTCAATGCGTCGGTGAATTGCCTCGACCGGCACGTCGAGGCCGGCCTCGGCGACCGGGTAGCGATCCACTTCGAAGGCGAGCCGGGCGATAGCCGCACTCTTACTTACGCCGCGTTGCTTGCCGAGGTGTCCAAGGCAGCAAACGCCCTTACCGAGCTGGGAATCCAAACCGGTGACCGGGTTGCGATTTACCTGCCGATGATTCCCGAGGCCGTGATCGCCATGCTGGCTTGCGCCCGCATCGGCGCCCCACACTCGGTCGTGTTCGGGGGGTTCTCGGCGCAGGCGCTCTACGACCGAATCGTCGACGCCGACGCCAAGCTCGTGATCACCGCCGACGGCGGTTATCGACGCGGCGCGGTATCGGCGCTCAAGCCCGCTGTCGACGAGGCGTTGGGCAAGGGCGAGACGAACGTCGAACACGTCCTCGTCGTTCGACGCGGCAAGAACGACGTCGCCTGGAACGACAACTTTGACGTGTGGTGGCATGAGCTGCTCGACGGGCAATCCGACACACACGAGGCGCAGGCGTTCGACGCCGAGCACCCGCTATACATCCTGCATACGTCGGGGACAACGGGAAAACCCAAGGGGATCCTGCACACCACAGGCGGCTACCTGACCCAGGTGTCCTACACCCATCACGCGGTGTTCGACCTCAAACCGGCGACCGATGTGTTCTGGTGTACCGCCGACATCGGTTGGGTGACCGGGCACAGTTACGTCGTCTATGGCCCCCTGTCCAACGCCGCGACGTTGGTGATCTACGAGGGAACGCCCGACACGCCCAACCGCGGCCGGTGGTGGGAGATCGTGCAGAAGTACGGCGTGACGATCCTCTACACCGCGCCGACCGCGATCCGCACGGTGATGAAGTGGGGCGAAGACATCCCGGCGCAGTTCGACCTGTCGTCGCTTCGGCTGCTCGGCAGCGTCGGCGAACCGATCAATCCAGAAGCGTGGATCTGGTATCGACGGGTGATCGGCTCCGATCGCACCCCCGTCGTCGACACCTGGTGGCAGACCGAGACGGGCGCGATCATGATCAGCCCACTGCCGGGTGTGACGTCCGCCAAGCCGGGTTCGGCCACCCGCCCATTACCCGGCATCAGCGCCGACATCGTCGACAACGAGGGCACCCCAGTGCCCAACGGGGGCGGCGGGTTCCTCGTCCTGACCGAGCCGTGGCCGGCCATGCTGCGTGGCATTTGGGGCGACGAGGAGCGCTACCGCGAGACCTATTGGTCGCGTTTCGCCGCCCAGGGTTGGTATTTCGCGGGTGACGGAGCCAAGAAGGACGAGGACGGCGACCTGTGGTTGCTAGGCCGGGTCGACGACGTGATGAACGTGTCGGGTCACCGGATCTCGACCACCGAAGTCGAATCGGCGCTGGTCTCGCATCCCAAGATTGCCGAGGCCGCGGTGGTCGGGGCGAGCGATCCGACGACCGGGCAAGCAGTGGTCGCCTTCGTCATCCTGCGCGGTGGCTCGGCCGATGAAGGTGACGCGATGGTCAAGGAGCTGCGCGACCACGTGGCGAAGGAGATCGGCGGGATCGCCAAGCCGCGGCAGATCATGGTCGTGGCCGAGTTGCCGAAAACGCGCAGCGGCAAGATCATGCGTCGCCTGTTACGCGACATCGCCGAGAAGCGGGAGATCGGTGACGTCACCACGCTCGCCGACTCGACCGTCATGGACCTCATCAGCGAGAAGCTGCCCACGGCCGCAGAGGAATGACCGCCCGGTGGGCGGGGCGTCCCGCCGCCCAGGGGGCCGGGGCAAGTCAGGATTGCACGTAGACATCCGGCACGCCGTCACCGTCGAGGTCGGCTGTCTCACGTTCGTGGATGAGCCGGTAACGACGGTTGCGCCGCCGCAGCAGCACGGCAGCGCACAGGGCTGCAAACACCGACCCCGACAACACGGCGACCTTGACGGCGGCGTCATGCGCGCTGTCAGCCCCGAACGCCAACTCACCGATCAGCAGCGAGACGGTGAACCCGATGCCGGCGAGCAGCGACAACCCGAAGACGTCGCTCCAAGCCAAGTCCTCGTCGAGCTCGGCGTGGGTGAACCGCGCGATCGCCCAGCTGCCACCCAAGATGCCGATGGGTTTGCCGACGACCAGCCCGAGAGCCACCCCGATCGCAGCGGGGTCGCGGACAGCATCGGCCAGGCCCCCGCCGCCGAGCACGACACCGGCGGAGAAGAACGCAAATAGCGGGACCGCGACACCCGCTGATACCGGGCGAACTGCGTGCTCGATCCGCTCACCCAGCGAGTGCTCCTCGCCGCCTCGGTGCCGCACCGGGACGACCAGCCCGAGCAGCACCCCGGCGACCGTGGCATGGATGCCCGATGAGTGCACGAGCACCCAGGTCGCGACAGCGAGGGGCAGCAACAGCCACCACGGCGTCCAGCCCCGTTGGACGAGAACGGTGAACGCGGCGAGCGGCAGCAGCGCGCCGAGCATCGGCGCGACCGACAGCGACGAGCTGTAAAAGGCGGCGATGATCACGATGGCGATCAAGTCGTCGACGACTGCCAACGTCAGCAGGAACGCCCGCAGGGCGCTGGGCAGATGGCTGCCCACAATGGCGAGCACGGCCAGCGCGAACGCGATGTCGGTGGCCGTCGGGATGGCCCAGCCGATCCGCACCGCTGGATGGGCGGCAGCGGCCGCGACGTACACCAGCGCCGGCGCGACTACGCCGCACACAGCGGCACCGATGGGCAGCACCGCCTTGTTGAGGTCGCGCAACTCGCCGACCACCAGCTCGCGTTTGAGTTCGAGTCCAGCCACGAAGAAGAAGATCGCGAGCAAGCCGTCGGCAGCCCAGGATCGCAACGGCAGATCGAGGTGCCACAGGTGCGGGCCGAGGCGGGTCTGGCCCCACGCCTGATAGCGGTCGCGGAGCGTGGTATTCGCCATCACCAGGGCAAGTACCGCACCGGCGAGCAACAGCACGCCGCCGATCGTCTCGGCGCGCAACGCGGCGGCCACCCGGGACGCCTCGGGCCAGCTGGATCGGGTCAACACGCGGCGGGCTGGCTGGCTGGGGTTGGTCAGGGAACGGCCCTCCAGCAGACGCAGACGGCGGACGGTGGGCGGTCGGACGAGCGCTCAAGCGGCGGCAATAGCTGCGCCCCGTGCGAAGTGTAGAGCGGGCATCGGCACCGGGCGGGCCTCCGCGCTGCGCCGAAACCGTCGGAACTGGAATGATTCCCTCCACCACTCGAGAGGGAGCTTCCCCGTGACCGCTGCCCGTCCGCAATCATCCCCGCCGTCGCGTACCTCACCGCCAGCGCAGGCGAGGCGGCTCACAGCGTCCGGTCAGCCGTCGATCGGCCAGCTGGTGCAGGACGCTTCGGGGCATTTCTCGACCATGCTGCACGCTGAGATCGAGCTGGCGAAACACGAGATCCGATCGTCTGTGAAGAAGGCGGGCTCGGGTGCTGGGTTCTTCGCCGCCGCGGCGGTGCTCGGCGTGTTCTCTCTGACGTTCGGGTTGATCGCGCTCGCCGAAGGGCTCGTGGCGCTGCACATCTGGCGCTGGGCCGCGTACCTGATCGTGTTCGGTGTGCTCCTCGTCTTCATTGCGCTGTTCGCGCTGCTCGGCCTGCGCAAGGTGAAGCGGGTCAAGGCCCCGCACCGGACGATCGCCCAAGGCAAGCAGACCGTCGCCTTCCTGCGTCATCCCAGGCAGAAGGCCTGACCAACACATGTCGCCCACCCCGACACCGGACGACTCGCTCGTCCTGATCGACGGTCCGTGGACGCACCGGATGGTGCGTGCCAACGGCATCGCGCTGCACATCGCCGAAGCAGGCACCGGCCCGATGGTGCTGCTGTTGCACGGTTTCCCGCAGTTCTGGTGGACATGGCGCCAGCAGCTGACCGACCTGGCCGATGCGGGTTTCCGGGCGGTTGCGGTGGATCTGCGCGGCTACGGTGCGAGCGACAAGCCGCCGAGGGGGTACGACGCCCCGACGTTGGCCGCCGACATGGCGCAGCTGGTGACCTCGCTGGGCGAACGCGACGCGGTGGTAGTCGGTAACGACGTCGGTGGCCTGCTCGCGTGGACGATGGCGGCGCTGCATCCGCGAGTGGTCCGGCGGCTGGCCGTTCTCGGTGCAGCGCATCCGTTGCGGTTGCGCCACGCGGTGTTCGCCGATCTCCGCGGTCAGGGTCGGGCGTCAGACTATGCGCTACGCAGCTTCCAAGTGCCTCGCCTGCCCGAAGCTCGACTGGCTCGTGACTCGGTCTACGTCCGCGAGCTTGTCGACAAGTGGACCGGCCCTCGCTGGCAGGCGCACCCCGATTACCAGGCCACCGTCGAGCGGTACGCCGCAGCGATGCGTATCACCCCGGTGGCGCACACGGCGCTCGAGCAGTTCCGCTGGTTGGTGCGCTCACTGCCCCGTCCGGATGGTTGGCGCTTCGCCCGCGCGATGCAGCAGCCGATCAGTGCTCCGGTGCTGCACCTGCACGGTGAGCTCGACCGGTGCGTGCTGCCGAACACCGCCCAGGGCTCGGGGCGCTACGTCGCGGGGGAGTACGAGTGGCGGGTACTCGACGGGGTTGGCCACTTTCCGCAGGACGAGGCTCCCGAACTGATAAGCGGCGAGCTGATCAGGTGGGCCAAGCTGTAGCCCGGCCGCGCCCGCAAACACTCAGGTGCAGCTACCGGTATGGACGCCGGCGGTCGCGGTTTGACCGGTCGTTGCGTCCGGGGCCACCTCGGCGGCCGTCAGCGCGAAGCCGGTGTCGGAGGAATCCAGTGCGGCCGCGAACACGACACCCAGCACCGTGCCGGCCGGGCTGAGCAGCGGGCCGCCGGAGTTGCCGCTGCGCACCAAGGCGCGCAGCGAGTAGATGTCCCGCTCGATGACGTTGGAGCCGTAGATGTCGCGGCCGGCCACCCGCTCGTGATCACGGATGCGAGCCGACCGGACGTCGAACCCGCCATTCTCCGGGTAGCCGAGGACGATCCCGCTCTCGTTCCTGCGGGCGACCTGCGGCGCGAACGACAACGGCCGCGCCGACAGGCCCGGGACCGCCAACACCGCGACGTCCCGCTGTGGGTCGAAGACCACCACGGTGGCGGCCAGCTCACGATCACCCTGCTCGACGGCGACGTCGCGCGAACCGGCAACCACGTGCGCGTTCGTGAGGACGCGCTCGGGCGCGTAGACAAAGCCGCTGCCCTCGATGGCGCGATCGCACGAGGGTGCCTGCGCAGTGATTTTCAGTACTGACGGCCTTGCGGCTGCCACCGCCGGGCTCGCCAGCAGCGCCGGATCGGGAGGCTGAACGTCGGTGATTGGCGGTGAGGACAGGTCACCGAACAGCGGCGGGAACCCGCTGCGGTCGACGAACCGCCGCAACGAGGAGTAGACGTTTCGCACCGGGTCGGGCACTGCGGCGTCGACGCCGCGCACCACAGCCGATCTGTGCAGCGCCGAAACCAAGGACGGGAACGGCGAGGACGCCAGCGGCAGCGCGACCATCCAGGCGACGAGCAGCACCGAAAGCACGCCGAACAGCGACCCGATCGCCGAGTCGACCACCCGCGCGTGTCGCCAAGTGATCCTGGCGCGCAACCGCCCGCCGATCCACACGCCGAGCAGCTGCCCGAGCATCGCGACCGCAAGCACACACACGATCGCTACCGGGATTTGCGTTTCCCCGCCGGCAATTCGCGAGCCGATCGGCCGGGCCAGCTGTGCGCCCAGCGCAGCACCGCCGAAGAAGCCGGCGAGGGAAAATGCACTGACTACCGCGCCATTGCGGTATCCGCCGATCGCATAGCCGATCGCGGCAAGGATGACCACCAAATCTACGACGTTCATCGGGCCGCTAGTCCGGCAGGACGACGAGGGTGCCGGTCTGGCCCTGCCGCTCATGAATCGTGCAGATGAATCGGTAGCTGCCCGGCGACGGTGCGACGAACGTCGACGTCGTGCTCTGCCCGTGGACAGTCAGCGGCACGTTGTCGGTCGGGAAGCCGACGACCTGCAGATCGTGCGGGGCGCCGTTGCCCTTGTGCACCAGGGTGATGGTCACCCGGCCTGCGTGAACCACGATCGTCGACGGGGTGAACCGGAACAGGTCATCGACCTCGATCGTCAACTGCTGGCTGCCGTTGACGACGGCCGCGGTCGTCGTACCGTTGTGCGGTCGGCGGTTGACCGAGGATTCGCGATTCGAGCAGCCGAGCAGCATCACCGCCGCGGCCACGACGAAAGCGCTGGATCGGATCACGGGCTGACGTTACCCAGTGCGGCTGTGGGCAGCGGACGGAACTGCTGCCGGTCCCACGGACGCGCCCAGCCAGCCAGCCGAAGCACGGCGTCGAGTAAGCCCGCGGTGAATCCCCACACGAACATCCCGCCAGCGGCGAAGCCAGGTCCCTGGAAGCCCGACGGGTGGGCAACCTGGAACCGGTTCGCCGGATTGGCGAGCTCGGCGACCGGCACGACGGTCACGCTCGCTACCTCGAGGGCGTCGACGACAGCCACTGGGTGTGGCTGAGCCCACCAACCGATTACTGGTGTGACCATGAATCCAGACGGCGGTAGGAACAGAGCCGGCAAGGTAGCGAGGACTTCGACGGTGGACCGCCGAATCCCGACTTCCTCGGCCGCCTCGCGCAATGCGGTGGCGGCTGGATCGGTGTCGTCCGGGTCGGCCGCGCCGCCGGGAAACGCCGCTTGGCCGGCATGCGTGCGCAGGGTGGCCGCCCGTTCGATGAGCAGCACACCCGGTCCGGCGCGGGTCTGCGATAACGCGATCAACACGGCGGATGGCCGCGCCCTGCCATCCGCCGGCGGCAGGAACCGGGACAGCTCCTCGCTGCGCGCTGCCGCGGCCGCGGCAGCGAGCGGCGCCAGCCAATCGGGGACACGGACGCTCACGACTCGGCGACCTGCGCTGCGGTCTTGACCAGCAACGCAGCGGCCGCAGGCTCGGTGGGACCGGCTCCGAACGACGGGCACAGCGCCGCGATCGGGCAGGCGCCACAGGCGGGTTTGCGCGCGTGGCAGCGACGGCGCCCGTGCCAGATAACCCGATGCGACAGGATCGTCCAGTCGTTGCGGGAGAACAGGGCGGCCACCGCGGCCTCGACCTTGACCGGGTCTGTCTCGTCGGTCCATCCCCACCGCCGCACCAGCCGGCCGAAATGCGTGTCGACGGTGATGCCCGGGACCCCGAAGGCATTGCCCAGCACCACGTTGGCCGTCTTGCGGCCGAAACCGGGCAGCGTCACCAGGTCGACGAGCCGGCTCGGCACCTCACCGTCGAAGCGTTCGACAAGCGCCTGGCCAAGTTTGATCAGCGACGTGGTCTTGTTGCGAAAGAACCCGGTCGACCTGATCATCTGCTCGAGCTCGGCGCGATCCGCCGCAGCGAAATCGACAGCACTGCGGTAGCGCCGGAACAGGGCGGGGGTGACCTCGTTGACGCGCCGGTCGGTGCACTGCGCCGACAAGATCGTGGCCACGGACAACTCGAGCGGTGTGCTGAAATCCAGCTCGGTATGGGCGTCGGGATAGAGCTCGCCGAGTTCGCGGTTAATGCGCCGGGCCCGGCGTTTGCGGGCGAGCGGGGACTCGTCGGGGAAGGACGCCACGATGCTGAAGCCTACGAGCCTCGCCGACTTTGCCGGGCAATGGCAGAATGCAACCACCATGGCTGCCTTTCTGGTGTTGCTGTTTCCCGTGCTGCTGCTCGGCTTCATGCTCCTCATGGGGCGGGTCGAGGAGCCGCTGAACCGTTTTACGCCCGAACGCGACATCGAGCAGTTCCTCGACGACGCCAACCCCGACGAGCTCGAGACCTTCGTCCATGAAGGCACCGAATCCGCGTTGCGGCGGTTCAGGAACCGGCTCAACCCGAGGCGTTTGCTGCGCACGCCGGTCCGCCGCCAGCCCTGACCTCGGTTCGCCTCCTGTCCTAGACTCCGCAAAACTGTGACCGGGCTCGCCTAGTGGGCCCGCACGTCCGACCCGTCGGGTCGGTCAGTGAGGAGCTGACGTGGACGAGGTGCTGCGCAGGGCAGGGCTTTTCCAGGGAGTCGACCCGGCCGACGTCGAGGCGCTGGGCAGCCAGTTCGAGACGTTTGACGCGCCCCGAGGCACCACCCTGTTTGCCGAGGGTGAGCCGGGCGACAGCCTCTACATCGTCCTGTCCGGGAAAGTAAAGGTGGGCAGGCGATCCCCGGACGGCCGGGAGAACCTGGTCGCTGTCATGGGGCCGGCCGACGAGTTCGGCGAATTGTCGTTGTTCGACCCGGGCCCGCGCACGTCAACGGCGGTGGTGGTAACCGACGCACGGCTGGCCCGATTGCCAAAGCAGGCGTTGCACAAGTGGGTGCATGACCGCCCCGAGATCGGGCTGCAGCTGCTGCGGGTCATCGCACGCAGGCTGCGCCGCACGAACACCATGCTGGCCGATCTGATCTTCGTCGACGTGCCGGGCCGGGTCGCCAAGCAACTGTTGCAGCTCGCGCAGCGGTTCGGTTCAGTCGACGGCGGCCAGCTGCGGGTTACCCACGACCTGACCCAAGAGGAACTGGCCCAGCTGGTCGGCGCCTCGCGAGAGACAGTGAACAAGGCGCTGGCCGACTTCGCCCAGCGGGGCTGGCTGCGCCTGGAGGGCAAGAGCGTGGTCATCCTCGACCGCGAACGGCTGGCCCGCCGCGCCCGCTGACCCTGGGCTGCTCGCCAGCGCGGGCTGAAGACCCGCGCTCTGTATTAGCCGCGCAGGGCGGAGAGGACCTCGCGCGCCTCCGGCACGTGCAGCCGTGACAGCACGAGTGCGAAGACGATCGCCCCGGCAGTGGCTCCGCCTACCAGCGCAATGGCGGCCGAACCGCGGCCGGTGCCCAGACCGTGGTGCACGCCGAGCAGGACGCAGTACGCGGCGCCGCCACCGACCGCGGCGGCCAGCGTGACTCGCGCGACGGTGCGTACCACCGTCGCGAACCCGAGCAGGCCGAGCCGACGCCGCAACGCGAGATGTCCGACCAGCGCGCCGAGAACATAGGACGCAGAGGTGACCACGCCAAGCGCTTCGATCACCCGGTCGCCGTCGAGCAGCAAGGCGGCGGGCAGCACCAGCCCGATCTCAGTCACCACCATCGCGAGATTGACCAGTGCCGGCGTCCGGGCGTCGCCGAGGGCGTAGAACGCGCGCAGCTGGAGCATCACCAGGGCGTACGGGAACAAGCCGAACGCTGCTAGTGCAACCACGGTTCCGATCAGCCGGGCCTGGTCGACGGTGGTATGCCCGACGAACATCACCGTCGTCGCGGCCGGTCCCAGGACCATCAAGGCTGCCGTCACCGGAACGAGTGCCACACCCGACAGGCGCGCTCCCAGCCGCAAATCCTCCAGCAGCTCGGCCGTCGCGCCGCGCGCCGCTGCGCGCGAGAGCCGGGGCATCATCGCGGTGAGCACCGACACGCCGAGGATTGCGTAGGGCATCTGGAACAGCAGCGCTGCATACGCGAACGTCGACACCCCATCGTTGCTGAACGCGATCCGGGTGATCACGGCGATGCCGAGCTGGCTCAACGCGACGTAGACGAGCACCCACGCGGCGAGTGCCCGAAATTCGCGCATCCGGGCCGCCGCTCCACCGACCGCCCGAAAGCGCCACCGCCAATGGAATCCGGCTCGGCGAAGTGACGGCACAAGGCACATCGCCTGGGCGGCGATCCCGAGCGTCGTACCGATCCCTAGGACCAAAATCTGTGCCGCCGTGATGCCCGAGACGGTCGGCTCGGCGCCGCCGGTCATCACCACGAACACTCCGAGCGTCGCCAGCATGATCAGGTTGTTGAGCACCGGCGCCCACGCCGGAGGGCCGTAGACCTGAAGCGTGTTCAGCACCGCCGCGATCATGGCGCCCAGGCCGTAGAAGAAGATCTCGGGGAGGAGAAGCATGCCGAACACGGTCGTCAGGTGCCGCTTGTCGGGATCCGCGACGAACGTCCAGGCAATCACCGGAGCGGCTGCCACCGCGGCGAGGGTGGCGGCACCGAGCGCGACGGTTGCAAGTGACAACAACCGCTGGGTGAACGCCACCCCTCGATCCGAATCACGTTCCTGCGCCTGGACCAGGGCGGGGATCAGCACGCTGGCAAGCACGCCGCCGAGCAGCAGCTCGTAGAGCATGTTCGGGAAGCTGTTGGCGCCGTTGAACGGGTCCGCGATCCCGTTGGCTGCCACGCCGAGCGCAGCCGCGAGCGCGATGCTGCGTAGGAATCCGGTGAGCCGGCTGGCCAGGCTGCCGATCGCGATCGTCCGACTGTTCTCCAGCAGCCCGCCGTGCGCTGCCGCGTCAGCGAGGCTGCGATGGCGGCCACGGCGCGCGAGCGTCGCCGAGGACGGGCCGAGCGGCGTGCGATAGAAGGCCGGCTCGCTCCACCCGTCGTCTGATGGCGGGCCCTCGATGACGCGTCCGGTGCCGGTCACTCCGGTTAGTGCTGACGAACCCGCCGCACGGCGCGACGCAGGGCGGGCTCGACGTTCCACCGCACCGCCCCAGCCAGGTCGCGCGCGTGCTCGAACACGGTGTAGTCCCGCGGCTCGGTGTCGGCGACGAACTGGTCCAGGTCATTGCCGTAGCCCTCGAGTGCGTGATCGAAGTCGCGCCGGATTGGTTCTGCCAGGTCGTAGCCGAAGGCGCGGTGCAGCTTCGCGTACATCGGCTTGTACAACCTGGCCCGGTCGTGCAGGCCGGTGGAGTAGGACATCCCGTACTTCGGGCGACGGCGAATGTAGTCGGGCAGCATGTCGGCGAATGCCTGGCGGACGATCCACTTCTCTTGTCCGTCGCGCACCTTTAGCTCGAGTGGCAGTCGCATGGCCAGCTCGACAAGGGACAGGTCCAAGAAGGGCACCCGCGTCTCGACGCCCTGTCCCATGCTTGACCGGTCGACGCGCTGCAATTCGGTGCGGCCCAAATTAGAAATCTTGTGCAGGAACAGTCGGCGACTCTGCTCGGGGCCGATCTCGTGGTACATCGGATAGCCGCCGAACAGCTCGTCCGATCCATCGCCGGTGAGCACGACCTTCACGCCGAGTTCGTGCACCCTGCGGAACAGCGGTACCGACACGACGGCGTTGATGATGTCGCCGTACTCGGTGAGCTCGGAGAGCCTGATCGCCTCGCGGATCTCGTCGAGGCGGATCTCCCGAGGCCGTAGTTCAATCACCTCGTGAGCAACGCCGAGCTCGCGAGTCAACCGGCGAGCGTAGACGAGGTCCTCGCTGTCGGGCGTGCCGATCGTGAAGGCCACGCAGTCCGGATGCATCTCGCGCACGTGCAGCAGGGTCACGGTGCTGTCGAGCCCGCCGGACAGGATGACGCCGACGGTCAAGTCGGTGTCGACGCGCACCCGGATGCTGTCTTGCAGCGCGGTGCGGACCAGCTTTGCCGCCTCGTCCGGATCGTCGATCGGTGTCTGGTTCTCACCGAGCCGAAGCAGGTGCACGTACGGCGTCAGCGCCGGAGCGGTCTGCGCATCCGCCCACCCGTGGTGCCCCGGGGGCACCTCCGATACGGGTGCGCCCACCGGTACGAGTGCCTTGATCTCGGACCCGATGTGCAGCCGTCCGCCGTCGCGTGACCAATACAGCGGCTTGACGCCGAGTGGGTCGCGGGCGAGGTAGCACCGTCCGGTCGCGCGCTCGACGATCGCGAACGCGAACTCGCCGCGCAGCCGATCGACCGCGCCGTCGCCCCATTGCAGGAACGCCTCGAGGACGACTTCGGTATCGCTGTCGCTTCGCATGACGTGGCCGAGCGCCGCCAGCTCGGCGTGCAGCTCGTGATGGTTGAAGACCTCGCCGTTGTAGCAGAGCAGCCAGCGCCCGTCGGCCGACACCCAGGGCTGCACAGCGCGTTCACGGTCGACGATCCGCAGCCGCTGGGTGCCCGCCAGCAGCTCGTCGGCGAGCAGGGTTTCTTCGATGTCGCCGCGGGCAGCAATGGCGGCCAACATCTCTGCAAACAGGGATCGATCGGCCCCGGGGCCGACGATCAGCGCGATGCCACACACGTCAGGCGGAGAATTCCCGGTCGAAGGCGCGGCGCAGGTCGGCGGTCGCCGCCGGATTGATGCAGACGTGCCAGGCCTGGCCTTCGTCGATGACGTTCACCGCGCCGCTGTCGCGACGTTCGAGCAGCAGCTCCTCGAGGACCGGCCGCGCCCCGAAGCGCGCGAACCATGCCATCTCGATGTCGACGGCGTAACCCACGCAGTGTGCGCTGGGCAGCACCGCCGAGTACCCCAGTGAGCGCAAGTGCAGCTGGTAATCGACGCTGCGGGTGAGGCTGTTCACCCACAGTTCAGGCGTGCCGGCCGGGGCGAGCCGGGTGAAGTCTGTCGCCAGCGAGTGCGCCAGGGCAATCACCTCGGGACGGGTGCGGGCGTAGCGAAGTCCGACGGTGCGTGGGGTGCGGTCGGGCGCGAGCCGGCGCATGGCGGCGCGCACGCCGCGGGTCCACAATTGCTCGGACTGGGTGCGGTAGCGAATTTTCAGCGCCCCACGTCGCCGCAGCGGTTCGAGCTCGACGAGCTCGTCTGCACGCAGCATGTCGGCGTCGAGGGCGTAAGCCTTGGTTCGTCCCCACCAGACCGCGTCGATCTGGGAGAGCAGGAAGATGCGGATCAGCGCGGTGAGGTCGATCGCCGCACTGCGGTCGTTGGGCCGGTAGTCGCGAACCTCGCGGGTCAGCGATTCGACGACGCTCGACATGCCCTCGGGCGTTTGGGTCAGGACGGTCCGGAACTCCGCGTCGTAGAGTCGCCTGCCGAGCACCGCCTCGGCGCGCTGGACGCCGCTCGGCCCGGCACTGCCCACGACCTCGGTAAGCAGGTCGTCGACCGCGGCGCGAAACTTGATGAGATGCGGTGGCGGGGATGTGTCGCTCGACGGTGGCCGTCCGCTGACGGGCTCGCCAGGTGGGTGCCGAAGCACTCCCATCGCGCGGACTCCTCCCTGTGCCGACTCGGATTCGTTCGCCGGAGCATAGCGCCGGATCTTTGACCGACAGGGTAGGTGAGCGGGCTGCGCGATCAGCGGTGGGCCGAGAGATACGCCAGCTGGGCCCGCACCGATAGCTCCGCGGCTGGCCACAGCGCGCGGTCGACGTCCGCGTACACGCTCTCGACCACCACCTGCGGCGTCACCTCGCTGCCCAGCCGGGCGACGACGGCGCGCACCTGTTCCAGCCGCTGCTCGCGATGCGCAAGGTAACCAGAGGCGGCGGTTCCAGCGGCCGGCAGTTCCGGTCCGTGCCCTGGCAGCACCGTCATTTCACCAAGTTCGCGTAGCCGCCGCAATGAGGCCAAGTACTGCGCGAGATCGCCGTCCGGGTAGGCGACCACGGTGCTGCCCCGCCCCAGGATGGTGTCACCCGTCAACACCGCGTCGATGTCCGTCGGCCCGCGCAGAAGAAAGGACAGTGAGTCCGCGGTGTGGCCCGGTGTCGACCAGACCCGCAGTTCCACCCCCGCCGCGGCGACCACGTCGCCCTCGACGAGTCCCGCACTGCCCAGCCGGTGCGCTGGGTCGAGTGCGCGCACGTCGGCACCGGTCAGCGCATTCAGCCCACGGGCGCCGTCGCTGTGGTCGGGATGGCCGTGTGTCAGCAGGATCACAGCCACCCGGCCCGCGGCATCGGCGACCGCGGCCAGATGATCAGCGTCGTCCGGGCCCGGATCGACCACGATCGCATCGGGTGATCCGGCAGCTCGCAGAAGCCAGGTGTTGGTGCCCTCGAGCGTCATCGGCCCGGGGTTCGCGGCTAGTAGGACGCTGGCATCTGGGGTCACCCGGCGCAGCTGGCCGTACGCGGGGTGGGTCACGCCGTTGTCCGCCCGGGGAGCGGCACGGTCGAGCCGTCTGGCAACTCGATGGACACCCCGTCCGGGCCGCGAACCAAGATCGGCGCTACCGGGTTGAGGTCACGATCGGCCGCCGCGGCGAGGACGTCGGCGACCGTCGCGTGGGTGGCGATCGAGCGCAGCGTGACGATCGTCGGCGGCAACATCCGGCGCTCACCCCGGGCATTCGCGGCGATCGCTTCGCGCACCGGTTCCCACGCGGCTACTGAGGATTCGGTAGTCAGGTCGTGGGCGACGCCGCGAGTCGGCAATGCCGCTACGAAGAACCTCGTGTCGTAGCGACGCACCTCGCCCTCGGGCGTGATCCACCGCGCCCACGGACGCACCGCGTCGGCGTCGAGCGCCAGCTCGTGCTGGCGCAGCAACCCGGCGAACCCCACCCGCCCGGCCTCGACGTCGGCTCGGTAACCCAGCAGGTCCGCTGGGGGCACGGTGAGCAGCACTCCGGTCTCTTCGAACGTCTCTCGGACCGCGGCGCCGATCAGGGCCCGCGCGAGCACCTCGTCGCAGCCCAACTGCGCAGCGACGTCCGGTACCGAACGGCCCGCCCAGGGCACTGACGCGTCGGCTTCGTCGACCCGCCCACCGGGAAACACCGTCATACCCGGGGCGAACACCATCTGCCGGACCCGGGTGAGCAGCCATGCCTCCACGCCAGCCGCCCCGTCGCGCAGTAGGACGACGGTGGCGGCGTCGCGGATCGGTACCGGCGTTCCCGTCACGCAACCTCGACGATCAGCTCGAGTTCGACCGGCGCGTCCATCGGCAGGGCGAGGACGCCGACTGCGGAACGGGCATGGACACCGCCGTCGCCGAACACCTCGCCGAGGAGCGTGCTGGCGCCGTTGATCACCGCTGGCTGCCCGGTGAAGTCAGGCGCCGATGCAACGTAGCCGACGACCTTCACCACCCGAACCACGGCGTCGAGGCCGACGAGGGCGTGGACGGCGGCGAGGGCATTCAACGCACAGGTTCGGGCGGCGTCGGTGGCGGCGGCCGGAGCCACCTCAGCGCCGACCTTGCCGGTCAGCTGCAACGTCCCCGCCACGAGCGGCAACTGCCCGGAGGTGAAGACCAGTGATCCGCTGCGGACCGCAGGTACATAGCCGGCCAGCGGTGCCGCCACGGCAGGCAGCTCAAGACCCAGCTCGGCCAGCCGGTCAAGGGGCGAGGTC
Source organism: Actinomycetota bacterium (assembly GCA_040003255.1). GTDB lineage: Bacteria > Actinomycetota > Actinomycetes > Mycobacteriales > Jatrophihabitantaceae > JBDUCV01. The sequence continues at coordinate 16,195 of JBDUCV010000036.1, forward strand.
ATTCCTGGCACCCTAAGCCCGCCACGAGTGGAGTGCGGCCGCGGCCCCCGCGGCGCGACGACCGGACGCGGGCGCGACGGCGGGGCGTTGCCTACCCTGGCGCCATGGCCGCCGCTGCATCCGCCGCGCTCCGCGCGCCGACCGACTCCACCGCCGCCGTGCCGGGTATTCGCTTGCATGTCGTCACCGGCAAGGGTGGCGTCGGCAAGACGACCGTCGCCGCCGCGATGGCGCTCGCGCTAGCCGAGGGCGGCCGTCGGGTCCTGTTGGTCGAGGTCGAGGGACGCCAAGCGCTTGCCCAGTTGTTCGACGTGCCGGCCCTGGCCTACACCGAGCGGCGGCTCGCGACGGCAAGCGGTGGCGGCGAGGTAGTGGGCCTCGCGATCGACCCCGAGCAGGCGTTGATGGAATACCTCGCCATGTTCTACAACCTCAAGCGGGCCGGACGGCTGCTGCGGCGCATGGGCGCCATCGACTTCGCGACGACGATCGCGCCCGGGCTTCGCGACGTGCTGCTCACCGGCAAGGTGAAGGAGGCGGTGACCCGTCTCGGCAAGGATCGCCACCCGGTGTACGACTCGGTTGTGCTGGACGCACCTCCGACCGGGCGGATCAGGCAGTTCCTCGACGCCACCACCGAGGTGGCCAAGCTGACCAAGGTCGGGCCGATCAGCCGGCACAGCGCCGGCGTAATCAGTCTGCTCCACGGCCCACTAACCGCAGTGCACATCGTTACTGTGCTCGAAGAGATGCCCGTACAGGAGACGATCGAGGCCGCGACCGACCTGGCGGCGGCAGGCTTCGGTCTCGGAGCGGTGATTGTCAACCGGGTGCGTCCGACCCTCGTCGCCAGCGGTCAGGTGGGCGCCCGCGGCGCCGTCGACACGACAGCGCTCGGCTCGGGTCTCGCGGCCGCCGGGGTGGACGCCGCTTTCGCCGAGCTGCTCGGCCGGCAGATGGCCGAGTACGCCAACCGCCAACGACTACAGCGGCGCAACGCCTCACTACTTCACACCATCGACCGTCCTCGCCTCGAGCTGCCAGACCTGAAGCCACCGGTCGACCTGGGCGAGCTGAAGGAACTGGCAAGTCACGTCGCCGAGGTGCTGCGGTGAGCGCCGCCCTGGACGTCGACGCCCTCATCGACGATCCAGCCACCCGCATCGTCGTCACCTGCGGCAGCGGCGGAGTGGGCAAGACGACGATCGCGGCGGCGCTGGCGCTGCGGGCGGCCGAAGCAGGCCGGCGGACGGTCGTCCTGACGATCGACCCGGCCCGGCGCCTCGCCCAGTCGATGGGGCTCAGCGAGCTCGACAACACTCCGCGTCCGGTCGCGAAGGCGCGCGGCCCACTGGCGGCGATGATGCTGGACATGAAGCGGACGTTCGACGAGGTCGTGTCCGCGAACTCAAGCCCCGATCGGGCCGAACAGATCTTCGCCAACCCGTTCTACCAGGCGCTGTCGTCCTCGTTCGCCGGGACGCAGGAGTACATGGCGATGGAGAAGTTGTCGCAGTTATCTGAGCAGTCCAAGTGGGAGCTGATCATCGTTGATACCCCGCCATCGCGCTCGGCACTGGACTTTCTGGACGCTCCGCAGCGGCTGGGTCACTTCCTGGACGGACGGATGATCCGGCTAATCACGGCTCCGGCGCGCGCCGGGAGCAAGGCATACCTCAAGGTGGTCACCGCGGGCTTCTCGGTGGCCGCTCGGATGATGTCAAAGATGCTCGGCGGTGAACTCCTTTCGGACGTCTCGTCGTTCGTCAGTGCCCTCGAGACGATGTTCGGCGGGTTCCGGCAGCGCGCCGAACACACATATCAGCTGCTGAAGGCGCCCGGCACGGCGTTCGTCGTAGTGGCCGCCCCCGAGCCGGACGCGCTGCGCGAGGCGTCCTATTTCGTTGACCGGCTGGGCGACGAGCAGATGCCACTCGCCGGCGTGGTGGTCAACCGGATGCACGACACCTCGGTGCCGGGCCGCAGTCTGACAGCTCGCCGGGCCGAGGCAGCCGCAGATGCGCTCGCCGACAAGCGGGCCACCGGCGACGATGCGCCCGAGCTGGCGCTGGCCGAGGCGGCATTGCGGGTGCAGGTGGAGCTCGGGCTGGCCGCGGAGGTCGACACTCGGATGGCGCGCCGATTTGCCGCCGCGCACCCCCAGGTGGCACTTGTCACGGTGCCGGCTCTGCCGACCGACGTCCACGACCTCGCGGGTCTGCGCCGGGTGGGTGCCCTGCTGGGTGGCACCTAGACCCGGGCCCCGTCCCGTACCCTGAGGTCCCGTGGCAGGCTCCTCGCGACCCAATCGGGCACTGACCGTTCTCAAGCTGCTGGGCGTCCTCGTCGTTACCGGCGTCCTCGCTGCTGGTGTGCTATTGCCCTATGTCGGCGGAATTGGCCTGGTCGCCCGTCAGCAGGGAGCCAAGTTCCTCGACCAGCCGTGCAACTTGACCGAGACGCCGCCGCCGCTGCGCAGCACGCTCTACGCGCGTGACGGCAAGACGCCGATCGCGAACCTATTCGATCAGGATCGCCAGCCGGTGTCATTGGCACAGATGCCGAAGGTCTTGCAGCAGGCACTGATCGCCACCGAAGACCGGCGCTTTTTCAGTCACCAGGGCGTCGACATGCGGGGCCTGATCCGCTCCGCGCTCAACACGAGCAGCGGCGACACCCAGGGCGGCTCGACGCTGACGATGCAGTACGTCAAGCAGGAGCGCTACTACCAGGCCCTGGACGATCCGGCGAAGCAGGCCGCGGCGGTCGACCAGAACATCAACCGCAAGATCCAAGACGCGAAGTGCGCGATCGAGATCGAGAAGAAGGAAACCAAGCAACAGATCCTCGACAACTACCTCAACATCGCCTTCTTCGGTGAGCACTCCTACGGCATCGCCACCGCGGCGCAAACCTTCTTCGGCGTCGCGCCGAAGGACTTGCACAAGTTGACACTTGCTCAGTCGGCCATGTTGGTGGGCATGTTGCGGGCGCCGAGTCAGTACGACCCGTTCATCAACAAGAAGCCGTCGATGAGGCGGCGCGACCAGGTCATCGACAACCTGCTCAGTCAGGGTCAGATCACTGCCGCACAGGCGGCCAAGGCCAAGGCCGACCCCGGAAACCTGGCTACGACCGCGCCGCCCGACGTCCGGGAGGGTTGCGCCAGTAGCAACCCGGCGATCCTCAACGCCGGTTTCTTCTGCGACTACGTCACCGACTGGCTGACCGACGCCAAGAAGGGCAACATCAGCGATCCGCAACTGCGTCGGGGCGGCTTCTCGATCGTCACCACCCTCGACCCGGCGCTGCAGAACAGCACGCAACGGTCGATCTCGACCCAGCTGCCACCCACGTCGCCGATGACCGCTATCCAGCCCGTCGTCGACCCGCAGACCGGCGACGTGAAGGCGATGGCGACGAGCAAGCTCTACGGCGCCAAGACCAATCCGAAAGACAACACACACACGGCGCTACCGATCTTCACCAACCCCACCACGGGTGCGGCGTCGACGTACAAGTACTTCTCGATGATCGCGGCGCTGAAGGCGGGTGCCACGCCGGAACTTGCGCTCGGCGCCAACTCGCCGGACCACAAGCAGTACCAGACGAGCTCGTGCAGTGCTGGCAGCTACGTGGCCCGCAACACCGAGGGCCAGAGCTATCTGCCGAACGAGACGATGGCTAGCGCTATCGCCAAGTCGTCCAACACCTACTTCGTCGCGCTCGAGGACCAGTTCTTCAACCAGTGCAGCATCAAGCCAATCGTCGATACGGCGCTCGGGCTCGGCATGAGCTCGCTGAACGACCAGGTCCCGCCCACGAAGCAGACCTATGCGCAGCAGGCCGTGGCCCAGGCCCAGGCGACATTCACCCTCGGGCAGAACGGCACCAGCCCGCTCGAGCTCACCGGCGCCTACGGCGCGGCAGCGCACGACGGGGTCTTCTGCGCACCCGCGCCAATTCTCTCGATCAAGGACCACTCCGGTAAGGAGCTGGCGTTCACCCGGACCCCCTGCGCAACCCAGATGTCGCCGCAGATTGCCCGGACGGCGGTGCAGATGCTGGTCGCCGATACCAAGACTGGCACTGCGGTCGGGCCGTTCCAGTCGTACTACGGCCAGGGCGGCAGCGAGGTCGCGGGCAAGACGGGTACCAACAACGACAAGACCGACAAGGCGAACTCCTCCCTCTGGTTCGTCGGTGTCACGCCGACCCTGGTCGCGACGACGGCGTTGATCAACCTCGACCACCCGTCCGATGCGATCTCGGGATTGCCCGGCATGTCGAACGAGCAGGCCGCCAACACCTTGGGCGCCTATGCGGCACAGATCTGGGTCAACAGCCTCACCCCAACCGTGTTGCAGAGCCCCCGCTGGGCGTGGCCAGGACCGAACGACATCCCCAACGCGATCCCGGTGCAATCGGTGATCGGCAAGTCCGCGCAGGAGGCCACCCAGATCCTGACCGCACAAGGCTTCAAGGTGGTCGACGTGGGCAAGGGGCAACCGGCCTGCGGCAGCTCTGCCCCGTTCTACTCGGTGGGCTACCAGCAGCCTGCCGTCGCGGTGCCGGGCGACACTGTGACGATCTGCCTCAGCAACGGCCGGCCGCTCTACACCTACCTCCCGCCCCCGCCGCCGCCCAAGCCCGTGGTCCGCCCCACCATCCCGCCGCCGCTGCCGGCGGCGAGCCCCACCCGCAAAAGGCCACCCCACTGAGTGATCAGCCGAGTTGGCGACGCACCTGGTCGCTCACCCGTTTGCCGTCCGCGCGACCCGCCACCCGTGGCGCGAGCAGCTTCATCACAGCGCCCATCTGACGCTGCTCGGTAGCGCCCGCCTCAGCGACGGCGGCGGTTACCAGCGCCGTCAGCTCGTCATCGCCTAGCTGGCTGGGCAGGTAGCGCTGCAGCACTGCGTCCTCAGCCCGCTCCCGTTCGGCCAGCTCGCCGCGGCCAGCTGCATCGAACGCCTCGGCCGCTTCTCGCCGCTTCTTCGCCTCGCGGGCGATCACTCGGACGACCTCGTCGTCAGCGAGCTCGCGCGCCGCCTTACCGGCGACCTCCTCATTTGTGACGGCGGTGAGCGTCATGCGCAGGGTTGCCGTCGTCAGCTCGTCGCGTGCCTTCATGGCGGCATTGAGATCGGATTGCAGTCGCGGCTTGAGCTCGGGCATACGGTGGACGGTAGCGCGGTGGGCCGCCCCGTACCCTGCACGTCATGTCTGCGCTGACCCGTTCCGCCACAGTCGTCGCAGCAGCCGCCGGCGCGACGCTGGCCTACGGCACGCTGATCGAGCGCAATGCGTTCACCTTGCGCCGCTTCGACGTGCCGCTGCTACCTGCGGGCGCTCAGCCGATCAGGGTCCTGCACGTATCGGACCTGCATTTGATCGCGCGCCAACATCGCAAGCGGGAATGGATTCGCTCGCTAGCCAGGCTGGCGCCCGATCTGGTGATCAACACGGGCGACACCATCGCTGACCCGCACGCGATTCCGGCGATCATGGACGCCCTTGAGCCGCTGTCCGCCTTTCCCGGGGGGTTCGTGCCGGGCAACAACGACTATTACGCTCCCCGCCCGAAGAATCCACTGCGCTATTTCGCTCCGGACAACAACCGGGTGTACGGGGAGCGGCTGCCCTGGCCACAGCTGGCGGCGGCGATGACCGCGCAGGGGTGGACCGATCTCACCCACGTCCGCTCCACGGTCACCGCGGCTGGCCAGCAGATCGCGCTGGCCGGCACTGACGATCCGCACCTGCACCGGGCTCGCTACGCCAAGATCGCGGGCCCGGCTGATGCCTCCGCGGCAGTCCGGATCGGGGTAACGCACTCCCCCGAACCTGCATTGCTGGCGTCGTTCGCGGCCGACGGATACGACCTGGTGCTCGCCGGGCACACACATGGCGGTCAGGTTCGGGTGCCCTTCGGACCGGCGATCGTCACGAACTGCGGCATCGACGTGCACCGCGCACGGTGGCTCCATCGGTGGGATGACCGCATGTGGTTCCACATCTGCGCCGGACTGGGCACCAGCCCCTACACCCCGATCCGCGTCGCCTGCCGTCCCGAGGCTTCGCTGCTCACCCTCGTCTCGCGTTAGCTTCTCGAAGATTTAGCGTGCCCTCGCCGCTCGGCTATGCTGGCGCGGCTGCCCTGCGGGGCACCGGGGTGTGGCGCAGCTTGGTAGCGCGCTTCGTTCGGGACGAAGAGGCCGTGGGTTCGAATCCCGCCACCCCGACCAGTAACAAAGCCCAATTCTCGGGGATTTCGGCCCGAGGTAAGCCCTCGCTGCGAGTGGAACTGCTAACGGCATTTGCAAACACGGCGGGCACAAAGAGGTCAAGCCCTGGGCACTTGGAGGTGCCGCAACTAGCGGACAAGCCGCCCTGCGGATCTTGTGTTGTTTCCCTGGTGGGGCCAAGCTTGGGATGTCGGTGTCGAGCCCGCGTGTCGGGTCGACCTTACGGGGCTGGAGAAGACATGAAGCGATTCCAAGCGGCGGCTGCAGCACTGTTGATTACTTCGCTTTCGCTGACGGCTCGCGGGGCATCGGCCGCCCCGCTCGGCTCCGCATGGGATTCGAGCGTGCCGTTCACGAACGTCGTTGCCAGCTCGCCGACGACGGGCGGCGGCTACCCCGTACCTCCAGGCTCGCGAGTTCCGCAGGCAGGGACCTGTCGCCCGGGTCCGTTCAACGCGAACCACTCCGAGTCATGGCTCGCCGTTAATCCCGGTACCGAGAACCTCGTCGGAACGTCGAAGTTCTTCTTCGACAAGTACTCGACCTTCTACATGTTCTATCTCGGCGCGTACCA